>JBFYMG010000071.1:0-27192 GCA_041305025.1 Thermoplasmatales archaeon
CCAGATGTGTCGCAAATGCCATCGACATCAATATCACTCCATAAAACATTATTAGGAGTAACACTGACAACTGTCAAAGTGTCAGCAATATCATTCTTCACAAATTGAAAAGTAGGAATGGAGTCGCCTTGTGTCTTTGTGAGAACAAAAACATATTGTGTTCCAAATACAATGGTCAGTATTTGATCGCTATTTGTGAAAAAGTAGTCTCTGTAAAATGTGTCTTCATAAGGATAAGTTTGGTAAAGTACAACTTGCCCTTCAATCCAATCCCAAGTTCCTTGGAAATTGTAATTTGATAAATTTTCTGGGTCATATAATTGATAATTTCCATTTGCATAGAATTCCCAAAATATTGTTCCCTCCCAACCTGGAGGGGCTTGCGGAGAATCTACGGACCATTTACCAATTATGTTGTCGGTATCGTCTATCTCATCCTGCATTTTAGTTATAACCATACTTGTTGTTTGGAATGAAAGTGTAAGAGTTTGATCACTATTGGAAAATACGTAATCCATGGTTACTGTCTGTGTGACTGGATATGTCCAGTCAAGAACTAACTGATCTTCAAGAAGTTCCCATGTTCCTTCAATATTATATCCCCCAAGATCATTTATATCGAGCCATCTAAAATCTCCATTAGAGAAAAACTTATAGATGACGGTTTCTTCGCCGCCAGGAGGATTTGTTAATGTCCATGTGCCAAAAAATTTTTCAGCATCATCTATGCTTCCTCCAAAGGACGTGAATACATAAAGTACATAATTCAAGGGCTTCCAAACAATCGAATAAGTTCCTGATGAGAATCCAGAAATTATATCTCCAGCTTTTATCTCTTTAGTTGATAGTACCCCAGAAGTACCGATTGAAAGATCGCTTAAAACATAATATGTCATATCATTCTTTACAACAATTAGATTTGCATCACTTGAAGACATGCCATTACTATATTTTAATCCTATATCTGCAGATGTAACTGTAAGAGTATTAGTGTCATAATTAACTACAAACTGAATCTGAGGGGGAGAAGTCGGATCTGCTGTGACTCTTTCAACAACTAATGTAAATGCAGAGAATATCATTGCAAGCGCCAGCCCAATTGTTAATATTTTTTTGTTCATTTTTTTCACCTTTTAATTTCAAATCGTTAAGGATTTGTTTTCACATTCGGACATATAAATAGCTTATTGGAAGATCTTCGAATTTTTGGAAAGTTTTCGAACAAAAGTTAATCAAACATTTTTTAATCTAAATCTCCATGTCAGCAAGAGCTAATCATGAATAAAATTAAATTCCTTGGAACTGCTGGTGCACGTTTCGTTGTAATAAAACAGCTGAGGGCGTCAGGCGGCATCTGGCTAACACTTGATGATACAAACGTAATGATTGACCCGGGACCTGGTTCCCTCGTTCGTTGTATCTCAAGCAAACCAAAGCTCAATCCAATGGATTTGGATGGTATTATTCTGACCCATCGACATATTGATCATTCAAACGACATCAACATAATGATGGAGGCTATGACAAACGGGGGATTTAATAAAAAAGGAGTGGTATTTGCTCCAAAGGATGCACTGGAATGTGACCCGGTGATCCTGAAATACGCTCGGGAGCACGTCGAACGCATTGATATTCTCAAAGAAAAAGGAAAGTACCGCGTAGGGAACATCTCTTTTGAAACACCAATACGGTTGAAACATGGGGTTGAAACGTATGGTGTGAACATAAGAGGAAAAACCGCCTCGATTTCTCTGATCACCGATACCGATTATTTTTCTGGTCTTGCATCACATTTTACTGGAGATATCCTCATTGTCAATGTCGTTATGTTGGAGGATAAAAGCACCATTGAACATCTTTGTTTACAAGAAGCTGAACAGATTATTGCCATAAATAAACCACGACTTGCGATCCTGACGCATTTTGGTATGAACATGGTAAAAGCAAAGCCGTGGGAAATTGCAGAGAGGCTTTCCGAGAAACTTGGTACTAAAATTATCGCAGCTAGAGATGGTATGGAAGTAGATATTGACCTATATAAAAAATAGTTTTAAATTTAGTGAAGCATATCAGATAACAATGATAGCTGCTAGAACTTCACTTTCAAAATATTTTAAAATCTTGGAAGAAAACGAAAAATCACAATATCTTAAGTGCAAACACATTCCTGTTTCTTTCGAGAATTCTGAATCAACTAAGGCCCTATGGAAAAAGCATGACGTTGCTCTTAACAAAAGAAAACTTTGCACTAGCGAACCGAAAAAATCGCTACTCGACCTAAAAATAGATCTTGCATCTAGGATTTTTCAACAATGTTGTTTCTGTGAGCGGAAATGCAAGGTTGATCGAAGAAAAAAATCTGGAAACTGTGGAGTAAAGCAACCAGGCATAGCATCTGAGTTTTTACATCTTGGCGAAGAAACCGTTCTCGTACCATCATATACTGTTTTTTTCTCGGGTTGCACATTCCACTGTGTCTTCTGTCAAAATTGGGACATAAGTCAATACAACACGGGCATGTATTTTGAACCTTCAACACTAGCAGATATGATTGAAAGAAAAAAAACCCAAAAAGCTAAAAACGTAAACTGGGTAGGCGGAGACCCAACACCAAACATACCATACATACTACAAGTTTTGAAAGAATGCGAAGCAAACATACCTCAAGTATGGAATTCGAATATGTATTGCTCAATTGAAACAATGAAACTACTTACTGGAATCATCGATGTGTATCTAACAGATTTCAAATATGGAAACGATGAGTGCGCCAAGCGCTTATCAAAAGTTGATAAATACATGAAAATTGTTAAAAGAAATCACAAAATCGCACATAAAGCTGGAGAGATGATCATACGACACCTTGTACTGCCAAACCACATAGATTGTTGTTCAAAACCAATTATCAAATGGATAGCAGAAAACCTGCCAAATGCAACTGTTAACATAATGGCTCAATACAGACCAGAATACAAGGCGTACGAATATAAAGACATATCAAGACCTGCATTGCCAGAAGAAGTCTTGCAGGTTAAAGAATACGCAAAACATCTGGGGGACACACGAAGTATAAAACTCAACCTAATTTAACTCTACATTTTTGAAATTATAGAAATATTTATTAATTTGTAGAGTTAATTACCATATATGGTTTCGATTAGTAAAAAAAACATAGAAGGAAACACTTACTATTACCTGGAACATAGCTACCGCGAAGCGGGAAAAGTAAACAAAAAAGTAAAATATCTGGGGAAAAAAATACCAAAAAATATTGATCAATTAAAAAAAGAACTATTAAATGAAGTGTTTCAAGACTTATGGTTTAACAAATTTGATAAAATAAAAGATAGTTTTATAAAAGAAAAGAAGAGCATTCCAAAATCAGTTGAAAAAAAAGAATTAGAAAACTTCACAATAAAATTTACATATAACACAAACAAAATAGAAGGATCCACATTAACTCTTAGAGAAACCGCATTACTTCTTGAAAAGGGAATAACGCCAACCAGAAGACCAATAGAAGATGTCAAAGAGACTGAAAAACATCAAAAAGTATTCCACGAAATGATTTCATACAACAAAGAAATAACTTTATCAACTATATTGAACTGGCATAAAAAACTCTTTGAGGAAACAAAAAAAGACGAAGCAGGGAAAATAAGGTCCCATCCTGTAGAGATATCTGGAAGCAAATACAAGCCACCTTACCCAATTGAACTTGATCTTTTACTTGCAGAATTTTTTGATTGGTACAAAAAAAATAGAGATAAACTACACCCAGTATATTTAGCGGCGCTCGTTCACCTAAAATTAGTAACAATTCATCCATTTGGCGATGGAAACGGACGATTATCTCGTTTATTCATGAACTATGTATTAAACAGACATGGATATCCAATGATAATAGTAGATTATACCGATAGAAATAGCTATTACAATGCTTTAGAAAGAAGTCAATTGAACAAAGATGAACTCGTATTTACCCAATGGTTTTTCAAGAAATATATCAAAGAATTCAAAAAATACCTAAAATAACTTATAGCTACATTTTTCTTTTTTTATATAAAATGCATAAATTGTAGAGTTAAATATCCGCAAATTTTAACGAGTACAGTTTACACTTTTTCCCACTCAAATCCTATAATTTCATCTCTTTTTCTTCAACAACTCTAGCTTTTCCACCAACCCTGACTAGGCCTCTACCAACCTCAACAAAAACCCTGCCAGGTCTACCGATGATGTCTCCTTGTTCGC
This sequence comes from Thermoplasmatales archaeon, assembly GCA_041305025.1. GTDB lineage: Archaea > Thermoplasmatota > E2 > DHVEG-1 > DHVEG-1 > JBFYMG01. The sequence goes on from JBFYMG010000071.1 coordinate 4,255, forward strand.
ATATCAAACTCTCGTCTTTGGTTATTTTGTGTTTTACCAAATAGCAAGAAACGGCACCGTTTGCAGTGCCAGTGACGGGATCTTCGTTTATACCATACACAGGTGCAAAATTCCTTGCATGATATGCTGAATCTGGCTCAATTGTTTCAAATGTAAAAACATGGAAACTACCAGCACCCAGTTTATTGCAAATCTTTTTAACTTTCTCAAAATCAGGTTTAATGTTTTTAAGATCAGCATATGACTTGATACATATCGGTAATGTGAATAGACCTGTTGATACAATTTGTTTTGGAAATGAATCATCAATATCTTTTACATCTACTTTGAGCGAATCAGCAATCATAGATATATCAAAATGTATATTTTTGTATATTGGCTTACTCTGAGTCATCATAACTCTATCAGTTTTTTTATCATCATTATAATAAATAGTGACTGGCAAGATGCCTGCTTTTGTTTCCTGAGTGATAACGTTATTTTTCTTTGGTGAAAACTTTCCTTTCAATGCCATTGTAAAAAACGTGGCAATTGTTGCATGTCCACAAAGATCAACTTCAACTGTTGGTGAAAAGAATCTAACTTTGAAATCTGCAAGCTTGCTTGGAAAAACAAAAGCAGTCTCAGACACAGCCAATTCTTTTGATATGTGTTTCATTTGTTCGTCAGTTAAGTCAGGCGAATCTAATACAACACCCGCAGGGTTTCCTCCTTTGAGTGACTCAGTAAATGCGTTGACTTTCATGACGTGCATAGCGACTCATCTTCTGCAATTCCAATCCTTTGCAGAGAAGCATTCTTTTTCAAATTTTTTTACCAGCACCAGTTCCTCTTTACTCAATTTTCCTTCAATTAACTCAACATGAAATTCTTCCTCAAAGCCTAGCTTCATTGCCTTGGCGACTTCTTCAAAACGTAAATCTTTTCCTAAAATGTGCTTAATCGACGTAACCCTCTGTTTTACATCTGCTATTAGTTTATCCTTAATCTTTTCATTGGGCACCTTCAAGACAGAAAACATCTTGTCCACATCAACATCCATGAGAACCGTACCATGCTGCAGGACTGTTTTCATTTTTCTTGTCTGGGCATTACCCGAGATTTTTTTTCCGCCTGCAATGATATCATTGATTGGAGCGTAAGTGCTTTCAATTCCAAGTTTGCCCAATCCTTTCATAACTGCCCCACATATTCTTCCGTAGCTTTCCATGATGTTTTTTGGAATTTCTGGGTGAGACTCCGGAATCACAATACTATAGGTTAATTCTTTATCATGAAAAACAGCGCCTCCACCAGTTATTCTCCGCACATAATTAACGCCGAGTTTTTTGCATACATCTAAGTCGATCTCGTCAGTCAAACTTTGAAAATAACCAATTGAGATGGCAGGAGGCACCCATCCATAAAAACGTACCGTAGGGGGAACTTTACCTTCACTATTTGCCACAAGTATGGCTCTGTCTATTGCCATGTTTGCAGATGCTGTGTTAAAGCCCGTTAGTAGTAATCGCCATTGTTCTTTCATGATTTACACATCAATATTCCTTGGGTCAATCCTTCAGCATCAAGGCCAATAAATTGAATGTTATGTTCTTTAATGATTGAGCTTATTTTTTTAAGTAAATGTTCTCGCTCAAGCCGCGTATTCTTCAGTTTATTTTCCATTAGTTCAATTGCTTCTTCAGGATAAGCAAAAAAATCCCCCATTACGTTTATTTCTTCGATTAAATTACGTTTTTCATCATACTGTAAAAAGATTTTCAGAAGTTTTCCATTTGGAACTTTATAGATCGAGCGGGATTGCATCTGAAAGATGGATTAATTCTTCATTTATAACTTCTTTCTTTTTGAATTTTAACAAATTGCTTTCTCTGCGTGATAAGAGCTTCTAACCAGTGGCCCTGATTCGACGTGCGCAAAACCTAAATCCATGGCAATTTTTTCAAATTCGTTGAATTCTTCAGGCGTGTAATATTTTTTAATATCAAAATGCTCTCTTGTTGGTTGCAGATATTGGCCGATTGTCAAAAAATCGACGCTTGCTTTTCTCAAATCCTGCATCGTCTTGATGATTTGCTCTTTGCTTTCTCCCAAACCTAGCATAAAGCCTGATTTCGTTGTCATATTTTTGTTGATTTTTTTAATATTTTTTAATAGTTCTAGACTTGTCTTGTAGTTTCCCTGTGGTCTTATTTCAGGAAATAATTTCTCAACAACTTCAATATTGTGATTTATAACGTCGGGTTTTGCATCAATAACAGTTTGCAGTGCTTTCTCATCGCCTTTGAAATCAGGAATTAATACTTCAACTCTGCAACTACTATTCAACTTTTTAATTTCTTTTACAACCTCATAAAAAACACTGGCACCACCATCTTTTAAATCATCTCTTGTTACAGAAGTAATAACGGCGTATTTCAAATCTAATTTTTTAACAGAATCTGCAACATCCTTGGGTTCATTTGGATTTAAAGGCAGTGGTGTTCCATGTTTAACATTACAATATCTGCAGTTTCTTGTGCAAGTGTCACCTAAAACTAAAAAAACAGCAGTTCCGCAGCCAAAACATTCTGCAATATTTGGGCATTTAGCTTCTTCGCAGATGGTATGTAGTTTAGCAGATCGCAGCATAGATTTTATTTTAGCAAAATTTTCTCCACCGCCAATCTTTACTTTTAACCAGTCAGGGTGTCTTCGCATAACTAAACGCCCATTGTTACCCTTAGAATATCACGCAAACCAGGTGAAAAACCAAGAATCAATATGCCTATTTTTAAAAGATTTACAAATCTCTGATAATTCTTCAGCTCACTCTTATACAAAACATCAAACACATAGATTACTACTATAATCAAAACAAACTTCACAATTGGAAATAGCGGACCCCATGCATTCAACAACATGTTTGATGCTGGATGCTTCTCAGCATAAGACAAACCCATGCCAAACGGATCATTAATACTGATATAACTTGTTAAACCATCAAGAAGATGACCAACTAGCATAGAAAGGTTCAACGGGTTTCTATACGCCGCTATTTTTTCATTACTGCTAAATCTACGTGCAAAAAGATAGACCAAACCGACAATCAAAACAATAAGACCAGTAACAATCAAAAATACGTCAAAACGTACACCAGTTGTCTCGCTCCAACGATATCCTAACAACCAAATACTAATTAAAAATAAAGAAGGCAGTAAACAAACTAGTCCACCGGAAAACAAAACACCATTCACAGTAATTTTTGGCTTCTTATACTTTTTTTCGAGATAGTAACCTAAAAACAAGAAAAATAAAGCATAGGCAGCTATCTGGAAATAAATCAATGGAGATATAAACCAATAAACAAAGGGTTCACTAAAATACTCTGTATCTTCAAGAACCCGGCTTGCAGGCCCAAACAAAATATGTGGCATAAGAGCAAGAGCAAATCTCCAATCAATTTTAATATCATATTTTTTCAACAGTTTATAGATACCAAAAATTGCGATAACAAGGATAAGCCCATATGTTATTTCAGATTCAAGTGTATAACCCTCGCTTGCCTTAACCCCATTGTAATAAGCTGTTTGACCTGATGCATCTGCTACAATTGGACCCCAGTAATACTTCCAAATCCACTGATCGTAAAATATGCTAGGCAGCAAGATGCATCCAATTGAAATAACTACCATTATTGCCAGGAATACACCAATAAGTATAGTGATCTTATTTATATGACAAAATTCCCTTATTTTCATATATAACTACCCTGAAAGGAAAGAATAATATATTAAGCCCTTGGTTTACTATAGACTAACTATGGAACACTTCACAAAAACAAAAACGATGGTATTTCCTAGAGAGATCATCGTAGGTCACAAGGCTACAACCCAGGTTGCTGACCTTTGCAACAGAATATGCAGAAGCGAGTCTGCATTGGTAGTATGTGATAAAAGAACCAAGAAGATATCTGGGGACGAAATATCTGGACTACTTTCAAAAGCAGGTTACAGAGTAAAACAAAAAATAATCTCCTCATCAACTGTTGGTGAGGTTAATGAAGTCATTAAATTTGCAACTAAAAACAATATAGAGCTTTTGTTGGGTGTTGGAGGAGGAAGCGTAATCGACGTCACAAAACTAGCGGCGTTTGACCTCAACAGACCTTTTGTCAGCGTGCCAACATGCGCATCCCATGACGGGATTGCATCACCACGTGCCTCTTTTAAACAAAGTAAGGGAACTGTTTCAATAACAGCCACATCACCTCTTGCAATACTTGCCGATACATCCATCATCAGTAAAGCACCCTATAGAATGCTTTCTTCAGGTTGTGCAGATGTAGTATCCAATATGTCTGCAGTGGCAGATTGGGAACTTGCACATAAATTAAAAAACGAAGAGTTCAGCAGTCACGCGGCCGTTCTTGCAAAAACAGCAGCAGAACTACTCATAGAGCATGCCGATGAAATCAGACCAAAAGCCGAGGAATCCGTATGGCTTGCAGTAAAAGCTATGATTGTCTCAGGAGTAGCTATGAGTGTAGCTGGCAGCACCAGACCTGCATCTGGTGCGGAACATATGTTTTCACATATGCTTGATCATCTTGGACCCGGAATTGTTCTAAAAGGAAACAATGGTAAAAGACCAATGCACGGGGAACAGTGCGGCGTCGGTGCAATAATGATGGTCTATCTACATGGCGGGGATTGGGAGAAAGTACGAAGCTTTTTGAAAAAGATTGGAGCGCCAACTAGCTCTGAAGAGTTGGGCATATCAAAGAAAAAGATAATAGAGGCTCTTATGCGTGCCCATGAAATACGACCAGAGCGTTACACGATACTTGGGGAAACAGGTCTTACTATGGATGCAGCTAAAAGATTGGCTAAAACAACAGGTGTAATATAGATGACACTGGTAACATTAATAGGAGAGAGACTGGCAAAGGAAGATGGAGAATTCATTTATTTAGGACCAAACAACGATTGTAGGGGATGCAAACTAAAAACAGTATGTTTCAACCTTAAGCCAGGCAGACGTTACAAGATAATAGATATAAGAGACAAGCGGCACAGCTGTGAGCTTCATGAGGGAAGCGCTGCAGTTGTAGAAGTCCAAGAGCTGCCCATTATAGCGGCCATAGACAAAGAATTAACAGAAGGAAGCACAGCAAAAATCGAAAGAAAAGAGTGCAAAAACATCGGCTGTGATAATTTTGAGCTTTGCAATAACTTGGCCTTGCAAAAAGATAGAAACTACAAAATAGCAAAAATCTACGAAGGACTTGATTGTCTCATAGGTCGCAAATTACAGAAAGCAGAACTGACAGACTAGTGACACACCACATTAAAGATAAGACCGTCGTCTCCAGTAAAGCCTGCAAGTCCATTTTTATCTTTAATAATTTTTGCCCATTGAGTAGTGTTTACCGTTGAATTGCCGTGGGCATAGTCAGTAACCTGGGCAAAACCTATACATATAACCGAAGTTCCAGATGCGCCACAATTCCAAAATTCGCCAATAATTTTTATTTTTTCAGCAGGGTTCTTTGTCGTATCGCTTCCATTATAGAGGATATACGTCGCTTTATGTTTATTATTCAAGGCGCGCTCTCCAGTAAGCTCGCTTGAATTATCAATAGTTATTCCTTGTGCTAGCGCTTTTTCTATGGTGCTTGTAGTTTTATCTCTAAGATCTTTTTCGTTCGTCATTACTAGAGTTTTAAAGGTTGTAATAGTTAGATAAGCAGGATATTGGTCATCTATTTCATATGTTAAACTGCACCATTTTTCCAACCCTATTAACTGTGATCCTTCAGCTCGATCTGCTATATTTTCACTCCACGCCCCATCCAGAAACTCATCAGGAACATAGGCGGGCGTAAATTTACTAGTGCCAAAAACAACAGCAAAAACAACTATTACAATTAAAAAAACTGCAATAATTGCATATATGCGATTACTCCTGACACCACCTTCTTTGGCCACGCTTACGAAATGGCCTCACATCTACTTTAAACTAACGAAAATATAGATTATAGAAGGTAAACTATATTGATAATAACTTTAAATTATACTATAGCGATTTTATCAATCTTGCAATTTCTTCGCGTTTATCTTTTTCATTTGGTAATGCAATTGATGATCTCCATCTCTTTGAGCCATCTGGGAGGTAAAAGCCTCTAGAAACAGCAATAAACTCATTTTCACCTACTGGTGTTTTTACCTTTCTTCGGGAGACTTCTATAAAGTTATTTTTACCAAATTTTACTTCTTCTGCTTTTATAGTCTCAAATTCTACCATTATACTATCTCCTACACCTATGTACGTATCATATTAGTAATATATTTAATTTAAGTATTATTTAAGTATAACAAAAGTAAGAAAAGAATAAAATAAGAGAGGGTTTTATTTTTTTAACCCTGCTTCCTTTCTGATTAATGCGGCCTTATCCGTTTTTTCCCAAGTGAAATCAGGATCTTCCCGTCCAAAGTGACCGTACGCTGCGGTTTTCTTATAAATGGGTCTTCTAAGATCAAGTGATTCAATAATATCAGCTGGTTTAGTTGGGAAAAACTCTCTTATGAGATTTTCTATTTTATCGACAGAAATTTTATTGGTTCCGAAACAATCAATATTTATGGAAACAGGCTCTGCTACTCCTATCGCGTAAGCAAGTTGTATCTCACATTTTTCTGCAATTCCTGAAGCAACGATATTCTTCGCAATATACCGAGCAGCATATGCTGCACTTCTATCAACCTTGGTTGGATCCTTACCTGAAAATGCTCCACCGCCGTGTCTACCGATACCACCATATGTGTCAACAATGATTTTTCTACCAGTTAGACCAGCATCTGCATATGGTCCGCCACGGATAAATAAACCAGTGGGATTCACTAAAAATTTTGTATCTTTATCAATCCACTCTTTACAAATCGGTTTAATGATCTTATCTATCACATCTTTCTTTATTCGATCATGAGAAATCCCGCCGTCGTGTTGAGTAGATACAACTATAGTATCCGCGCGAAGAGGCTTTCCATTTGCATCATATTCTATGGAAACCTGTGATTTACCATCAGGTCTCAAGTAAGAGATACCACCATTTTTTCTGACTTCAGACAATCTTTTTGTGAGTTTGTGTGCAAGTGAAATTGGTAAAGGCATTAGTTCTTTTGTTTCTCTGCATGCATATCCGTACATCATTCCCTGATCCCCAGCTCCTTGCTCTTTATGTAAGCCTTTTCCAGCAGTAACACCTTGAGAAATATCTGGGCTTTGCTCAGTGATTTGTACCCATACGGAACATGTTTCCCATTCGATACCGTATTCTGATTTTGTATAACCTATTCCTTTGATGGTCTCACGAACTGTATGAGGTATGTCTATGTAGGCATCAGTGGTCATTTCACCAAAGACCATGACTCCTCCGTTTTTAGTTCCAGTTTCAATTGCCACTCTAGAATTTTTATCCTGTCTAAATGCTTCATCTAAAATAGCATCCGATATAATATCACACATCTTATCAGGATGCCCTTCAGTTACTGATTCCGAACTTATAATTATCTTTCTTTTTGGCATAATATCACCTAGAATTTCTTTTAGCCTCCAAATTATTATAAAAAATGAGAAACTAGAACCTGGTTATTAAGTTTTTTAAAAAAGAGGGGCGTTTATTCGTTTATCTTCCTGGTAGTCCACACATCCTCTGCAAGTTCATCGTAGATGCTTTCATCAGATATATCTTTAACAGCAACGGCCGCCGCCTGTCTTTTCTCCTGAATAATAGTCCTGACTCTTTTGCCGTCTTCCTGTGAATATTTTAAAATAATGTTTTTCTTGAGTACCCAATAATGTGTTCGCCATTCTCTGCCATCATACAATGTGGTTTCTTCTCGCTCAGTGGTAAGCATTCCTTCTTCTTCGAGTATGTAAAACAGTTGTCTATCTTCTGGATCCAGTACATTGTCGATAACACGATCATCGTAACCGAATATATCCATTACAAATCCTGCATCTCTTCGTGCTTCTTCTACATCAATTCCAACTCTGTTGGCTATCGCTTTTGATAAATCATCCAAAGTTATAATATCCATTACAATCAGCCTCTTCTTGCATAAATTTAATATTTTTAACGCATTATAGTGTGTAGCTCATAGTATATATATTTTTCCCACAATTTTTGTTTTCCGAAAAGAAAACAGCATAAAGTTTATATATGGTACAACAGTAAATGCTATCCCATGAAACAAGAAGACAGTTCCAAGAAGTTCTCTGGCGAATGGCTTTTACTATTCAACGATAAAATTGTTGATCACAGCGCCAATATAGAAGATATACTAAAATTAGTTGAAGAAAAATATCCTGCAGATAAATTTCCTGACGACAATATAAAAATATCAAAAGTATTATCTGGCGAGATCCATTTACATTGATTCCATGCCAGATTCGAAATTTGTATTTGACTATCATAGATATCCCATTGTTCCAGTTAAATTCTATTTTAAAGAAAAGAAAACACCTGCCATAGATGCATTACTTGATTCTGGTGGAGATTTTATTGTTATACCTATGCCTATTGCTAAATATCTGGGGCTAAAGTTGAAAAAAGCAGGTTCGGTCGATACCGCAGGTGGAGCAACAACATTATTTAAAACTACGCTGAGTATGATTATTGGAAATAAAAATAAAAACACTACATATCATAACATTCAAATACACGTATCCGGAAGAAACGACATACCTGTTTTATTGGGAAGACACCCCATTTTTGAAGATTATGATATCACTTTCAAAAAACAGAAAAACCAACTCATTTTAAACCCAGTCAAATAACCTAAAATATAAAAATAGAAATACTCTAGATTGCTTCGTGAATTTTGAAAACTTTAGTTTTTGCCCGCCAATCTGTTAAAAAACTCATAAACTATTTATATAGGCATCAATATTGGGGGTAGGCTGTTTCAATATTAATGAGATAGAGTATAGTATATAAAAATATGTTGTAAAGGTTGAGTCCTGGCCTATAAAGGCCTCTCTGGCCTTAAAAGGGCCTGTAGCTCAGCTAGGTAGAGCATCTGGCTTTTAACCAGGTGGCCAAGGGTTCGAATCCCTTCAGGCCCGCCTAAATTATAAGGCACTAGGGGAAAAATATAAGATGGCGACCGAATCAGAATCGACCGATAATAAACAGTTTGATATAATGGGGCATAGATTAGTTCCGCTTCATGAAATTATTTCTGAAAAGGAACGGGACGAACTTTTTAAAAAATACAACATTAAACAAGACCAACTACCAAGAATTTTAGATACGGATCCTGTGGCCGTTTCCATAGGAGCAAAACCGGGACAGGTTTTAAAAATTACAAGAAAAAGCCAAACTGCAAAAAAAGCAGTTGCTTTTAGACTTGTAATAGAGAGCAATAAATTAGTATAGGTGTTTAGGATGAAAGAGTTAGTTGACACTTTTTATAGAGAACGCAGTATAGTAAACCACCAGATAGCATCATATAACGATTTTTTGGAACATAGACTTCAAAACATTGTCGATAGCACAATAATAGGCCAAGAAGAAGAAATGGAAAGAGGCTTTATATATCCAGAAATAGAAGGATATAAAATAAAATTTGGCAAAATAACAGTTGGGAAACCCGCAGTTAAAGAAGCAGATGGAACCATTAGGGATTTAACACCGATGGAAGCGCGACTAAGGGATTTAACCTACGAAGCCCCGATTTCGTTAGAGTTTATACCTGTTAAAGACGACGTAGAATATGAGCCAGAAGAAGTGAGAATAGGCGAATTGCCAATTATGATTAAATCAAAAACTTGCAATTTGGCTAAACGTGTTATAGAAGAGAAAAAAGGTCACGAATTATCATATGAAGAATACAAAAAAGAATTGCAAACCCTGCAGGAAGATTATCTGGATCCAGGCGGGTATTTTATTAGTAACGGAACAGAAAGAGTTCTTATCACAGTCGAAGATCTTGCTCCAAATCGAGTGCTTGTTGAAAAAAGCAATAGATACGGAACAGATGTAGAAGTCGCTAAAGTGTTCTCACAGCGAGAAGGATACCGTGCCCTGACAGTTGTAGAAAAAAGAAAAGACGGCATGCTAATGGTGTCACTTCCTACAACATACGGTCAGATACCACTAATGATACTTCTAAGAGCACTAGGTATGGAAAATGACGAAGAAATTGTCGACGTAATAAGTGTAGATCCTAAAATGGAACTCTACATTCTAGCTAATATCGAAGAGTGCGCCAATGAGTATGGCATAACGACAAAGGAAGAAGCCGTTGCCTACCTTGGAAAGAAATTTGCAGGTGGACAAGCAAAAGAGTACCGTGTTAAAAGAGTCGAGACGCTGATGGACAAAAATCTTCTTCCGCACCTAGGTAACGAACCGGACGATCGTTTGACCAAGGCTATTTTCATGGCACGTATGGGTATGGCCGTGTTGGAGTTGGCGTTGGGTAAAAGAGAAGAGGATGACAAAGATCACTATGCAAATAAAAGATTGAAACTCGCCGGAGACTTGATGGAGGATCTTTTCCGAGTCGCCTTTACCGCATTATGCAAAGATTTGAAATATCAGATTGAAAGGATTCATGCAAAAGGAAAGGAAATAAGAATAAGCTCATCCCTTCGTTCAGACGTTCTAAGTCAACGTATTCATCATGCACTTGCCACTGGCAATTGGGTTGGTGGAAGGGCAGGAATTTCACAATTATTGGATCGTACAAGCAATTTAGCAGTACTAAGTCATCTAAGAAGAGTTACTTCACCGCTTACAAGATCTCAACCACATTTCGAAGCAAGAGATTTACACTCCACTCAGTGGGGCAGATTATGCCCAAATGAGACGCCAGAAGGACCTAACTGCGGTCTTGTCAAAAATCTTGCACTTGCTGTGGAAATATCAGAAGGTTTTCCAGAAAAGGAAGTGGAAAGTGTCCTTAGAGACATGGGCATAAAGGAAATTACAAAAAAATCCACTGGCACAAGAGTTTACTTGAATGGAGATTTAATAGGAATGCATCCTAACGGAAAAGAGCTTATACAAAAATTAAGAGAGAAACGCAGGAAAGGCTTACTCAACATCGAAGTGAACATTGCATATTATGAAGATGCAAACGATGTAATTGTAAGCTGTGACTGTGGTAGACTGAGAAGGCCTTTAGCGATTGTAGAAAAAGGCAAACTTTTGTTGAATAGTAAATATATTAGTGATTTAAAAGAAGGAAAGAAAAAATGGATTGATGTCATAAACGATGGCATCGTTGAATACATAGATGCCGAGGAAGAGGAAAACACTCTAATTGCTTTAAAAGAGGAAGACATCACTCCAGATCATACACACATGGAACTTGATCCGATGTGTATCCTAGGTATTGGTGCATCTTTAGTTCCATATCCTGAACACAATTCATCCCCAAGAATTACAATGGGTGCAGGTATGGGAAAACAATCCCTTGGTTTTGGTTCTTCTAACTATAGAATAAGACCTGACACAAGAAGCCACCTGCTTCATTACCCACAAACATCCCTTGTCCAAACCCACCCCATCAGATACATAAAATTTGGAGAAAGACCCGCAGGACAAAATTTCATAGTGGCAGTTGCCTCATATCAGGGATATAACATGGAAGATGCATTGGTCACAAGCAAAGCAAGCATTGAGCGGGGTATGTCAAGAAGTACATTCTTCAGAACATACAGCAGCGAAGAAAAGCGATACCCTGGTGGCCAAGAAGATCATTTCGAAATTCCTGATCCAGATTGTAGAGGCGTAAGAAGTGAAGACGCTTACATGAATTTAGGTGAAGATGGTCTCATCTCACCTGAATGTGATGCAAAAAGTTCAGATGTGTTAATAGGAAAAACCTCTCCACCAAGATTCCTTGAAGAACCTACCGATTTTCTAACACCTCAAAAGAGAAGAGAGACATCGGTGACAGTTCAACACGGTGAAGGGGGAATTGTTGACAAAGTAATGCTTTCTGAATCAGTTAACGGTTCAAGAATGGTTAAGATAAAAGTCCGTGAGGAGCGAATACCCGAATACGGAGATAAATTTGCATCAAAACATGGTCAAAAGGGAGTCATAGGTCTTGTAGCTCCTCAAGAAAACATGCCGTTTAATGAACATGGAATGTGCCCTGATCTAATCATCAACCCACACGCAATTCCGAGCAGAATGACAGTAGGTCACGTGCTTGAAATGATAGGTGGAAAAGTTGGTGCTTTAGAGGGAAGATTTGTAGATGGTACTGCATTTAGCGGTGAACCGGAAGAAGCGATGAGAAAGGCTCTAGTTGCAAACGGGTTTAAACACAACGGTAAAGAAATATTATACAACGGAGAAACTGGAAAGGCACTCGAGTGCGACATATTTGTTGGATGTATATATTATCAAAAACTTCATCACATGGTAGCAGGAAAGATACACGCAAGATCAAGAGGACCTGTACAAATATTGACAAGACAACCAACTGAAGGAAGAGCCAGAGAAGGCGGACTAAGATTCGGAGAAATGGAAAGAGATTGTCTTATTGGTCATGGTGCATCCATGGTCATAAAAGACAGATTACTTGATGAGTCGGATCTTACAATAAAGTATGTTTGTAATACCTGCGGACATGTTGCCATAATTGATAGACACGGAGCGCTACACTGTCCAGTTTGCGGAGATAGAGCAGACATATATCCAGTGGAGATGAGCTACGCGTTCAAGCTATTAATAGATGAATTAAAATCCTTGGTAATTGCGCCAAGAATAAAATTAGAATCATTGGTATGAGGTTTTTATTGAAGGTGTTTAAATTATGGAAAGATCAAGGAGTACAACAAAAAAAATTGGCAGTATAGAGTTTACCTTACTTTCACCAAATGAAATAAGAAAGATGAGTGCTACAAAAGTAATCACTGCTGATACATATGATGATGATGGTTTTCCCATAGCCATGGGACTTATGGACCCAAGACTCGGGGTTATCGAACCGGGTTTAAGATGTAAAACATGCGGTCTGAGAGTTGGAAAAGACAAATGTCCCGGGCATTTTGGTCACATAGATCTAGCAATGCCCGTGATCCACGTTGGACTGGTAAAAAGTATCAGAAACAGTCTACGTGCAACTTGCAGAGAATGCGGGCGACTGCTATTGACTGATAAACAAAGAGAAGAGTACACACAAACTTTAAAGAGACAAGAGCAAGAAGGAAGAGATCTGACCTATCTGCTGAAGATGGTTGTAAAAGAATGCGAAAAAATCGAAAAATGTCCACGATGCTCAAGGGAAGTTGGAAAAATAGATCTGGACAAACCAACATCGCTCAGAGAAAATGGTAAGAAATTAACACCCTCAGAAATAAGAGAATGGCTTGAGAAAATACCCGATGAAGATCTTTCACTTTTGGATATTAACAAAAAATCTGCTCGACCTGAGTGGATGGTTTTAACAGTTTTACCTGTTCCACCAGTTACAGTAAGACCTTCAGTTACTTTAGAATCAGGCGAGAGATCAGAAGATGACCTTACACATAAACTGGTCGATGTTATTAGAATCAATCAGAGGCTACAAGAAAACAGAGATGCTGGTGCACCACAGTTAATCGTTGAGGATTTATGGGAATTGCTACAGTATCATATTACGACTTATCTTGATAATCAAACATCTGGAATTCCTCCAGCCCGTCATCGTTCTGGAAGACCTCTGAAAACGTTGGCACAAAGATTGAAAGGAAAAGAAGGACGTTTTAGAAGCAATCTGTCCGGAAAACGTGTCAACTTCTCAGCTCGTACAGTTATTTCTCCTGACCCACATCTAAGTATTAATGAAATAGGCGTACCCATTGAGATAGCTGAAGAATTAACCATACCGTCTAGAGTTACACCTCATAACATTGATTGGTGTAAAAAATTGATAAAACAAAAATCAGAGACGACACCAACAAGCATTGATGAATACCATCCGAGTGTAAACTACATCATAAGAGAAACAGAAGGAATGAAACAGCGCATCAAAATCACGGAAAAGAACGCTGCAGAAGTTGCCGAAAAGTTAGAGATTGGCTCAGTAGTAGAAAGACAACTAATGGAGGGAGATATTGCTCTATTTAATCGTCAACCCTCACTTCACCGCATGTCAATGATGGCACATAGAATTAAAATAGTGCCACACAAAACATTTAGATTTAACTTGAGTGTGTGTCCTCCATATAACGCAGATTTCGATGGAGATGAAATGAATCTTCACATACTGCAGGGTGAAGAGGCCAAAGCCGAAGCAGAAATTTTGATGAAAGTACAAGAAAACATTCTTTCACCAAGATTCGGGGGAGCCATCATTGGAGGTATTCACGACCACATAACTGGATGTTTTTTACTTACACATAAAGATAGAAAAATACCTCTGGATGATGCTTCACGTATATTGGCATCAATTGGATACAAAGGAAAAATCAATGAAACAATCGTAGAAAAAGATGGAAGATATGTAACTGGAAGGGACATATTCAGTACTCTATTGCCAAAAGATCTTAATTTGGAGTATAAGGCCAAAGCCTGTCTTAATTGCGAAGTATGCCAAGCGCCAAAATGCCCCAACAACGCATATGTTATAGTAAAAAATGGCGTACTAAAACAAGGGATAGTAGATGAACATAGCATCGGTGCGTTTAAAGGTAAAATCCTAGATCGAATATTACGAGATCACGGAATGACTGCTGGGCGAGAGTTTATTGACAATGTTACAAGACTGGCAATAGCATCTATAACGCTCTTTGGTTTCACAACAGGCATAGATGACGAAGATATACCTGAAGAAGCAAAACAGCAGATACAAGAAGGATTGCAAAAGGCAATGAAAAAGATCAACGACCTTGTAAAAGCCTATGAAAACGAGGCACTGGAATCACTTCCAGGGCGAAGCTTGGAAGAAACCCTTGAAATGGAAATAATGAGAGTTACAGGTAAAACAAGAGATATGGCTGGTGAAATAGCAGGTAAACATCTTGGTCTTGACAACAGTGCAGTTATAATGGCAAAATCAGGCGCACGAGGATCGATGCTTAACCTTTCACAAATGTCTGGTTGCGTTGGGCAACAGGCAGTGAGAGGTGAAAGAATACATCGAGGTTATCAATATCGTACTTTACCACACTTTAAGAAAGGGGACCTTGGAGCAAGTGCAAAAGGATTTGTAGCATCTAGTTACAAGAACGGACTAACTCCAACTGAATATTTCTTCCATTCAATGGGAGGTCGAGAGGGTCTTGTTGACACAGCCGTTCGTACATCTAGATCAGGATACATGCAGAGACGTCTGATTAACGCTTTAGAAGATCTTAAAGTTGATAACGATGGGACAGTTAGGCATGCCGGTGGAGAAATAATACAATTTATCTACGGTGAAGACGGCGTAGATCCTACTAAAAGTGTCGGTGGAGATGCTGTAGATGTTGACCGAATAGTAACTGACGTTAAGGAAGGGATCTGATGGCTAAAAAGAAGACTGTTCCAACTAAGAAGAAACAAGAAAAAAAGATAAAGAAACCAGTTACTGCCAAACCCAAGAAAGACCCGGTGAAAAAAGTTGCTCCACAGAAAGTAGAGAAAACAGAGAAAAAGACTACTAAAAAAACTGTAAAAAAAGAACCGAAGACAAAAAGAGAAGGGGCTGCCGAAAAACCAGTGCGCATCATTAAAAAAGTTGAACCACCAAAACCAGTAGAAGAACCGGAAGAACATAAAAAAGTAAGATCAGAAATAGAAAAAATCCTAGATATCAAATATCTTCCACTTCATGTAATAGATGAAATTATTGCAAAAGTAGCAAAAGATAAAGAACTAAAACCAAAATTAAAAACCATACTTTCCAAGTCCCTTGAAGAATACAATAAAAATTTAATAGACCCTTCTGAAGCCTGCGGCATAGTTGGAGCACAAAGCATAGGTGAACCAGGAACTCAGATGACCATGAGAACTTTCCACTATGCAGGAGTAGCTGAGATTAACGTTACGCTAGGATTACCAAGACTTATAGAAATTGTGGATGCCAGGTCGTCTCCATCTACACCCATGATGAATATTTATCTAAGGGATGAATACAGAGTGAACCCTGATTTGGCTAAAGAAGTTGCCAATCAGATTGAGATTACAAGACTCATGGATGTGGCTGACATAGAGACAGATATGACCAACCTTGTCATCTACATAAATCCTGATGAAAAAACAATGAGTAAAAAGGGATTCGCAATCGAAAAATTGGCAGAAAGTATCAAAAAAGTTAGAGGTGTTGATACAAAGATAGAGAAGAACAAGATTAAGATATCACTTGATGAACCAAGCTACAAATCTCTGTTGGATGTTAGTGAGACAATTAAAAATCTTAAGATCAAAGGAATCGATGGCATAAAACGTATCATTATCAGAAGAGAGCCAAATGAAGGATATGTAATATATAGCGAGGGCAGTAATTTTGAGAAGGTTCTCGAAATTGAAGGTATTGATCCCTACAGAACGACGACAAATGACATACAAGCAGTAGGAAGAGTACTTGGAATTGAGGCTGCAAGAAATATGATAATTCAAGAGGCCTATAGTACATTATCGGAACAAGGTTTGAATGTTGATATGAGACACATCATGCTTGTGGCAGATGTAATGACTGCAGATGGAACCATAAGAGCCATAGGTCGACACGGAGTTAGCGCTGAGAAAGAATCAGTCTTGTCCAGAGCTGCTTTTGAAATTACAGTTAGTCATCTATTGCAGGCCAGCAGACGTGGTGAAACCGATAAACTTGGTGGTGTGGCTGAAAACATCATCGTTGGTCAACCAGTCAACCTAGGAACAGGTGCAGTTGAGCTTGTCATGCAACGTGGAAGTAAAAAGAAGGGAAGTTAAAATGATCGATGCTGATAAAATATTAAAAAATTCTGTGAAAAACGGGAAAGTTAAGATTGGAGCTAAAGAAACGAAACTTGCTGTAAAAGATGGATCGGCAAAGTTAGTCATAATCTCAGAAAACTGTCCGTTCTCATCAGAGATAAGTACACTGGCAAATAAGAAAAAAATACCTGTTTACAATTATGAATCAAGCTCCATAAATCTAGGTTTTACTTGTGGTAAAAATTACGCAGTTTCCGCTTTTGCAGTGCTTGATGACAGTGGGTCCAACATCATGAATCTTGTTAAAAAGAAGTAGGCAATGTAAACATGACTGAGATAATGATTTCTAACGATACCATGCAGTACATAAACATGGCCAGCAATCTTGTAAAGATAGACATCTTAGACTGCATGATTGCAGATGACAAACTCATATTTATAGTTAAAAAGGGGCAGTTGGGAGCAGCCATAGGCATCAAAGCCAATAATCTGGAAAGATTGCGTAGAACTTTTAAAAAGAATATAAAATTTGTTGAATTTGATTCAGACAAAGAGAAATTTATCCTTAACCTTTGCAAACCATACAAAATAAATGGCATTACTTTGGAGGGCGAAGGAGAGTTAACTATCGCAAGAGTCACAGTTGATCAGAGCGACAAATCAAAGATAATTGGTAAAGGCGGCAAAAACATAGAGATTATACGTAAGTTGGCACATAGACACCATTCAATTAAAGATGTTCAGATCACATAAGTTAGTAGTGATAATTTTTAAATATGATTCTGCATTCAGGAGTGGGGAGTATCCTGAGAATAAAGAAGCATCCTATCATTGATTTCAAAAGCCAAAAGAAAATATCATTCTATTTCAACAGCAAAAAGTTAGATGGTTTTGAAGGAGATACAATTGCGTCTGCATTGCATGCTGCAAGTGTTAAAATACTTACAACAAGTCTTAAGTACAATCGCCCCCGTGGGTTTTTTTGCGGCATTGGAAAATGCTCATCTTGTCTCATGAGAGTAAATGATATACCTAACGTTAGAACATGCATAGCGCCGCTAATGGAAAATATAAAAGTAAAAATGCAGGACAAATTACCTGATCTGCCTGATGCAGATTTTAAAGACTGCACAAAGCAAAATATCGAAGTAGACATACTCGTAATTGGCGCAGGGCCTGCAGGACTTTGTGCGGCTATTGAAGGAGCAAAACAAGGAGCAAAAATAATACTTGTAGATGAAAATCAAAGTGTTGGTGGACAATTAGTAAAGCAGACGCACAAATTTTTTGGTTCAAAGCATGAGCGGGCTGGAACAAGAGGTATTGAGATAGCAAAAGAATTGGAAAATGAACTTGAGGAATTTAAAAAAGATAGTAAAATCAAATTAATGCTCGATTCAACAGTTATTGGATATTATGATGGAGACAAAAAAAATCAGCATAAATTTGGCGTTGTGAAAAGAGAAAAATATGAAAGCAAATTATATGAAATAAATTGTAAAGCAGTTGTCTTTGCATGTGGTGCTATGGAAAATATGCTGCTTTTTTCCGGTAACGATTTACCTGGTGTTTACGGTGCAGGTGCTGTTCAAACATTGATGAATGTCTATGGCGTAAAGCCCGGTGAGCGAGTAATAATGATTGGAGCCGGTAATGTCGGCCTCATTGTTTCGTATCAACTATTGCAAGCAGGTATTGCTGTAGATAGAGTCGTAGAAGCTGCGCCAAATATCGGTGGTTATAATGTTCATGCTGCAAAATTACGTAGATGCGGAGTTCCCATACAAACCTCACATTCAATAAAAGAAGTTTATGGAAATGGAAAAGTTGAAGGCGCCGTAGTAGTAAAGCTTGATGAAAAATGGCAGCCCATAAAAGGATCTGAAGAGCGCGTCAAATGCGATACAGTATGTCTTGCAGTTGGTTTAACTCCTTCAACAAGGCTGCTTTCTCAAATAGGAGTTGACCTTGAATTTATTCCAGAAGCAGGAGGATACGTTGCACTTCATGATGACTACATGCAGACGAGTGTAAAAGGCGTGTATGTTGCCGGAGATTCGTCAGGCATCGAAGAAGCATCCACTGCAATGATTGAAGGTAAAATTGCCGGTCTTTCAGCAGCAATATTGCTGGGGACTAAAAAGAACGAAAAATTATTGAAACAATACATTAACGAACTTGATCAATTACGTGCCGGGCCATTTGGCGAAAAATCACGCATTGCAAAAGAAAAAATTACAAAACTAGCGGAGGAAAGACATGCACGAGTATGAGCGAACCGGACTTTTGTCTACAAAAGATTTGAAACTACCTTCCAAAAAACAATTAAAAAAAGGAGTTGCAATACTTGAGTGCATACAAGAAATTCCTTGTGATCCATGTGTCGATTCATGCCCTGTAAAAGCAATTTCAATGAAAGATATTAATGCACCTCCGATAAATGATTTTGATAAATGTATAGGTTGCACGAAATGCGTTGGAATTTGTCCAGGATTAGCAATTTTTGTTGTAAAAATAAAAGATGAAAAAGCACTGATAACATTGCCATATGAATTTTTACCGGTTCCAAAAGTTGGAGACAATGTAAAAGCGCTTGACAGAACTGGAAAAGTTATAAGCAAGGCATTAGTAAAAAAAGTTATCAAGATTGGTAAAACAATGGTAATCACAATCGAAGTAGGTGAGAAATTATTAATGGATGTTAGAAACATAAAGGTTGATTCATGAAAAAACAAGCTATCGTTTGCAGATGTGAAGACATCACTGAAGAAGATGTCATAAATGCAATTGATCAAGGTTACACCGATTTAGAGGAATTAAGAAAAAAACTAAGAATTGGAATGGGCCCATGTCAAGGTAGAGTATGTATCCAGCTTGTAGCAAAAATACTTGAAAAGAAAACAGGCAAGAAGGTTTCAAAAATTCCTCTTCCCACATCTAGACCTCCCGAGATTCCCGTATCTTTAGGCACACTAGCAAGTGAGGATAAATGAAAGATAAGACAGAAGTTGTAATAATTGGCGGCGGTGTTAACGGCTGTTCTTTAGCTTATAGACTTGCAAAAAAAGGGCTTGATGTTGCAGTTGTTGAAAAAAATTATCTATCATCTGGTGCGACAGGCGCATGCGGAGCTGGAGTTCGACAGCAGTGGTCCACAAAAGAAAACGCAGAACTTTCAATAGAGAGTGTTAAGATATTTGAACAACTTAGCAAAGAGTTGGGCGAAGACATTGGATTGCGCCAAGGCGGATATTTGATTGTCATTCACGATGACAAAGAAATGAAGCAGGCCGAAAAGAACGTTGATATGCAGCGATCATTGGGTTTGAAAGTAGATATATTAAAGCCAGATCAAATAAACGATATAGTACCTATTTTGGATGTTGGTGGCATGAAGGCAATTGGAGCGACATTTTGTCCAACAGATGGTCATGCAAATCCATTTAAAACAACCTTTGCCTATGCAAATGCTGCCCGAAGAAATGGAGCTGAAATTAACACACATGCAGAAGTTGTTGATATTAAATTAAATAATAAAAAAATCAGTAAGGTTATCACAGACAAAGGAACAATACAAACAAATACGGTTGTAAATGCTGCAGGCATTGATTCTAAAAAAATCGCAGATATGTTAAAGTTAAAACTTCCACTTACGCCTTTTAGAAAAGAGATCATGGCAACTGAACGATTGAAACCAATGTTCGAAGCAATGGTCATATCATTTAAGGATGGAATATATTTTAGTCAACAAGAGGAAGGTCAGATCGTTGGCGGAATTCCGATACCTGAAGAAAAAAGCGGATACAAAACAATACCTACTTTTTCATTCATACAACACATGTCAAGAACACTTACTAGATATGCGCCAGCCTTGAAACATGTAAACATGCTCAGACATTGGACTGGTTTTTACGATGTAACCCCGGATTCACGACCAATTTTAGGTGAAGTTAAAGGGTTAAAAGGGTTTATTCAATGCAATGGGTTTAGCGGCCATGGCTTCATGATTTCTCCGATGGTTTCAAAGATTCTTTCCGAATATATAGCTGATGGCAAAACACCCGACATCTTGGAAAGTTTAAATCTTGATAGATTCAAAGGCAAACAAATTGAAAAAGAGATGTCAGTAGTAGGCTAAAGTAGTAGCAACAATAATAAATAAAACTCCTTATTCCAATTCCATTAGTATTATGGATTACGAAAAGATTGGCTTTAAAGCAGGACTTGAAATACATCAACAGCTAGATACTCATAAGTTGTTTTGTAATTGTCAGTCAGTAATAACTGAGGATACGAACTATTCATTTGAGCGTTTTTTGAGACCTACTCAAAGCGAACTAGGTGATTTGGATAAAGCAGCCCTTGCTGAAGCAAAAAGAGATCGTTATTTTCTATATACTGCATCTAACAAATCGACTTGTCTTGTTGAAGCAGATGAGGAACCTCCACATTCTGTTAATGAAGAAGCAATTGATCTATGTATAACCATGGCTGTTCTTTTAGGAGCAAAACCTGTTGATGAAGTTCATTTCATGAGAAAGATAGTAATAGATGGATCTAACACCGGCGGTTTTCAAAGAACTGCACTTTTAGCAATTGATGGAAAAATTCAGGATGTTGGCATTCAAACTATCGCACTAGAAGAAGATGCAGCACGAAAGATCGAAGAGAAGGGCAAACTTGTAAACTATGGTCTAGATAGACTTGGCATACCTTTGATTGAAATAGCAACAGCAGCTGATATTAAAAATCCGCAACATGCACGCGAAACAGCAGAAAGAATAGGGCTATTGCTTCGCGCCACAGGAAAGGTGAAGCGGGGACTAGGGACCATAAGACAGGATCTTAATGTCTCAGTTTCCAAAGGAGCAAGAGTTGAGATAAAAGGAGTTCAATCATTAAGCTCCATATCGGTAGTTGCTGAAAAAGAATCTTTAAGACAGTTAGGCCTAATAGAAATAAGAGAAACTCTAAATAAAAGAATAAGTAGACATGATCTAGAAAACATAAAAACAATTGACGTTACGCACCTACTAAAGGATTGCAAATCCAAAGTTGTTAAAAAAATACTGGAAGGAAAAGGTTGCGCAAAGGCAATAAAAATTCCAGGTTTTAATGGTTTATTGAAACAGGAAAATACGCGATTGGGAAGAGAGTTTGCAGTATATGCAAAAATTGCTTCAGGAATTGGCGGTATAATTCACAGCGATGAATTACCCGGATATGGCATAGAAAATAATGATATAAAAAATATACAAAAGATTTTGAATACCGCAAGTAACGATGCTTTTGTAATTGCGATTGGTAGAGAAGATGTTGTAGATGGCGCCATTCAGGCAGTATTGGAGCGAGCGAGAAAAGCCATGGATGGAGTTTTGGAGGAAGTAAGACGGGCTTTGCCAGACGACACAACAGAATATATGAGGCCACTTCCTGGCGCTGCAAGGATGTATCCTGAGACAGATGTACAACCTGTGAGAATCACACAGGATTGTCTTAAAAAAATAAAGAACAATTTACCTGAAAGGCCAGAAGAAAAACATAGACGTTTTGTAGGAGAGTATAAACTAAATGCTGAACAAACCAAGCAGGTTCTGTCCAGCGGTTATGAAAATGATTTTGAACGTCTCGTTAAGCAATTTCCCGAATGCAAAAACGTTATAATTCGCACATTTTTGAATACATTTCCAGAGCTTGAAACAGAACATGTTGATGTTGAGAAGATAACCGAGAATATTTTGATAGATGTATTTTCAGCTTTATCAAAAGATAAATATTCTAAAGAAGCTGTTCCAAAAATTTTGAAGTATCTTGTACAACATGATAATGAAACACTTGAAAACGCCATTAAATCATGTGGGTTAGGCTCAACAGATACAATAGATTTAGAAGGAATAATTAGAAGAATTGTATCTGAAAGAATGGAATTTGTAAAACAACGTGGCTTAGAATCACTTGATCCATTAATGGGTTTAGTTATGAAAGAGTTGCGCGGAAAAGCAGATGGAAAGTTAATCAATAAACTTTTAAAACAAGAAATAGAAAAAGTTATT
>JBFYMG010000072.1:0-18961 GCA_041305025.1 Thermoplasmatales archaeon
ATCATGTTTTGCTTTTCCCTGGATTTCAAGGGCGTCAAAACCCGCAAACTTCAAATAAGGGCCAAAGAAGCCACCGACGTTACTATCGCAGATTATATTTGTTGATGGAGAGATAGTTAAACATAAAGATTTTCCAAAACCAGGATACTGGGTGATTCCACACAAAGGACCTGTTGTAATAACAAGGTCATTTTCTTCGCTATCCCATCGCGTTGTGGGTTTAATAGAATCCCATAAAAGTTTTAAGCCGAAACCACGGCCACCTGTAAATTTCTTTTTCATTTCATCGGTGACTTGCTTTTCTTTAATCGTATTGTTACTTAGATTCACATAAAGCGTCCTGTTTGCGTACCCTTGTTTTAACTCGCCTTTTTTGTAATTGTATTCAGCAAGAACTCTATGTGCAAACCTAATCTTTTTCAAATCCCACTTATGCGTTGTGTTACCCGTTTTGTATTCCTCAGTAGGAATCTGCCCATCAACCATAATCTAGACCCCCTGTTTATGATAAACTACTTCTTTGATATCGTCAATGTTTACTTCGACAAGTTCAAGGGCACCATTGGGACATGCGCGAACACAGGCACCACATGAGATACATTTAAACGGTTGGATCCTAGCATCTGATTTCCTCATTGCACCAATTGGGCAGAAACCTACACATGCCTGACAACCAATACAAATTTCCTTATCAAGCCAAACGACACCATTTTTCCGCCTAGTGAGAGCTCCAACTGGGCACATATCTATACATAGTCCACGCTGGTCGCAGACATGCATTTTGTAAGATTTGCCTTCTTTTATGATTCTGATTGCTGATTTGTCACCGCCTTCATCTGTTTTAAAATGAACCTGTGAACATGCTTTTTCACAGACTTTTCCACCATCGCATTTTTCAGGGTGGAACTTCAAGATTTTGACTGTTTTAGGTTTATCCATCTTTTTTCCTCCCTACTATTGTCCTATGAAGAGCATCTTATTTGCTATTACAACTATCCAGCATAGCATGGATATAGCGGCGGTTGTTGGGTAATATATCTTATCTTTAATGCTAGCGATTTCGATATTCTTAAGAAGCAGTACTGCCGGAACGGTTACTCCGCCGATTAGGGCAGCAACCAGACCTCTTGAAAGAATCTGTGGCATAAAGATAATCAAATTATCTATGTAAAATCCGGCCGATGAAACTAGTGGTGTTAAAATCTGTGTTATAATATATCCTCCCACAAAGCAACAATAGGCAGAGGCAATTCCCATGCTTAGCTTCATGGTATTTGTTTTTAATTCTCTAGGGTTCAACGACATCTTATACCAGATAAGTTCAAAAATTAAACCTTCAGAAACAATAGCTATTGCAGAGCATATCAAACATCCACCAAATGGATTAAAAAATCGAAGCGTGCCAGCGACAATGCCCATTCCCAGTTGCATCCCTCTTTGTTTGTAGAGCATCCTGCTCATTAACATTAAACTGATGGCAAAAAAACCAGTCATGATGGCACCAGATGGTAGACCAACATTGCCTAAAGCAGGGCCTATGATACACTCGGCGAATCCCCAGATTGATCCAAATGCGATTATTCCTGCAAATAGCTTCAATTTATCCATTTCATATCACCTCAATTTTTAGCACGTTTCTAACTCCAAATGCCTTTGGCAGATCTGAAAAAACTACTCTTCTATCTTTTGTTAGGAGACCATTTTTCATATTGTCCCAAGCAACTGTTTTCTGGTATCCATCTTCTCCCGTAATAGTATATTTATGGCAGGCGGAGCATCCAGCATATGTCTTCATAATCAGATCATCAAGTGCCACTCCAGAAAAATTCAGCGATTCAAAAGTTCTTGGTTCAGTAATGGAGAATATCTGATCAACCGTATACGCTTTGCCATCGATTGTAATAGTTTCTGTATCAACCTGTGTTGCATAGACATAGACTGATGAAAAAATACCAATTAGGAGCACAACCATCGCAAAAATCGGTATGAATTTTTCCTTCCCCATAATTATCGGTTCTCGGATACCCTCAAACCTATTTAAAAATTATGACTAAATATTTCCTATAATTCTAATGTAATCCTTGTTTTCTTATTCTTTTGGCATATTTTCTAAGAGTCTCTTCTTCCTCAGGTCTCCATTGTATTTTTTCAAGAAGTGCATAGGCGATTTCATCGCTTAAATTATCTAAACTCCATTTGACTGAACTTTTATATGCATCGATAAAATTAGTGCAAAGTCGAAACTTTTCATCTGTAAACATTGGGTCGGTGCTAAGAATAGAAGAGCACATGCCTCCTATGTCTTCAATCGGTTTTCCAATTCGCGATTCTTCAAAATCCAGCCCCCATATGTGATCAGAGATTAAGAAATTCCTTAGAATGGAATCGCCACGTATGTAGAAATGATCTTCTGTTTTGAAATAATTATGAAATTGAGCAAACCAATCACCTAATAAAAACATGAGTTTTTGTTTCTCTTTAGTATCGGTTTTTTCATCGTTGACAACATCGCACAGGTTTTTGCCTGTAACATAGGTCATGATCAGTAAGTTATTGTCTGGATCCATTTCGTGTATAGCTGGCATACTAAGTTTTGATGAGCCTTTTTTCAATACTGCACATTCTGTTTCCATGTTTCTTTTGAGGCCAGGTACATACCATTTAAAAATACGAGGTTTGCTATCATCAGTTACATAGGCTACTGTGTTTTTATTGCTTTTAAATTTCTGTTGTATTGTCACGTTTTTGTATTTCTCAATGTTTTGAACTAGCTCCTCAATATCCCTCATGCTATAGTCTATGTAATGAAAAGAAATAGGAAAAAGTTTGCGGTTTATTGTAAAGACTCTCTTTATTGTTCAACTATTTCAATGGAAATGACGTATTTCCACCAGAGACCAGAAGATGTAATTGATCCGCTTTCATCGAGGAATGTGATTTTAAGTTTTCCATCTTTTGATTCATTGAGGTAGTTTCCTTCATATCTGTAAGTGAGTGCCATAGTAAGACCGCCGTTACCAATTGGAGTTGCATCGGATGCATTGTTGGGATTGTAAATATCTACATTTCCCATGATGAAACTATAGTTATATGTTTTGTTTTCTATTTTTTCCCCATCGTCAGATGTGACTAGGATGCTATAATTTTCTATATTGTCCGCTGTTAATTCCACTAGTGTAGCAATAGGCACACCCGTGTAATTGCCTATTCCTTTTATACTTGGAAAACTCGTTCGGTATCCGCCCATGCCAGTATACGAATCTAATGCTTCTAATTCTTCAAGCGTGTAGTTGGTTTGTTCGTCGCCATAGATAACTGTTAAAATCGCAGATTCTTCTGTCGAGTTGTTTCCATCTTGCTGTCCGTTATTTTCGTCAGATGTTTTTCCATTCTCTTTATTTTGTGGTAAACTGATGTAAATAACAGTAATTGCTGCCAATGTAATTATTGCTGCAAGAACTATTGTTGTAATCTTATTTGATTTATTTTCTGTAGGCATGATGCCCGTAAACATAAGACTTATTTTTAAAGATTACTAAATATCATTTTTACTAGAGTTTCTTGCAGTTAAATAAATACCCGCAAGGATTATTCCCCCGCCCAATATTGTATATTGTGATGGGATCTGACTTATTCCTGGAATTACAAATGCAAGCAATGTAGATCCAATCGGTTCCCCTAGAAGAGAAACCGATGCTAATGATGCACGTACATGCTCTAGAGTCCAATTATACAACGTATGACCAAATATTCCTGCCACTACTGCCATCAATAATATTATTCCATATGATTCAAGACTAAAACCGTAAACAGGTGCTCCAAACAAAAGGCAGATGAGTAAAAGAGCAATAGTACCAACGCCATAAACCACAAATGCATAGGAACCAACTGAGACTGTTTTACGGATTTTTCGCCCGCCAAGTATGTATACGCCTGCAGCAACCCCTCCAAGCATTGCTAAGATGTTTCCTTCCAATGTCATCGCAGACAATCCATAGTTTCCAAAGACGAGAATTACTACTCCCACAAGCGATATTGTAATTCCAATCGAATTGATATATGATAAACGCTCTTTTAAGAAAAAATGCGAAATCGGACCAACCAGAACTGGATGTGCTGTAACTAATATCACGGAACTTGCAACCGAAGTCAGTCCCAACGATGTTATCCAAAGAGCGAAATGTGCGGCGAGAACCAATCCTATGCCAACCATTATAAGTAAAGTTGAACGCGATAAATTTCCAAGTTCATCTCTAGTTTTTTTATTTAAAAGAACAAAGGGCAATAGGAGCAAAGTTGTAAACAAAAGTCGATACAATGCTATAGACAGTGACGGTACATTGTTTTGAATTGATACTATAAATATGGATGCAAAAGAAACAGATATGATCGAAATGAAAAGCGCTATGTATGGTTTGCTGATCATAGTGATTGTCTTAGTAATGGAAAACCATGCTTTTTGACTTTCTATTGTATGCTTGCTACAATTGGTTTCTTACGATACGCAAGCAATAAACCTGTCATCATTAGACTTAGCATCCCCATAATGGCAAATGGCATCCATATGCCAAATAGATCGGACAACACACCACCCAAAAATAGAATTATGGTTCCTCCTCCAGTTTGAAATGTGAATGTAATACCAAAAGTCCAACTCTCAGCGGACTCGTCTGTAATTTCCGAAACAAAAGAAAATAATGCAGGATAGGTAAGAAAGATAGAAATTCCCATAAGAATCATGATAACAACGATTATGATAATGTTAGTAAAATACGCGAGAGATAAGCCCATGATTCCTATCGTGAAATAAGAGAATAAGATTATTTTTTTTCTGCTTATGTGAGAACTTATTCGGCCATATGATAACGAGGATATGCTCCCTATGCCAATCCAGACTGCAACAAGGAGACCTATGATTGACAAGGATAAGGTTGTTCGTTCGTTTAATAAAAGAGGAAGATAGGTAGCTACAACACCCCATGCCGCACCGCTTATCATAAATGCTGGAAGTAGCAATTTTATCTTTTTCATCAGGCGAAATGCTTCCCGTGCCGTTTCTTTTAAGTTCTGTTTCTTTGTTTCTTTTTTGACAATGATATATTTTCTGTCTATATTCTGTGTTAGAAAGATAGCGACCAATAGGCCGATAATTCCAAGCAACGCCCAGATGTAGAGTGGGAAGGTCCAATGTGTGCTCTCAGCGATATATAATGTCGTTGCTATTGCTAGAAAAGCCCCCAAATCTGCAGAGCCGCTCTGTATGCCCATGGCCCAATCTAATCGATCTTTTTTGTAGGTTCTTGATATCCAACCTATCCCAACAGGATGAAAGAAACTCGTCGAAAGTCTTAAAATAAAGATAAACAGAATCAATGTTATGAATCCTTGACTTCGCGTTAACAAAAGCAGTGAAATACTTGTCAAGAAAACTCCAATCAAAAGCAACGTATTGAAATTTTTTCCATCTGCTGTTCTGCCAATTAAGAGTTGTGCAATAAGTGTAATTAAAAGCCCTCCGCCAGTGATAATACCTACTTGAGTATATGTTAAATTGAACATCGATTTAAAGACGGGAAAAAGTACGGACATTACGCATATCGATCCATCGGTCAGCGCATGATAAATGCCTACTGCAGACAAAATCCTTAATTTTTCTTTCATCCAAGATTCCTTTGCACCCGTGAATAAAGATCAATCATATAAACATTCAGAAAAAAGCTACTAAGATAAAAATATGGATATTGTACTAAATGAAAAAAATATGTTTTATTTTTTGTAGGGCGAAATTTCTTGCTAGTAACAATCCAAGTAACAGTATTAAAAAGAAAAAAGCATAGCTGCATTTTTGTAAACGCAGCTATTCCTTTGCCATCACGAAATTTCCTTTTATCAAACTTTGCCGATTGTCGCTATTTTTTCGTTGGAATTTGAATTAGATTAGTATTTTAACCTAGAGCTTAAGAGTAGCGCGAAAGCGTGGAAATCATGGTCATCAAACTACTCATTATATTCAATGTTATAACGACGATGTAAGCGCCCATAATAACCATCCCTGCTCTAACGTATTTGTCGATTTCCTTATTGAATATTCCTCCACCGAGTAAAAATAAGCCTAGAGCTGCAAATCCAATGTTCCCAAGCACCATGGCTGCTTTTATAACATCCAGGTTTGGGATCGCAGCTATAGCCCCAAAAATATAGATCATGCTTCCAATCCAAGCAAACAAGATTCCAAAACATACCCCCATAATAATAAGGTTCTTTGAGAACAAAGAATTAAGTATTCCATGTATCTGTTGAGGTGCAGCATATTGTGTTGGTGCTCCTCTTTTCGTTCCACAGCTTGGACAAAAATTTGCTTCTTCTGGAAAACTAGCTCCACATTTACTACATATTGCCTCGCCCATTTTTTTTAATCACCAGCACTTCATCTTTACTCCAATATATATCGCTTTCTTATTTTTTAAATGAAATTTTTTTTATAACTCTAGCAAAGCAAAACATATACACTTTTAATGCATACGTGCAGTGAGGCCATTATGAAACTTCCGATACTTTTTGGATTCTATGGCGAATCAAATTCTGGCAAAACCTCCCTCATCATAAAAATAGTCAAAAAATTAGGTGATGAAGGATACAAAATAGCAACAGTAAAAATCACTGATAAAAAAATCAGTGTTGACACAAAAGGAAAGGACACGTGGAAGTACGACCAGGCAGGTTCCAAACTCACAGTTTTGTCATCACCCATTGAAACAGACTATATGCTCAAAGAAAACAAAAGTATGGTTGAACTAATTCAACATATCAAAGAATTAGGGGAATATGACCTAATAATCGTTGAGGGTGCACGTGATAAAAATATTCCAAAAATACGAATAGGAAACATACCCGAGCGTGAAAACACATTGCTGACATACGGTGGTGATTTAGAAGCAATTATTAATCTTATAAAAATTGAATTAAATAAGGGGACTAAAAAAATGCAAGAAATAAGCATTAAAGTGAATGGAAAACAAATACCTTTGACTGAATTTCCATCAGATATTATAAAAAGCACGATTGTCGGAATGATAAAATCTTTAAAGGGCGTAGATGAAAAAATAGAGAGCGTAGAAATCGAGTTCTAGTATTGCAGAAGTGTATAAACAAGTCGTTCTCTATCTTTACCTTTGTTTTCTTTTTTTGTTATCTTCATCTTTGGAATCTCGTTGGTGTTTTTTACATGTGTGCCAGCGCAAGGACAGACGTCAAAACCTTCTATTTCTATTATTCTTAATTTTTTGATGAACTTGGGTAACAAATCAAGATTGCATCTCTGCTGATCAACTCGCTTCTCCAAACTTTCCCGCTCTTCTTCATATATCTTAATTGGAAATTTTTTTTTGATTATGCTGTTGAATTTGTTCTCGATTTCTTTTAAATCTTTTTCAGAAAAACAAATAGGTGCAAAATCTACTCTCGAGTAATCTGCATGTATTTGATTTCCAACAGTTCTTGCCTTGTAATCATCAAAAACAATACCTGAAATGATATGTTGAGCTGTATGCATTTTCATATGGGCGTAACGTTTGTTCCA
The DNA here is from genome assembly GCA_041305025.1 of Thermoplasmatales archaeon. Taxonomy (GTDB): domain Archaea; phylum Thermoplasmatota; class E2; order DHVEG-1; family DHVEG-1; genus JBFYMG01. The sequence goes on from JBFYMG010000072.1 coordinate 7,580, forward strand.
ATCTATGACTCCATGGACCTTTGCACCTTCAGGTGGTTTTTCTCCAATGAGGATATGCTCTATTGCATCTCCTTTTTTGATGACTTCTTTCACTTCAGACGTTTTATCTTCCCATTTTAAAAAACCAATATCTGAAGGTTGCCCACCACCAAGTGGGTAAAATGCAGTTTCGTCAAGACATACGTAGTCTTTGTTGTTTTTGATAACTTTGGCATCGAACTCTTTGATGTAATTGCCATCTATGCTTTCCATGTAAAGAATCTTTGTCATAATTCTCAGTAAACATAATTTTACTAATCAACCTTTTGCCGGTTGTTCATATTCACTAGTGCCAAACCAATTATTACCAGTACGCCACCTAAAACAAAAAAAATAGTTATTTTGTCATCAAACAAAAAGTAACTAATTATTGTTGACAGCACAGGAATTGCATATAGATAGACACTAACTTCAGAAGTGCTTTTTATTTCGAGACCCACATACCAGAAGACATATCCAATTACGGTTGAAAAAACTCCAAGAAAGACTACTGCAAACCAACTGTGGACAGACATTGTTGTTACCTGGTCCGTTATAGGTGGATTGAGGAAAAGAAGAGGGATTAACGCTACACTACCAAATAACATCGCGTATACTGTTAGAGATAGTGCAGAGTAGCGCTTGAGTAATTTTTTGCCCGCAATTGTATAAAAAGCACCAGTTATTGCAGCAATAAAAACGGCTAATGCTGCATAAATGTAGTTTATCTCAATGGATGCATCAGGTGTACCCAAAATAGATATTATAACAACACCACAGAGTGCAATAATAATTCCCAATAACTTTTTTGAAGTTATTTTCTCCTTTAAAAAAACAAAGGCCATGATAACAACCAATACTGGTATTGTGGCAATAATTAAACTTGCTGCACCAGGTGAAATATACTGTTCGCCATAGTTTAATCCAAGGTGATATACCATGACTCCAAAAAATCCCAACATAAATATTGGTATTATGTCTTTTTTGTAAAGTTTGGAAAATCTTTTTGGTTGCAACAAAAGAATCGCAATTAAAACTATACATACGACAAAGAAACGCATGATTGTTAAATTGGTAAATGAAAGATCATTCAAACCTATTTTAATAAAAGGAAATGCAAAAGCCCAGACAATCACACAGATTATCATCATCAAGATAAATTTCCAGTTCGACAAATTACTGAATTTGTTTTTGCTTTGATTCATCTAGTCAGGGCAATGTGGAATCCCTATAAAAATCGTTGCCAATTTCTCGTTCTTTAATAGTAACATTCTTATATGAAAGATAATTGCTGTAATTATTGAAATTGTATGAAAACTTTGGTTTTAAATGTGGATCGTGATGACGACTTTGGGAGGAAGGCAAACGTTAAAAGTCCTATAGTTGGGATTGAAGCTAATCTTGATGCGGCAAACCGACTAGGACAAGCCGACCCAGAAGACTCCGATTTAAATGCTATTTTTTCTGCTATTTCAACCTATAATCAGCTTTCAAGAGAAGGCCAGGATGTAGAAATAGCTACGATTTGTGGGCATATGAATGTGGGTGTGAAATCAGATCAGATATTAACAGAACAATTGGAAAAAGTAGTCAAAGAAACAAACGCCCAGGATGTTATTTTGGTAACTGATGGTGCCGAGGATGAATACATATTGCCCATGATTCAGTCCAGATTGAAAATAAGCTCTATAATTAGAGTGACTGTGAAACAAAGTAAAGAATTGCAAGATACTTACTATAAGCTTCTAAAACTGCTCGATGATTCAAAAATTCAAAGACATTTCATCCTTCCAGTAGCATTGGTTCTCATTGTATGGGCCTTCTTTGTTTTATTGGATATGGCCGCAAGCGGTCTGGGAGCCATACTACTTACTCTGGGGCTATATCTTCTCATAAGGGGCTTCCACTGGGAAAGAAAGATCGCGATTGGTTGGGAAGAGTTTAAAACAGGTATTAAGACGGGCAAACTATCAATATATACTTCAATTATTGCAGTTGTGATACTCATCGCAAGTGGTTTTTTAGCCTACAATAATATTGATTTTAAATCAGAGAGTGCACAACCCGTACTTATTCCTGTTTTGTCCTTTGTTACCAACATGATTTGGGGGATTATCATAGCTGGACTCATATTGACATTTGGACAAGCGATTGACGTTTATCTAAGTGATAAAAAAAACTTGTGGACCTACTGGATTTATCCATTCTCTCTTTTTGCCTTCGGTTTCGTATCCTATGCGGTTTTTTATGCACTGCACGAATCTCTCATTAATGGGCCTTCGAACTTTACCATAGATCCATTTCTAAAAGCCACCTTTATTGGATATATAAGTACTGGAATTATGATTGCAATTGTGGGCGCAATCACGTATCACTACATCAAAGAAATTTATACGGCTGAGAGTAGAGAATTGGAAATTGAAAAACAGGTAACAAAACTCGTTGAGAAAAGTTAGATACATGGATTACAAGGACTGGGAACCAATTTATAGAAAAATAGTCGAGGACTTTCACTTTTCTGTGGAAAATGATGAGAAAGCAGCTGATGTTTTAAACAAACTAATTAAACAAAAATCCCCGCTTTCTATCGATAAACTAAACGATTTGATTGCCGGTAAAGAAATAGTAATTTTTGGTGCAGGACCATCTTTGGAAAATTCAATTATTACACACAAAAAAATGTTTGCCGGTGCTCTAAAAATCGCTGCGGATGGTGCAACAACTGCGTTACTAAAATATGAAATTCTTCCAGATATTATTGTAACTGACTTAGATGGCAAAGTTCCAGATCAAGTGAAAGCAAACTTACATGGAGGCATAGTTGTAATACATGCCCATGGCGACAACATCGATAAAATCAAAAAATACGTTCCGAAATTTAAAGGAAAAATAGTCGGTACGACGCAGGTTAACCCAGCGCCCTACGACAGCATTCATAATTTTGGAGGCTTTACTGATGGGGACAGGGCAGTGTATTTGGCAGATCACTTTTGCGCTAAAAAAATATGTCTGGTGGGTTTTGATTTCAACAACGAAATAGGACAATATTCCTTTTCAGAAAACAAAAATAAAACTTTAAAATTGAAAAAACTAGAATGGTGTAAAAATCTCATAAACATGCTAAATAAAAAGAACATAAGTTACCTTTAACAGCCTCGCCAGTTACTTTAATAAACGGCTATATATTCCACCAACAGTACTATGTCACTGATAGAAGGTTTACTAATTTTTTTCGCCATAATACTCATCTATGTTTTTTTAGTTGCACTCCTGTATAAAAAAGGAATTCTTAAGAAATATGATGTATCCCTTTGGGGGCCTGCATTACTCCTACGCACAAAAAAAGGTGTAGGCTTTCTTGAAAAAATCGCCAGTAAGAAAAGATTCTGGACGGCATTTGCAAATTCTGGTATCGTTCTTTGCTTTATCATGATGTTTGTAATGATGGCGGTGCTCATTTGGCAAGCTTGGACTGTTTGGGGATTTACTCCTGCACAGATAGAAAAACTGCCAGGCATTGAGGTTGCACTAATACTTCCTGGAATAAATCCTGTGCTTCCTCTAGAATATATCGGATATATCATACTTGCGTTGATCGTCGCAATTGTTGCACACGAATTTTCTCACGGCATTCTCACGTTTGTAAGTAAATTAAAAGTAAAATCACTTGGTATTCTCTATCTAATTATACCACTAGGGGCGTTTTGTGAGCCTGATGAAGAACAATTGAAAAAAACAGAACCAAAACATCGTATGAGAATTTATGCTGCAGGACCAACGTCGAATTTTGTAGTTGTTTTTGTTAGTATACTGTTACTATCTTTCGTTTTCATGTCTGCCGTGCAACCGGCTGCAGACGGCGTTGGCGTCACGTTGGTTGAGAAAGGCACTCCTGCTGAAGAAATAGGTCTTTCCAAAGGAATAATCATAACATACTTTAACGATACCCGTGTAACAAGTTTCGAAGAATATTCTGTGGCTCTTTTCAAAACCAGATCCAACCAAACAGTAAACATAACTTATGTGCAAGGGAAAATGAACTATACTAAAAGTGTTGTGCTTGCGGACATGTTTAACTACACTAAAAATCAATCATATCTAGGCAAAGGCTATCTTGGGACATGGTTTTCGTCGTTTGGATATAAAAATTTTCTATCAATCTTAAAGAATCCTTTTGCAGAATTTCCAGATGGTTTTCTCACGTTCTATGTCATTCCATTTGTAGGTTATCTTCAGGGCTATAACCCGATTGTTTCGCCGTTTACCGATTCTTATGTAATAACAGGACCCCTCAGTATCATTCCAGATAATATTTTCTGGATTATTGTAAATGCTTTATACTGGATTTTCTGGTTAAACCTTGCAGTTGCCCTTTTCAATGTTCTACCTATGATTCCACTTGATGGTGGGTATCTCTTCAACGATGCTGTGGGCTCTCTTATAAAACGAGTTAAAAAAGGAATCTCAGATGAAAAACGCGAAAAAGCAGTAAAGAATATTTCTCTGGTTATCTCTTTATCAATCTTGTTTTTTATTATATTCCCTTATTTGATAAAATACTTCTAGAGAATAGTTTATAAAATTATCCTGGCAAAATTAGTTATTTCTTTCTATGTTTACTCTACATGGTGTGGGAACTTTTGCGCATGCCTTACGAAAAGCGTCTTTTGCATGAGGGAGATATTGTTCTGTAGTATCGATTATCATGATAACCTGGTCTTGTTCCACTCTTGCAGCGGTTCCAATAGCTTTTCCAAATGCCATTCTCATACCCATCGATACACGGTCTGCGCCTGCGCCTGTTGCCTGTTTGTTTTCTCTTATTACATTATGTGGGTATACTTTTACAGTTAGTAGATAATTTGCAAGACCGACGTTTTTTTCCATATTTCTATTCGCGGCTATACGAGCCGACTCTAACGAATTGTGCCTTATTTGGCACCGCTCATTAGCAATGAGTGATAAATGAATTGGAAACTCTGCTTTTTTATTTCCAATGACGAATTGTGTAATACGTGAAGTTGGTACACCACCCATATATTCTCTTCTTGTGTTGGCCATGCTTTTTACATAGCGATACATGCTTCCAGGTTTTCGTGTCATTTTTTACACCATATGTTACTTTTAGTAGGAAGACCGAAATGATATGGTATTTATAACTCTTTTTGCAGTCGACTTTTAATACCATAACATTTAAAATAGGTACTACATTGCCTAATTCTATTAGTGTAACTTATAACTGGGGATAAATAATGACAAAAAATAAAATAGTATTGCCTGGAGATCAACTATCAACTTCTGAGGAGTTGTTATCGGGCGATGGTACTTTTGAGGAAGAAGGCATCATAAGAGCTGCTAGAGTGGGAACGTATGTTGTAGATGAAAAGCATAAGAAAGCAACCGTAGAACCACTCACGAGTGTCCCTGTAATATTAAAGATTGGAGATACGGTTCTTGGAGAGGTGCGCATTATAAAATCATCTATGATAATAGTTGATGTACTTCACGTTATAGGTAAAAATAGGGCAATATCCAGTGATACAAATGGAACATTGCGCATATCTGAGGTATCGCCATCATATGTAAAAGAAGTCTCAGATGTATACGCTTTTGGAGATATTTTACGAGCAAAAGTTACACAAGTACATCCGAGTCTACAACTTATTACAAAGGATAGAGAACTAGGGGTAATCAGAGCTTTATGTGAAAAATGTAGACAACCACTCGTCAAAAAGGAAAATTATCTAGAATGCAAAAACTGCGGCAACAAGGAAAGAAGAAAAATCGCAGCTGATTATGGCGAATACGATTTGAATAAATTCTAAGATTAAATTATTTTATACCAAAAGAAGTGATTAACCATGGAATTAAAAACAATCAAAAAAACAGGCAAGGAAATTGAGTTGGAAATTACTGGGGAAAATGAGACCATATTAAACCCAATCACACAGTTATTGTTACAAAACGAAGATGTGGATTACGCAGCATACATGGCAGATCATCCTGAATCCAATAAAAGACGTTTGTATATACGGGTTAAAAAAGGGGAGCCAGAAGACATACTCAAAAAGACGGTAAAACAGTTAGAAGAAGAAGTAAAAACTTTTAGCAAGACTTTTGAAGAAAAAAGTAAAAGCAAAAAGTAAAATGGAATCTTCAAGCGCTGAAAAAAATATAGGCATAGAATCTTTTTTGACATCTAAATATAAAATAGGCGGTAAGCTACGTTTTGTTCCTGAAGATTTTATTGTAAAAGAGGTCTCTAGTTATCCTCCTAAAACAGAAGACGGGCGTTTTGTAATTGCAGATGTTACAGCCAAGAACTGGGAGACAAATATATTGGTTAGAGAGATCTCCGATAGACTGCGTATATCTCGCGATAGAATTAGCTTTGCTGGCACTAAAGATAAAAGAGCACAAACTACTCGTTTGATGTCATTTTATAACATTTCTACGGACGCGTTGTCCAATATAAAAATCAAAGATGTAAATATGGAAAACATATATCGTTCTGATCGTCCTATTAAAATAGGAAATCTTGTTGGAAATAGATTTGAGATAGTTGTAAGAAAGATTGATCAAGATATAAAATCAGAGCAAATACAAGAAATTGCTTCTGTTATAATAAAAAATGGTGGTTTTCCAAACTTTTACGGTGTACAGCGTTTTGGTACTGTTAGACCTATTACCCATATCGTTGGAAAATATATCGTTCTTGATGATTTTGAAAAAGCAGTGATGAGCTATATTGCAAATCCTATTGAAGGAGAAGATGAAGACAATCATAAGTTGAGGACGAGGTTACAGAAAACGTATGATTTTTCTGAGGCACTAGCATCTTATCCAAATGAGTTAAACTTTGAAAAAGCCATTCTAAATAAATTAGTCGTCAACCCAAAAGATTTTGTTGGTGCCTTAAAACAACTGCCTAATAATCTGTTGACTATGTTTGTTTATGCTTACCAGTCTTATCTTTTCAATAGAATTTTAAGTGAACGTATTAGAAGAGATTTACCTCTGAATAAAGCAATTGAAGGTGATGTCATCCTACCCCTCAGAAATGATGCTATTGATGAAAACGGGATATTTACTACGAAAAACAATATCGAAAAAGTGAATGCACAGGTTTCAAAAGGAAAGGCATTCGTAGGCGGTATTCTAATTGGTTATGCTTCAGAGTTTGCAAAAGGTGAGATGGGCGAAATAGAACACAAAATCATCGATAAGGAAAAACTCAATCTAAAAGATTTTGTTATTCCTGAAATTCCAAATCTTTCTTCTTCTGGCGCAAGACGTCCGATACTTGCTCCTGTTAAAAACCTCGAATTTAAACTAAATGATGACGAATTAAACAAAAATAACTTTGCATTGACATTAAAATTTGAATTGCAAAAAGGAAGTTACGCTACGTCATTGCTTAGAGAATTTATGAAATCAGATGATGTCAGAAACTACTGACAAGAAATTGATGGAAACGATTTTAACGGACTTTGCAATTAAGATGACGTTTCAATGGGTAGAAAACAATGATTGAATCACCTCCTCCGAAATATGGCCCCAAAGAAGTCGAAGAAAAAATTCAGAAGTTTTGGTTAGAGAATGATATATTTAAAAAATCCATTGAACAGAGGAAAAATTGCAAACCTTATATTTTTTTAGAAGGCCCTCCAACTGCAAACGGTCTTCCTCATCCCGGTCATGTTCTTACTAGAGTGATGAAAGATTTGGTTTTAAGATATCAAACCATGAATGGACATTATATCGAGAGAAAAGCAGGCTGGGATACTCATGGTTTGCCTGTTGAAATAGAAGTGGAGAAACAGCTGGGGCTCGAAGATAAACAAGGTATTGAAAAGTACGGTATAGCAAAATTTAATGAAGCATGTAAAAAAAGTACGCTAAAATATGAACGCGTATGGGTTGATATGACCCGCCGTATCGCATTCTGGCTTGACATGGACAATCCCTATATAACATTTAAAAACGAGTATATCGAATCGGTCTGGTGGTCTCTAAAACAGGCTTGGGAAAAAAAACTATTGTACAAAGGACACAAAGTGGTGCCATATTGCCCACGCTGTGGAACAGCATTATCTGCCCATGAAATTGCACAGGGTTACAAGACCATAGAGGAGCCTTCGATTTTTGTAAAATTTAAACTGAAAAACGAAGATGTATATTTTTTAGCATGGACGACAACTCCGTGGACTCTTATCTCCAATGTAGCGCTTGCCGTCCATCCAAATGAAACATACGTAAAAATAAGATACAATGGACAAACCCTACTTCTTGCAGAGGCACGTGTGGGGGCTTTGCTTAAAGGCCAGGAATACGAACTATTGGATAGTTTTCCAGGAAAAAAACTTGAAAATATAGAATACGAACCGTTGTTTAAATATGCAAAACCGGACAAAAAAGCATGGTATGTTGTTATTGCAGATTTTGTAACAATGGAAGATGGAACGGGCATTGTTCATATTGCTCCAGCTTTTGGCGAAGATGACTATAATGTTGGTAAAAAATACGATCTTCCTGTTGTTCAACTTGTAAAACTGGACGGAACTTTCCCAGATGAAGTTACTCTGTGGAAAGGTCAATTCGTCAAAGATGCTGATCCAAGTATTACTGAATATCTACAAGAAAAGGGGTTGTTGGAAGGAACAAGGGCTCATACTCATGAGTATCCATTCTGCTGGCGTTGCGATTCACCGCTGCTGTACTATGCGATGGAATCCTGGTTTATAGCGATGTCAAAGGTACAGAAATCCCTAGTCAAAAACAACGATCAGATCAATTGGTACCCCAAGCATCTACAGCAAGGTCGATTCGGTGATTTTATACGTGATGTGAAAGACTGGGCTCTTTCACGGGACCGATATTGGGGAACACCGCTTCCAATCTGGACTTGTAGCAATAAGAAGTGCGGAAACATCGTATGTGTGGGCAGTGTTGATGAATTAAAGAGTTTGAGTGAATCTTTTCCAGATGACTACGATTTGCACAAGCCCTTTGTCGATGAACTTTCCTTGAACTGTCCGAAATGTAAATCCAAGATGAAGCGTGAAAAAGAGGTTATTGATTGCTGGTATGATTCTGGCTCTGCTTTTTTTGCTCAATGGCACTATCCATTTGAAAACAAGGAAAAATTCAAAGCAAATTATCCTGTAGATTTTATTAGTGAAGCGCTCGACCAGACACGAGGATGGTTCTATTCTTTACTTGCGATATCTACATTTTTGTTTGATAAACCCACATATAAAAATGTGTTAACGCTTGGTTTGGTATTGGATAAAGACAACCAAAAGATGAGCAAAAGCAAACAAAACTATGTTGACCCAGGCATCATTCTTGATCATGAGGGCGCTGACGCCCTTCGCTGGTACCTAATATCTACAAATGCTCCATGGATGTCAACACGATTTTATGAGGAAGCAGTTAAAGATACCCTTGGTAAGTTCATTTTAACTCTTTGGAATTCATATAACTTTTTTACAACGTATGCCTCTTTAGACAAATTCGATCCAAAAAAGCAAACTGTTCCTAAGAATGGAAGGCAGCTTTTAGACAAATGGATAATGAGTAGGTTTAACAAGACCGTTTCCGAAACTAGAAAATACGTCGAAACTTTTGAGATTCACAAGGCTGCAAGAGCAATAGAAAATTTCATCATAGAAGATTTTAGCAATTGGTATCTGCGACGGTCAAGAAAACGCCTGTGGGCTGAAGAAAATACCCAAGACAAACTCTCAGGCTATTCAACGATGTATGATATTTTCCTGGGATTGTCAAAGATTTCAGCTCCATTCATTCCGTTTATCACTGAGGAGATATATCTTAATTTAAGGACAGATGACATGCCAGAGAGCGTTCATTTGTGCGATTATCTTAAACCAGATGAAAAACAGATTGACGAAGAACTGGAAAAAGGCATGGAACAGATAAGAAAACTGGTAGAAATTGGAAGGGCTTTGAGATCAAAGACGGGAATCAAGGTTAGATACCCACTGCACAATGCGACTATTGTTTGTAGTAAAGAAATTGAAAATTCATTGAAGGATCTATTGGATTTGCTAAATGAAGAAATCAACGTAAAAAATATTTCATTTGCTAGAGATACGACTCAGTTTATGACAAAAGCTGTGAAGCCGAACTATTCACGCATTGGTCCAAAACTCAAAGAAAAAGCCAAGGCATTTACTGAAAAAATGGAAAGCCTAGACAAAAACAAATTATATGAAGAACTTGTGAAAAATAAAAAAATAGTCTTAGATTTGAAAGGCGAAAAAATACAATTCACAAAGGAAGATTTTGAGATAGTTGAGAAAGAAAAAGAACATTTTGCAAGAGATAAAGTTGAAGAAATGATTCTTTTCCTTGATACGACTCTTACACCTGAACTTGAGGCCGAGGGTTTTGCACGAGAAATAGTAAGAAGAATTCAGTCCATGAGAAAAGAATTGGATTTGGATGTTGAGGATAAAATCTTTACAGAGATTAAAGTGGATTCAGAACAAAAAAAGGCCTTGAAACAATGGGAAGAGTATATTGGGAAAGAAACGAGATCTAAAAAGATTACATATGTTGATAAGCCTGCTGGAAAACTTGTGAAAAAGTGGGAAATAGATGAGTTGGAAGCTGAAATTGGAATAAGTAAATAATTTAATTTTTAGTGAAGTAAAAAAGTTTATATAGCTACTTATTCATTTTTTATGTATAAATTATAGGATGCACAAGACGCCAAATTAACATAGCATACTGGTAATGTTATGTTGTTTGATGGGATGCCATAGGATGTTAAAGAATACAAGTAATTTAAAAAAGAATAGAAAGAGATTAAATTTGGTATCTTACTTGTTATTAGTTCTCTCCACGTTTTTCTTGTTATTAATTTGCATATCTGGTTTTAATGGCAATACTAATGTGGTGGCAGGTTCTAATTCTTATATTCCAGCTCCACCGCTTGGCAATACCTCAGGTTATGCTGGTGTTGATTACGAATATGTAATAAAAACCATGGATGTAGGGTCTTTCTGGATATTTGACTGGGGTGATGGAATGTATAGTACTTGGATAAAATTAGATGAATCTGAGACATCCATCTCGCAGCATCATTCTTGGAAATCACCTGGCATTTATGAAATTAAAGTCAAACACAGGGACATCTATGGTGCAGAGAGTTCATGGTCTCCCCCATTGAGTGTAAACATGATCTTTGATTCAGATGGAGATGGCTGGAGTGATGAAGAAGAACTGGCGTATGGTACAGATCCAGATAGTGCCTCAGATTATCCTAAAGATACAGACCACGACGATGCCCCTGATGTTGTTGATCCTGATGATGACAATGATGGACTTAGTGATATT
>JBFYMG010000073.1:0-2656 GCA_041305025.1 Thermoplasmatales archaeon
ATGGAAGCTGCTATAGGGAAGTCGTATGAGATGGGCAGGGACCTCGTGGAAGCTATACGGGAGAAGAGAAAATATCCTGAGCAGGAAGCTGCACATAAGGCATGGAGGGAAGGATTCAGAAATGTTATTATAGCCAATAAAGAGGAGTGGCCGCATAATGTGGACCACTGGATCTCAAAGGGCTGGCTGTAAGCACATTTGAGTATAATATGAGTGGTGTGACCACATGAGTAAGATAGGTATGTTGAGTGTCGGGGAACTGGGGAAAAAGCTTGTGGAGGCGGGGAAAAGTAGCATATCCTGAGAGACGGGTTGAGGTGGGAAGTAAGGATGTGAGTTGCGTACATGAATCCGTTTAGCTAGGTATCACATTCAAATGGGAATTAAGGACGTAGTTCCATTTTTTACTCAAAAACCATTAAGCAGAGTTGTATTCTGGACATTTCTCATGGTTATTATAGAATTTTCAGTAATATTTATTTCACTTACATAAAATTTGAGCGACTTTTTACTTTTAGAAAAATATATGAACCAGTATTTTGTAAACCGTTTCTATGAATCATAAAGGTAGATTTGGTCATTCTGTTGATTTCAAAAACAGAAATGCGTTATAGTAACCTTATCAAGCACAAATTATCAGTGAATTTTTAACTTTTGCATTTATAATTAAATAGATTCAAACATCGTTAAACATGACCGTGTTATACTAAAATATGGGTTAGGCTAAAATGATAAATGAACTTTTAGAATCAATTGAAGGACAAATAAATTATTTCGAATCGAGCTATAATGCCTTTTTATGTGATAAACTGAATGAACTATCAATACTCTCTGAAATTGCCTCTAAGCTGAATCACTGCTGGAGTCAGTCATGGATAGGTTTTCAGTCAAGTCTTTATTTCAAAGATTTTATGGAACCTCCTTCATGGAACTATCATTTTGATTCTGAATGGGGTTCATTACATGGGATTCCAGAATATTGGGTTTCGAAAAAGTACGAAGAAATTGTATTCTATATCGAGAGTCAATCAAACAATTTATCATTACAACGTATTCATGATGAAGTAAAATCAATGATTGAAGACATAAAAGAAATTCAAAATTCTGTTTTAACAAAACTCTCTATCATTCAAGGAGATGAATCTTATTCAGTTATATGGGAAGAGCTAGCAAAAATTGAAAAGCATAAATGGGGAACTACAGTTTCAGATTTAAATTCAGTCAGAGTTCCCCAGAATATTTCTACAAGAGATTCTTTTGCCTTACAGCAAGGGATAAAGGTACCTCCACATATTTTATATGAAAATCAGGTTATTGTAGAAATCTCAAAAATAGAGAGTACAAAAGAATTCATTAAGCTTGCAAAGAGATTACTTGAAAAAATAAAAATCAGAAGTAAATTCATCTTAGAGCCATCAAATGAAGAACATCTGAATAAAATATTGAATATGTTTGTGAGATTCCATTCGATTGCTAGGCAATTGCGTAATCGACATGATAACAGAAATACTCTCAAAATAGAAGATGAGTATGATGTACAAGACTTACTTCATGCATTACTTAAATTATATTTTGATGATATTAGAACTGAAGAATGGACACCATCTTATGCGGGTGGCTCTTCTAGAATGGATTTTATTCTCAAAAATGAAAATATAGTAATTGAAGTTAAAAAAACGAGGACTTCTCTTAATGAGAAGCAAGTCGGTGAACAACTAATTTTAGATATAGCAAAATATTCTCGACATTCAGACTGTAAAACCTTGATTTGTTTTGTATATGACCCTGAAGGCAGAATTGGAAATCCACAAGGATTAGAAAATGATTTGAACAAAATGTCCAATAATAATTTATTAATAGTTACCAAAATTGAGCCTAAAAGTTGAATTTCGTACTTTTCCAGTTGTATTTAATATTTACTACAACTAATTTACACTGAGAGCATTCTACAAAGTCAAACTCTTCGAATGGGATTATCGCTTCTTGAGGTATTTGTTTTTCGCAGAAGCATTTGTTTCTAGAATGAAACAAGTGGGACTGCTAAAAGAATAAATCTCAAAAAGCACTTTATTCTTTGTCATTCACTCTCCCCTCTTCCAGCAACCACAACCACAGCGGCACATACCTCACCTTCCGCCCATCAACAACCTCCTCACCAAAAGTATCCGCTGTAATAATGATTCCCTCCTGCATTTTGAAATGTTTCATTCCAGCCAGCAGGCCATTTATCTCGCGCTCTTTTGTTTGGGGATCGGACAGGTCTGAACAGACCTGTATCAGTTGTGTGGGGCCAAGTCCTTGCTTTGTGACAAAATCAACTTCAAGACCCTTCGGGTCCTGCCAGTAGTAAACTTCTTTGCCGGAGCGTAAAAGGTGGATGAATGCAAGGTTCTCATATAATCTTCCGGTATCGGAAGACCGTTTAAAAGAAACGGCATTGATCATGCCTGTGTCTATACAATACAATTTTCTGGGCTTGCTCATTTGCTGTTTCAGAGATTCATCGTAATGGCTGACGCTAAACAGCAGAAATGCATCCTCAAGGTACGCGATATAATTTATTATGGCATCCGTGCTGAGAGATGAATAATTTGAGAACAGCCTTTTGAGAGAATTGTATGTATGCGGTTTTGCAATATTCGATATGCAGAACAAG
>JBFYMG010000074.1:0-37315 GCA_041305025.1 Thermoplasmatales archaeon
AAGATTTTTGAAAAGCATTCTAAAAGTAAAGTTAACGTTGATGACATAATCGATGTTGATATCGATGTTCGCGTCGCTCGTGATTTTGGTGGGGCAAATGTTGTAAAAAATTTAGAGGAAAATAATTTATCAATTGATGACCCAAAAAAAACATTTTTCACTTTTGATTGCAATCCAGGTGGATGCGATCAGAAATATGCGGCAAATCAGCATATATGTAGACTTTTTGCCAGAAGAAACGGAATTAAAGTATTTGATATTGAAAGAGGAATAGGCACTCATATTGTAATTGACGAAGGGATTGCAAAACCTGGTGGCACCATTGTTTCAACAGATTCGCACGCAAATATTTTGGGTGCCATTGGTGCTTTTGGCCAAGGTATGGGTGACAATGACATTGCTCATGCTTTTGCCCATGGCAAGGTATGGTTTAAGGTTCCACCCACAATTAAAATAATCCTTAAAGGTACGCCTTCAAAATCTGCTTCTCCAAAAGATGTTGTACTCAAGATGATGCAACATTTTGGTGCAAATGGACTATTAGGTTATGCTGCCGAGATGTATGGGGAGTATGTTGATTCTTTGTCTCTTGACGGGAAGATTACCATTGCATCTATGGCAACAGAAATGGGTGGTATAATCGTATTGTTTCCATCTGGTATAACTGCTGATAAAGATGCAAAATATGAACGTACTGTCGAGATAGATATCCAGGGAGTTGGTCCGCAGATTTCACGTCCAGGTCATCCCGAAGATGTGATAAATGTTGGTGATGTAAAAGGCACCAAAGTCGATTCAGGCTTTATTGGGTCTTGTACCAATGGTCGTATGGAAGATATGAGAGCCGCAGCAAAAATTCTAAATTGTAAAAAAGTCGCTCCGGGAAGAATTCTTAAGATTGTTCCGGCGACAGACAAAATTTGGAATCAATGTCTTAAAGAGGGTTTGATTAAAATTTTTAAGGACACTGGTGCGCTTGTCGGCTCCGCTGGATGCGCAGGATGTGCTGCTGGACAAATAGGGCAAACAGGTGCTGGCGAGATATCCATATCGTCTGGCAATCGAAACTTTGTTGGTAAACAAGGCAAAGGCGATATCTATCTGGCTTCTCCAGCGACTGTTGCAGCGTCTCTTGTTGCTGGTGTTATTACCACTGCTGACGAAATGCCAAATAAACCTGAATCAGTCATTATGCCTGCGGCTAAAAAATCTGCAGTCATGCCAAAAGAAAAAATTACTACACCGCTTTTAAAAGTCGAAGGACGCGCATGGGTTATTAAAAAAGACAACATCGATACAGATATGATATTCCATAATAGGTATCTCGCAATTACAAATATCAATGATATGGGGCAATACACTTTTGATAATTTAAAAGGCTACGAAAAGTTTGCAAAAGAGGCAAAAAAATGGGACATTGTTGTCGTCGGAAAGAACTTTGGTTGCGGCAGTTCCCGTCAACAAGCAGTCGACTGTTTCAAATCACTAAACATTAGTTTGATACTAGCAGAATCGTTTGGTGCAATATATGAGCGAAATGCAATCAACAGTGCAATGCCTATATTAGTTGCGGAGGACATAATACACAAGGTAAATGACAAAGATTTAATTTCAGTTGATTTCACGACCGGTGAGATTAAAAATAAAACACAAAACAAAATCTATCATGCAAAACCTTTTTCGCAAGTGCAACTTGAGATTTATAAAAAAGGCGGTTTACTAAAAAACGCAGATTAAGATACTAAAGATAGCCAAAAAGTAGTTCCTTCGTATTTTTGTATGGTAAATACGATCCTTTTTCAGGCATATAATATTCATCTAAGTTCTATTTCTTCTTTTTTTCTTTCTTCAAACATTCACTGCATAAAAAAACCTTTTTTCCACGTCGCAATGTATAGTAATATTCCCCTCTCAAAATCTTTGCTTTTTTACCACACAACTTGCATTTATTGGCCATTTCCCTCTCACTATTTACAATTATGTAACATGTATTATTTTATAAATCCAATCTTTTTTTCGCTACAGATAAGTTCTCGGAGGGGATATAATTAGCAAGACATTGATAAATATCTACTTTTACAAAAGTTGAGGCGATTTGCTAAAAAATCCTATCTCAACCTCGGAATTCTGAATATATTTCCTTTCAAGTTTGTCATTTTTTTTCTTCTCGTGCTGCCCGTAAGCAATCGATCAGTTTTGAAAATCCATACGACAATACTGATAGTAATAATGGCGAATATTAAGACGTAGACGATGCCCCCTAGTACAGTTATATAATCGTGGAATATGAGTGCTCGCGGTGCTATCATGGGATGAGAAAACGGTATTGCAAACGTGAATATTTTGAGTGCTAATGGAAGCGTGTCATAATCTGTAAACATGGTAATGAACATGGGAATTAGTGCAAGCATTGTTATTGGGAAAGTAAGAGTTTGTGCGCTTTTGTAGTTCTTTGCAAACGTACCTAGTAGCATGCAAAGGGCTAGTCCTGCAATGAGGGTGACAAAGAGGGAGATGCCTATAACGATATAATCTTGAGTGGTGGGCGTAAGGCCATATTTGGCAATATTTACACCTCCCGACACTCCTAATCCTTGGAAATAATAACTCATCCCGACCATATAAATCACGGAGAGAAGCAAACCGATTATTGCAGCCGCAACAATTTTTCCTGTGACAATACTGGTTCGATTTACTGGTAAAGTCAACAGCGTCTCAAGAGTTTTATTTTCTTTTTCCAGAGCCATCGAAGTGATTACAATGCTTCCTGCCATAATAATAATCATCATCATGACAATTGGGATAAGCAAGGACTGTGAGGATAGCATACCGACGATGGCGTCTGGTGAGAGGTCTTTGAACTCTCGGTCTTTAAAATATGTGGTTTCGACCTTTCTTGTCGGCGTAAGAATAAATGAGGCGTTGACAGAGGAATTCCCCTGAATTAGTTCCGTGGAGATGTTAGTGTTAATGTATGTAATCAAGGATTGGAAAATGCTTGATGACATGGTGTCCATGAGCCCTGCGCCTTTCATAATCCAATAGACTTCGATTTGCCCTGGCTGCCCATTGAGTATTTGTGCGGTGAAATTCTCAGGGATAACGATAAGTGCCACTCCATCTTTTTGTTTGAGTGAGTCTAATCCATCTTGTTTGTCGCAGATGCATGAAGAGTTGAAAACGACTTTGGTGCTGCTATTGAGAATATTTGTGGTGATGGCAGATAGTTTGCCGTTATCCATATTGATGATGCCGACTACGGGCTTTTCTTTTGCTTGCTCTTGGATTCCTTGAATGCTGCTGCCCATTGTACCAAAAATAAGTGCGACAATAATAATTGGTACAAATGTTGCTGGCGTGAGCAGTTCTTTGATTTCTTTTTTAATTATATTTCCAAGCCCACTCATTGTTGCACCACCCTCATGAAAACTTCTTCTATGTTATTTGCTTCGTACTTATCCATCAAAGTTTTTGGTTCGCCTTCTTCCAAGATTCTTCCGTCCGATATCAAAGCTATACGCTCGCAGAGGTATTCAACCTCAAGCATGTTGTGCGAAGACAGAAGTATCGTCGTTCCTTTTTTTGCAGTATTTTTTACAAGCTTCCTGATTTCCTGTGCATTAATCACATCCAGTCCTGAGGTTGGTTCATCAAGTATTGCAAGTTTTGGGTTTATCATTAATGCCCGTCCAACAAGTAGACGTCGCATCATACCTTTGCTATATGTATCAACTCTGTCGTCGATTCTTTCGGCAAGATCTGCTATTTCTATTCCTTTTTGAATCATTTGTTGGTGTTGTTTTGCGTCAAAAAAATTTGCAATAAATTGAAGATAAGCTCTGCCCGTTAGATTTTTGTACGCCCCTGCGTCTTCAGGTAAATAACTGATAATTTTACGTATTTTATCTGCATCTTTTTCCACATCAAGGTTTGTAATTTTTACTGATCCTGAGGTTATTTTAAGTAAAGTTGAAACGACCCGCAATACCGTTGTTTTACCCGCTCCATTTGGTCCAATAAGTCCAAATATCTCTCCGTCTTTAACGCTAAATGATACACCTTTTACAGCTTCAATTGATCCATAATTTTTTACAAGATTTTTCACTTCAATAGCAGTCATTGCCCTTTCCCCCCACAATGTTTATTCATGAAACTTTTAAGCGATAATCTACCACTCACCACGTACTATGTATCATCACTCATTTTTCAATCTTATTCTTATTTTTAAGTTGCTCTTTTTTAATATATTCTTTTCGTACGGCATCTGCCATTTTTCCATCTTCTACGATTAATGCTCCTACGTATCCGCAATCTTTGCATTCATATTTTTGTCGGTCGTAGGGTAGAACCCAGCCGACTTCTGTTGATCCACATCTTGGACAGAATTTCATATCTTGTCACCTTTCATAATCGAGGCTATGTTTCGAACACCGTATGTTTTACCAATAAATATAAGTTTTTAACATCAAAATTCATACTATGATAAGATAAAAAGTATGGTGGTTCATCAGTTGAACAAAAAATCATCTAGCAAAATCTTTCATTACAACGAACTTGTCATCGAGCTTCATCCTGAAGTCTATGAACCGGCAGAGGATACTTTTCAACTTTTAGAAGTCTTAGATGTCAACGAAGGCGAAAGAGTTCTTGAAATTGGCACCGGGTGCGGAATTATTGCTCTTGAGTGCGCACGTCGCGGAGCAAAGGTAGTTTGTACCGACATTAATCCCCACGCAGTTGAACTCACTCAAAGTAATTATTCAAAAAATATATCTTTGCTAAAAGGAAATGTTGAGGTTAGATGCGGAAATCTTTTTTCCGTGGTTAAACCCGGCGAACGGTTCGATTTAGTAATTTTCAATCCACCATATCTTCCGACACGTGCAAAAGACCGCATCGGTGGTAGCGGATGGTTTGACGTTGCCACGGATGGAGGTGCAACTGGTCTAGTTGTTACCAAACGATTCGTCGAAGGTCTGCATGAACATCTTACTAAGAACGGCCGTGCATATTTTGTTTTTAGTTCTCTATCGGATAGAAAAGAACTTGATACATGCCTATCAAACGCCAAATTAAAATCTGAAATATTATTGAGCCGTCGGTTTAATGATGAAAAAATTGATATCTATCGTGTATATTTTTAGGTGCGGAAGATAACAATGGACTATGAAGAAATCATAAAAAAATTACAATCACTTGCAAACCCAGAAAATGTCAAGGGAATGGCACGATATGGAATCAGCCAGAAAAACAACCTCGGAATATCGATTTATCAATTACGACCTCTTGCAAAAGAAATCGGCAGAAATCATTCTCTTGCATTGAAGTTATGGGACTCAAAGATTCATGATGCACGACTGCTTGCATGTTTTATCGATGACTCAGCAAAGGTAACTTCAAAGCAGATGGATGCATGGGCAGACGACTTTGACTCATGGGACATTTGCGACCAGGCATGTACGAGTCTTTTCGATCTTTCTTTGCTTGCATATGAAAAGGTGTACCAGTGGGCGGACCATGAAAAGGAGTTTGTGAAACGAGGGGCATTTTCTCTTATAGCAGGATTAGCGGTCCATGATAAAACTGCCACTGATAAAAAATTTGAAGAGTTTTTCCCCATCATCATAAAACATTCTATCGATGAACGTAACTACGTAAAAAAAGCCGCGAATTGGGCTTTACGAAACATTGGAAAAAGAAATCTATATTTGAATAAAAAAGCTATTGAGATTGCAAAAGAGATTCAGAAAATCAATTCAAAATCAGCACGATGGATCGCATCTGATGCAATTCGTGAATTAACGAGTAATAAAATAAAAAGAAGGTTTGTTAATAAAAGTAAGTGATCTCGGTTTAAAGAGATACAAAATGAATAAAGCATCGTTTCTAAGGGGCTTTACACGAAACATCATTATAGTTGGCTTTGTCAGTTTATTTACTGATCTTAGCAGTCAAATGATATTTCCTCTAATTCCATTATATTTGATATCTCTGGGTGCTGGTGCATGGGTTGTCGGACTTGTTGAAGGTGCGGCGGAAACCACTGCGTCATTACTGAAAGTTTTCTCTGGTTATTGGTCTGATAAAATCAAACGGAGAAAACCCTTTGTTTTTGCAGGTTATGGACTGTCAGCAATTACAAAACCCTTGTTTGCATTTGCATCGTCATGGCCGTTTGTTTTATTGGTGCGAGTGACTGAACGATTTGGTAAAGGCATCCGAGATGCCCCTAGAGATGCAATTGTCGCTGAATCCTGCGATGCATGTGTGAGAGGAAAATCATATGGCTTTCAACGAGCAATGGATGGAATAGGATCAATTTTAGGTGCGGTTATTGCCTTCATTCTTTTGCCGATACTATTGTATAAAAACACATTTTTAGTAGCTTTTATCCCAGGGATCATAGCAGTATTGTGTGTACTCCTCATTAAAGAACAAAAAAAATCAAAAGAAGCGACAAAGCAAGCCACCAAATCCTTTCGGGTGTGTTTGAAATGTCTACCATGGAATTTAAAACTCTTTATAATAATTTCAACTGTTTTTGCATTGGGGAATTTCGGCTATGCTTTTCTGCTTCTAAAAGCAAAAAATATTGGATTTACAGATGTGAATGCAATTCTTCTCTATGTTTTGTTTTACATCGTTTATACTCTATTTGTCATACCTGCGGGAATCCTTTCAGATAGGATTGGTAGAAAACCGGTTCTTATGTTCGGTTATGTATTGTTTGCTGCTACGGCAACAGGTCTCATCCTGACCTCTCAGATTTATGCAATAATACTTCTCTTTATAACATACGGAATCTTTTTTGCTATGATTGACGGTGTTCAAAGGGCATTTGTAGTTGATCTAGCACCGCCAAATTTGAAGGGAACTGCTCTCGGGGCGTTCCATACTTCCACAGGACTCATAGCTCTGCCGGGAGGTGTTATTCTTGGGCTTCTTTGGGATAAGATATCTCCTCAAGCGACATTCATCTTTGCATTCTTGCTATCTATTTGTTCTCTTGTACTATTTCTCTTTGTTAAGAACACAAAACAATCTACTTAAAAAAATATAAGTACCATCTAAGCGATTCTGCTATAGTAATTTGGATGGTATAATTAAGAAGAGGGGAAGAGAATATATGCTATATTTATTTCCCTAAAATTATAAGA
This sequence comes from Thermoplasmatales archaeon, assembly GCA_041305025.1. GTDB lineage: Archaea > Thermoplasmatota > E2 > DHVEG-1 > DHVEG-1 > JBFYMG01. The sequence continues at coordinate 7,158 of JBFYMG010000074.1, forward strand.
CGAGATAGTTTCATGGGGAAAACAATATCTTTAAAATTGACTTCTGATGAAGAGAGGATAATCGAGTTGATACATGAAAAAGGCGTATCTCATAGCCTTCTTTTGAGAGATGCATTGAGGCATTACTTTAATTTGGTAGACCAAAAGGTCTACCACTTAACAGGGGAAGAGGTAAACCAAAAGGTAGACCTGGTTTACCACTCTACAGGAGAAGAGGTAGACCAGGTGGACCAAAAGGTCTACCACTCTACAGGAGAAGAGGTAAACCCAAAGGTAGACCAGGTAGACCAAAAGGTAAACCGGGTAGACCAAGCCGATAACTATCTGTCTTTATACATTGAACAACTCAACACAAGAATGCATCAGCTGGAGAGTGAGACGCAGGAATGGAAGACCAAACACACAGCAGAAGTTCAATATTTGAAAGATTCCTATAATTTGCTTCAAACTGAATATCACAACCAGGTTAAGGATTCAATTAATCGAATCGATGAAAAATTTAATCGCATAATGTTTTATCTAGAAGAATCTCACAAACCTGCATTACATACCATGGACGTGAAATCTGATCCTAAAGCTAAATCTGATTCCGTAGTTGATGATGCCATCAAGGTTGAAAAAAAGATAAATGCCGAAAAAGCAAAGAAAGGCTGGACTTTTAAACTATATAGAATGTAAATTTTTTTTATCAAAGATTTAGTCAGCAACAACATTAACATTTATATGCCATGAAATTATTGCTGGTTTACTGGAATGGGATGCATATGGGAAGAGCAATTGCTTTAAAGTTAACTGATAAGGAAGAAAAAATAGTTAACCTGTTGAACCAACAAGGCATGACTCACAGCGAACTTTTAAGAGATGCATTGTGGCGTTATTTTGATTCCATAGGTCATCCGGTTAACCAAACACAACCTGAGACGGTCAACCATATTGAAGTAGAATCAGTTAACCCTGTTAATCGTGATTATATAAAGCACTTGGAGGACGAAATACATCATCTACGTGAACAGAACCAAAGACTTCAAGATCAGCTTGGTGGTGAAATTACCAGATTGCATGGGCAGATATATCGATTCTCAATGATGAAGGCAAATAATGAAACACCAAGACCAACGTCAGTTCCTAGAGAAATAAAATCTGTTACAGATCGGCCTAGTGAAATAGACAGTTTTCTAAAAAAGAATCAAAAAAAGTATGATTTTTAGCACAGTATTCTTTGTTTTGTTGCAAAAACTTTGTTTTAAATCGCAAAAGTCTTTTATTTGGAATATGTTATGGGGTTGAATATTATGAAAGCACTTGTAGCATATTATTCACGGACGGGGCGAACAAAAAAGATTGCCGAAGCTATTTCAAATAATCTTGGCAGTGACATCGAAGAAATCGTCGATACCAAGAAGAGATCAGGTCCTTTCGGTTATTTACGCTCAGGACGTGAAGCTATGAAGAAAAAGCTAGCGATGATTAATGGCATTAAGAACGATCCATCTCTCTACGACCTTGTAATAATCGGCACGCCTGTTTGGGCTGGTACTATGTCTTCTCCAGTTAGAACGTATATCCATCAAAATAAAAATCGTTTTAAAAACGTAGCTTTTTTTTGTACCATGGGTGGGAGTGATTTTGAAACAACATTTTCTCAAATGGAAGAACTCAGCGAAAAGAAACCGATCGGTTCGCTTTATGTTGAAGTGATGGATGTCTTAAAAGAAAATTATACTGATAAAATTAAAAAATTCATCGACGACATACAAAAATAAAGAAGCCAAAGCACATCACAAAATATATATTATTTTAGTATATACTTCTGTTTGGTTGGAGGTAAAGTCGAATGATAAATATTATAGAGGAATTTGGTCGGAATGCGGGAGAGTTATGGAAAACACTCAACACACATGGCCCACTTCCGGAAACCAAGTTGATGGAAAATGCTAGGCTTCAAGAGGACGAATTCTATGTTGCAATTGGATGGCTTGCAAGAGAAAATAAGATTTCTAAAACTGGCCCACTGTATAAAATCGGTGAAACCAATTTGACAAACAAGATTGGAATAGACGCAGGCAAAGTATGGAAAGTGCTTGAGACCCGGGGAAAGGTTGATGTACTCGATATTGCAAATATAACACAGCTTGACGAGCGAGAAGTATACTCTGCGTTAGGGTGGCTTGCAAGAGAAAACAAGATAGAACCAAAGACAACCATACCTAAAGAATACAAAATAAAAACCAAGTGAAATCTTAGTTTAAAAATATCTCAATATCTTCATTCATTTTTTATTGCAGAAAATTTACGAAAGTAATTTATGATGCATGTACTTTCTCGGTCGTGTGATTTCATGGCCGATAAAGAAGCGCATAGCTATTCAATGGAAGACGTTTTTACAAATGTCAATAAAATTTTGAAGATTTTTAAAGAAGAAAAAATAGATCCCGCAGTCTTTCTTCACTCTATAATCTTTACCTCTGAGCTGATGATTAAGAATTATAGTTTCGTTCCAAAAGATGTTGCAGAAATTAGACGACAATCCAGAAAAATTGTTGATGATTTAAATAAGATGCCGCCAAAACCACCCAAGTGAATTTACTTTATAATCTCCAACTTTTTCATTTTGCTATAATTTTCAGGATGTTTTTCAAAATACGCATTAACTGGTTCAAGAATTTTGTTTATGTAACTTGATGTAGCATTTTTTAAATCAAGTGGATGAAGACCGTCGAGATACTTTTGTTCTAATTCTTTATAATTTGCAAATTCAAGATTTCCACCAAACTTTTCAGGCCGCTCAATCAAAAAAGATTTTCCATTCAATTCAGGAAAAATGACATACTTACACATCTCAAGTACCGGATTTCCTTCAACTTGCCTTTCAGGACAAAATGCCTTACTAATCTTCTTTTTTACACTTTCAGGATCATCATGAATCGAAATCATCGAGTCAGGCTTACTCTTACTCATCTTTGCTTCAATCGGGTCCATGCGACCGCCTGCCTGGAGTCCAGTTAAAAGAGGCGTGTGCAATGCAACTGGCGATTTCTTTCCAATTTTTTTTGCAACATCTCTGGCAAGCATATGGGCATGACGTTGATCCATTCCACCATAAGCAACATCTAAATCAAGATAAAAAATGTCGGATACCTGCATTGCCGGATAGAATAATTTTGATACATCCTTTTCTGCTTCTTCTTCGTCTCGTCCCATGATGTCCATCGCTCGTTTCATTCGAGCAACGGATGTTGCTTTCGAAGTTTTTAAAACAAGTTCCCAATACTTTGGGTCACTCACATAATCGCTTGCATAAACAAATCTTACTTTGTCTTTGGCAATACCCATTGCTGCAAAACAATCTTCCATGTAATTTCCACAAAGTTTTATTTTTTCAAGATCTCCGCCAAGTTTGTCGTTAATATATGCGTGCCAATCCGCAAGCAATATTGTAAAATCAAATCCGCAATCAAGAAAATCTTTAATCTTGTTCGTACAAATCTTCCAGCCAATATGAACTGTGCCAGACGGCTCAAAACCAATGTACGCCTTTGGTTTTTGCTTATTTAAAACAGTTTTCAATTCTTCAACTGTAACAATCTCTTCAGCATTGGCTGTTATTTTTTCTAATTTGTCCATGCTATCTTATCTCTCAAGCTTCTTGATTGCTCGCTCAACTATTTCTCTAGAAACACCTAAGTAATTCTTCGGGTCTAAAGCTTCGTCTATTTCTTTTTGTCTTAATATTTTTAACTTTTTGTTTTCCTGTATGAAAACATCTTTAAGCGATTTGTTTTGTTCTATTGCCTTCATTGACAACTTTCGCATCAAACTATGCGCATCATCACGACCAAATCCCTTTTCAATGAGCGCTGTCATCAATGATTCGGCCATTGGAAGACCTTTTGAGATCTCCATGTTTTTCTTCATGCGCTCGGGGAAAACCTTTAGATTTTTGAACACATCGTTTGTTTGGAAAATAACCCAATCAGTCAAAATCAATGAATGTGGCAAGATGAAACGCTCACCAGCTGAATTGCATAAATCTCGTTCATGCCACTGAACTGCATTCTCGTATGTTGGACCAATAAATCCACGAACAACACGAGCCAAGCCGCAGATTTGTTCGCATGTGATCGGATTTCTTTTATGTGGCATAGTTGAAGAGCCGACTTGTTTCTTTGACTCAAACGCCTCGGCAACTTCGCCTATTTCGTCTCTTTGGAGATTGCGAACTTCAGTTGCAAACTTTTCCATACTCGTTGCAATATTACACAAGACGGCAATGAGCTCATTGTACCTGTCACGGTCAACGATCTGGGTTGAAACGTCCTCAATACCAAGCTTTAAATCGCTAAGCATAAGTTCTTGAAGTTTCAATGCGTTTTTTCCAAGAGCAGCACCAGTACCTACAGCACCAGAAAGTTTTCCGACAAGCAAACGACTTTTGCACTCATACATGCGCTCGAGATGTCGCTCGACTTCCATTGCAAAGCCGGCCGTCTTAAGTCCAAAAGTTATTGGAATCGTATGCTGCCCATGAGTTCTTCCAAGCATAATTGTGTTCTTGTGCTTCTTAGTAATATCCACCAATGTTCTTCGCAGATCTTTCAAACTCTTTTGAATGAGGGTTGTTGCAGCAGCAAATTGCAATGCATTTGCAGTATCAACAATGTCGTAACTTGTTGCGCCAAGGTGAACGTATTTCCCCGCATCTTTTTTGCATACTTCGCTAAGTGCTCTAGTAACGGCCATGATGTCATGTTTTGTTTCAGCTTCAATCTTTTTCACACGTTCGACATCAACATATTCCACTGATGCCTTTTTAGAAATCTCGTCAGCAGCACTTTGCGGAATATTACCAACTTTTGCATGGGCACGGGCTAGGGCCGCCTCAACATCAAGTAAAAATTGTAGGCGGCGGCTCTCACCAAAAATCTCTTTTATTTCCTTTCTACCATACCTGAAATCAAGCGGACAAACTGCATTCTCCATATTAAATCTCCAATCCAAGAATCCATTAATACTTAATTTCTTTTTCCACGCAGCACTATAACTTTTGAAAGGTCATAATTGGCATTGATTCTATCTAACAACACGGTCAACAAGATCAACGCACCTGCGTGTTTCTTTTACGTCATGAACACGAACAATATCGGCACCATTGGCAACGGCAAGACAAGCTGCTGCAAGACTTCCTTCAAGTCTCTCATGAATCGGCAATGGTTTGTCACCACCACAAACATTACTGATGAAAGTCTTTCGAGATGCACCAACTACAATTGGAAAACCAAGAGTTTTTAACTCAGAAAGGCGACTTAAAATTTTACAATTGTCTTCAACGCCTCGTCCAGTTCGCTTCCCAAAGCCAAGGCCTGGATCGACAAGTATGTTCTCCTTTTTTATTCCGTTAAAGGTGGCAAATTCTGTCCTTTCTTTCAAAAAGTTGTGTATTTCCATGACAACATCATCATACTCTGGGCTAATCTGCATATCTTTTGGGTTTCCTTTCATATGCATAAGACAAATGGGAACATCGTACTTTGCAACGACATTGGCAAGCAACTTATCCCCCTGCAGAGCACTAATGTCATTAACCAGACCAACGCCTAACTTCAATGCACGCTTTGCAACTTCTGATTTATAGGTATCAATAGAAATAGGAATATGTAGCGTTCCAACTAATTGCTCTATTACTGGGATAACACGACTCAACTCTTTTTCAATGGTGACTGATAAAGCTCCAGGTCTGGATGATTCTCCGCCAATGTCGATGATGTCCGCACCATTTTTTTCCATAAAAATAGCATGGTCCACGGCTCGCTCTAGTGAAAAATAACTCCCGCCGTCTGAAAACGAATCGGGCGTGACATTCAAAATACCCATGATCAAAGTTCGTTTGCCAAGTTCAAATGTTTTATCACCGATTTTTAACAGGCTCATTTGATGCTCCTCAACATCACTGTTAACTCCTTTGCAATATTCTTCAACCTGGGGTAATGTCTATCTAGTTTGTCAACAAGTTCGTGTAACTGCTTGATTGTACCCATGACTAGTATGTCGCCTGTTTTGTCGTGCAACTCAAAAGTATTCTTTGGTACAGCAACTTCACCACCAAGCGAGAGCATATCCTGTTTAATTATAATGGCATCCTGAAGTAGCACGTTTTCAAGTTTAATAACTTTTGAAATGGCTTTAGGTGCCATGATTTCAATACTTTTTGGGTCGCTACCTATCTTTTGTATTTCTTTTCTTGCATCATTAAGTGTTTTTACATCGATGATGTGGGGATTGGTGTTTGTCACAAAAATAGAATACAGTTTTTCTATATCAAATATTTGTAGACAAAAAAAATCTTATTTCTTATATTTTCTGTAGTCATCTATCAGAAATACTAAATCTGGTACAATCCAACATAAAAAAACAACCAATAAAATTGCATCCCGATTTTTTATTAAAAATACTTCGAGAGGAGATCGTTCTCTATAATGACTCCAAGTTTCTAGAGGTAGATTATCTGGTTCTTTGGGCACAGGGTTCTGCATTACAAATATTGCAACAACGCCCCATATAATTAGTGATACTATCAAGAATAGGATTATTTTTATTCTTTTTTTCATCCTCTCAAATGTTACATCTAAATCAGAATATTAACATTTTTGTAAAATAAATTCGTAATAAAAAAAGGTGCAGGGGGAGGAATTTGAACGGCAAACTACGAAATTTTTCTCCACTGTTACTCAAAAAAGAATGATTTATAAATAATTTATTTATTACAGAATTGAGGAGATGCCGCATGAGAAAAAACTTGTTTGAAATTATGATAGTTGTCATCATTATGCTGGCTGTTTTTATAGGCGGATGTATAACCCCTAAACCAGATGAACCTTTTTCTCCTGTTCAATTTGATGTTGAAAATCCTCTTCCTGATGCGCGAGTCGGAGAACCCTATGTGTATTGTTTCTGCAAACCTGATCGAACAGACGAAAACGATCTCTGCGGGTCTTCTGTTAACCCCTGTACTAATCCTACTGGTGGAAACGAACCATATCATTTCCAACTTGACTCTGGTAGTGGATTTCCACCGCTTGGTTTAACCCTCTATCCAAATGGTCTGTTAATGGGTACTCCTACTGTAGCTGGCGTAAGTACTTTTACTGTTTGTGCAGTTGATCAGGGATCTCATCAGCGTTGCGTTCAAACATCCCTAACTGTTCTGGAGCAGAGGATATCGGTTAGCCCAGATGATGTACTTGTAGAAGGACAAATCTGTTTTAATGAACCATGTGAGGTTTCAACTACTGTTGTTGTTACTTCAAATGAACCATGGCATATTGTTTTTGTCACTGGTTCTGGGACAAGAGATTGCTTTGATCCTGTAGCAGAGTTTTCACGGTATTGGTCAGTCTGTCCAAATTCAGGAGATGCAGGCGAAACTATAGTTACTATTTCGACAATGATATTTGGTGAGTCAACGCCAAGTTATATGGAGGAACCATTGATTGATCGCGGATCAATAATCAGATTCGAAGCAGTTGATGATTTTAGTAATTTTGCAGAACTAAACATCGCACTCGAGTTACCTTACTACGGTTAATACTCATTTATATACGAAATCAGTGTTTTAAAAAAATACGATGCAGGGGAAGGGATTTGAACCCCTGGAGTTAAAAATCAGCGTAAAAAATTAACGTTTTCAGGCATTTTTCACAAGATATTCTCTAGCCCCTCCAACTGTGAAAAGAGAGCCAGTTATACAAATGATGTCCTTCTTTTTTGCAGTTGATTCTGCGTAATCAACTGCATCAGAAATCCGATCTTTCACAACAACTTTTTTTTTGCAGCCAGATTTTTCTATCATTTCCTTTAACTCATTTGGTTCGCAAGCTCGACTATTATGAGACTTTGTTACAACAATAATATCTGCAGCAGGAACAATAATCGATAACATGGAAGCGATATCCTTATCTGCTAGAATTCCCAAAACTAAAATCAATTTATCATAATCTAAATCTTCATTCAATGTTATCTTTAGCGTTTGCATTCCATCCGGGTTATGAGCTCCATCCAACAAAACAATAGGTTCATGTTTTATTATTTCCAACCTTCCTGGATTAGTTGCCTTTGCAACGCCATCAATAATACTTGTTTCAGGAATGTAAACCCCATTCATCTGAATATTTTCTATCGAAGCTATCGCAAGAGCAATATTTTCTCCTTGATGTTTTCCTAGCATAGACGTTTTAACAAAATAATCTGTCAAATTACCTTTTATGGTAAAGTCCTGCCCTTTCGTATCACAATATGTTCTTTTCCACCTTTTTTCGTCTATAACATAAACAGGAGCCTTTCTTTCTTTTGCAACATTTTTGATAACTTTTAGAGCATCACCCTTTGCAGCAGTAACTACCGCAACATCATCTTTTGCAATGCCTGCTTTCTGCAATGCTATATCTTTGATTGTTTTTCCAAGAATGTCAGTATGCTCAAGCGTAATGTTTGTTATCACACTTACAATTGGACTGACAACATTTGTTGCATCATACTTACCGCCGAGTCCTACTTCAATTACCGCAAAATCAATTTCTTTGTCACTGAAATATTGAAATGCGATTGCAGTAACAATTTCAAAAAACGTTGGAGCATTATCATTCTTAATCATTTCATCTACAATTGGTTTAATCATATCTACAAGCAAAACAAATTCATCCTCAGAAATCTCATTGTTATCTACAACTATGCGTTCAGAAAAACTTTGCAAGTGAGGAGATAGATAAATGCCGACCTTGTATCCGCCACTGACTAAAATAGATGCTAAAAATTTACAAACTGATCCTTTTCCATTCGTTCCAGCGACGTGAATAATTTTGTAATTATTCTGAGGATTGCCTAGTCTTTTAGCAATATGGCAGATTCTTTCTAATCCAAGCTTTATACCAAATTTTTCAAAACCATAAAGCCAGTTCAATGATTCTTCAAACTTCATAACTTTACCGCAGCTAATAACCTTCAGAATAGAGCACGTCAGATATTGTTTTATACTTTTTCTTCCACGAGTCTCCTGTTGAAATTTTTACAATTCTACCTACGATTTTTAGCTTGCCTTCTGCAAAAAGTTGTATAGTTCTTGGCAATACCTGATGCTCAACTTCAAGAATAAGCTCTGCTAATTTATCTCGGTCATCGTCAGGATGTACCTTTACAGCAGCCTGTAAAATGATGGGGCCGTGATCCATATGTTCATCCATAAAATGAGTAGTGCAACCGGATATTTTAGCACCGTAATCCAATGCATCTTGCTGCCCATTAGGTCCTTTGAAAGAGGGAAGGAGCGCAGGATGGATATTGATGAGTTTTCCATACCATTTCTTAACAAATGATGAAGAAAGTATCTTCATATATCCTGCACCAACAACAAGTTCGACTTTCTTATTTTCAAGAATATCGTCGATTTCTTTTTCATGCTCTGCTTTATTTTTTCCTTTGGTAGAAACAAAAAAAGCTTCTATGTCGTGCTGTTCGGCTCTCTTCAAGGCGTAGGCATCTTCGTTATCACTTATGACTACAACAATTTCTGCATCAATCATGCCGCATTCAGAGGCATCAATGATGCTTTGTAAATCCGTTCCACGTCCTGATGCCAAAACGCCTACTCTAAGTTTCTTACCCATGGGATCACATTCCAATACTCACCTATTTCTACTATTTACTTGCGGCAGGTAGTTTTGCAGTCCCCCAATCCAATATCAATTATCGTATGTCATGAACCGTTTTTGACTTTTTCCATTTAATTACGTATGGTAAAGCCATTAAAAATACAACAAAATATTTAATTGTATTAATAATACGTATACTCTAGTGAGGAGAGAGGGGATAGTGAAGACTGGGTTGCAGAAGGTTGCCTTAATCTTCTTGTCTTCGATTTTTGCAATGGTCATAACCACACCAGTACATGAGGCATGTCACTGGGTTATGTCGGATATAGATCCATGCATAGAACCAACTCAATTTCATGTCTTTGATGGAAAATCTCATGATGGCGGACAGGATGTCCTGTCATCCTATCTAGGATACGTCGTAGTTAAAGAATCTTATCCAGGTGCGTTTAGAGATCGACCAGCATGGGCAGATGCACTTCAGGAAATAATATGTATTTTTACTCAAATTATTTTAACCTTTATAATCGTTTTAAAAATACTTAGACTGTCAATCGTCAAACACCCCGTTCTATTGCACGTCCAATCTATTTGAACAATTTTTTTATTTCGTCTATTGAGGCATTTGTTTTAAATCCAGTGGGACTAAAATGAGTACGTACAACATTATATCCCTGGTTCTGAAGTTTTTCAAAAATAGTTTTAATTTTTGGAAGAGAGCATTTCAATGATGATGCAATGCCATCAACCGTATAAAAAAAAGCCGGGGCATCCGCCTCATCTTCCAGTAGCGACAACAATTTCCAGAGTTCATGTTTTGTGCCAATCTTTTTTTCAAAAAGAATTGTTCTCAACTCTTGCACTACGTTTTTGTTTTGCAACTTTCCCATCCACATGGGACCGACATTAATACTAGAAGTATTTTTAGAAAGACCCAGTTTGTTTGAACCAACAAATTTTAACTTGTCAACAGATTCATCAGCACGTTTTATGCCATTTTTTATTCTAACATAGACTCTGCAATAATGGTCACTTGCATGACACGCCAGCGGTTCGATTCCCTTGTCGTATTTTCCCGCCTCTCTGCAGATGAAACCAAGTAATATTCGTAATCCTGTCTCATGCATAACGGGCGAATGAAAAGACCGAGCACCATATCGCCGTAAACATACTTTTGGATATACGCCGCACAATGTCGCAGTATCTGTAGCAGTACAAGAAATAATTCCATCATTGTACAAGCCTCTTAGCGCAGAATCTATAAAATAGGCCGGCGAGCCAAATGGATCGATATCTATGTAATGATAACAATTTTCAGAAAGAATGGTACTTAAATTTTCGCTAGTTGCAACTGCATTTTCTAGTTTGCAACCCTCCAAATTCTTTTTAATAAGAGCATATGCCTCTTCATCCCAGTCATTAATAGTAACATCAAAATCCCCTTCAACTTCATTTGCAAGTCTTATCCCACGAATTCCTGACGCTGCAAGACCATCCAGCAACTTCACATGTTTTTTACTGCAATTGACTAGCCATTGAACCAATATGATGGAAAGATCTCTATTTAGCTCCATGGCAGGATTGTAAAACGGTCCTTTTTCTTTAGAGCCAGGCCCTTTCTTAGAAGTCTTTTTTTTAAGAACTAAAACGCTGGTGTTTCCTTCGGTTATGGATTCAAATTTTTGAATTTCTTTCATATTAAAAAAGGGGTGGTAATTTCTCTTCCATTATCTTCTGTATTTTGTATGGAAGTAGATTTCTATTAACTGGAGTAACCTCCAATATTCTTATGTCATCACGTCTTCGTACATCTTGTAGGAGTGGGCTTCTTGATTTTTTGTGCAATGTAACAATTATGGGTTTATCAGAATCCATGGCCTCAATGACCACTTCGCAAAAGCGCTCTGACATCATCTCCATTTTTCCTATCTCGTCTATTACTATGATTTTGATTTCAGGGTCGTTAATCGCTTTCTCGATCGCAGGTATGCCAACTTTTTCCAAGGCTAATACGTTTACTCCATATTTGCCAACTTTTTCTTTCGAGTCTATGTCAATGTGGGCAAAAACATCTTTTGCTTTGCTCTGCCAGTCTACAACATAGAAACCAACACGCTTCTTCTTCTCAACGATAGGCTCTGTAATCATCCCTTCTACAGTATATCCATTTTCTTGGAGAAACTCTATGATTTTAACAAGGGTCTGTGTTTTTCCGACGCTAGGCATTCCAGTAATGCCAATCTTGGGTATGTCATCCATAACAGCAGTATGTAATGCATTTTTCGTTTAGAAATGTTGTCATGGTCATTTTTTGACAAAATTATAGCAAAAAAGCGCTATTTTATAATTTATCTTTTGTTTTCCAAAGATAAATTGGCCCAGCTATAATATATACAACAATCATCGAAAGAAGAATCAACGGAGCAAGGTCGTTATAGTTTCTTCCTAAAATCAATGCTAAAATGATTAGTATTGCCGCCAATGCATCCATTTTCAGTCCCGGCTTGGGGAAACGAACATTTGTCACCATAACAATTGAAATAATTATTATGACTGGTAGAACGTATAAAAATTCAATTCCAAAAAACGATAGGGTTAGTATTATGATTGTACTTGCTGAAGCAGGCATACCGACAAAGGAATTTTTATCTTTCATTATATGAAAAGAAGCAAGTCTGATAACACTCATTGATAAAAATACAATTAGAACAGCTACAAGAATAATATGCCGATAAATACAACATGAAACAGCATCCTGATATGTAACATAAACAAAAAATGCTGGAGCAATACCTAACGACGTCATATCGGCCATTGCTTCAAAATACTCTCCCAGTTCACCCTTTCTTGTTCTTCTGGCAACTATTCCATCCAGACCATCCGCCAGCAATGCTAAAAGAATAAACGAAAAAGAAAAACGCATATCATGCAAAAAAGCCATGATTATTGCCATAAAACCAAAAATGACGTTAGTTAGCGTTACGACGTCTGCAATGGACAAGAGTTTAATCATTGATTTCTGCAATTGTATCTGCCCCTGCTTTTATCCTGTCATTAATTTTAACAGTTATATGCTTAATCTTTTTAGTTGGTAAATAAATATCGACGCGAGAACCAAGTCTTATCAATCCTATTTTATCACCTTTTTTCAGTTTGTCTCCGCTTTTCACGTAAGGCACAATGCGACGAGCCAAGGTTCCTGCTATTTGTATAATTTTTATCAGCCCAAGCCCCGTATTTGCTGTAATTATTACTCGCTCATTTCTTTCTGACTCTTTTTTAAAAGCTGGAAGGTGAGCTCCATCTATGTGAACAACATCTTTTATAATTCCATCAAAAGGCATGCGATTCACATGGACGTTATGTAGATTCATAAATGTAGATATCTTTGTGCAATCTCCAATATCATCATCCTTAATTTTACTGATTTCCCTTACTTTACCATCAGCTGAGGCGACAAGTCCCTTACCAATAATTCTGTCAGGATCTCTAAAAAAAACAAGGAAAAGAATCGTCATTAAAAACAATACAAATGAAATAAACAAAAAAATGCTACCTAGTAATTCTTTAAAAATTAAAAACAAAATAACAAAAAAGGCACCGATTAAAAAAGGAGTTAAAATCCACGATAGAGAGCCTTGAGCAAACTTCATGCTGCTTTCTTTCTCCCAAAGTATTTTTTAAAGAATTTTTCTATTGGTCCATCTCTTTTGTATATATCTATTAATTTTATTATCTCATCAAAGAGTTCTGGTAGAATTTTGATAACGATAAACAACAAGAGTACCAATGCCAATAGGCTTCCTCCCTTTCCTATTACATTATGTGCCATATTGAAGTCTACGCCATTTAGCATAAGATATGGAACAAGTAAATTTCTTATTAGATTTAAAAAATATATTGGAACTACGGTTACAAGCAAGCCATATGCCCTTCTTTTTCTGTTAACCTTATTTAACGGAACTATCATTCCAACAAAAATAACCATGGATTGTATTGCAGTACAAGCAAATATTATTCTTACAATAAATGAACCTGAATGAAAGATGTTCGGTCCGTATACTTCTACATTTCCTACGACCAGATTGAGCAACCATCCACTTTGAGCAGCAACTATATCAATAAGCCAGGGCGCTAGAGGCGTATTTTCCATACCAAAATATATTACTCCAGCAATGCACGATGCTCCAGCAATCCAATTCAAACTTTCTATATTTTCATTTCTTCTTAATGACAACCACTCATGATATGCTAAATAGAAAAGAACGTAAACTCCAGCAATGCAAAGAAACGCATTAACAAAGTCACCATCTTCACCAAAATAAAGAGAATTTATTCTTGTTGCCCAGTAGAAAGCAAAAAGCACCCATCCTGCTATTTTCAATTTATTTGCAACTTCTTTTTTTAGGAAAAAACCAAATCCAAGTAATGCTAAACTACTGAAAAGCGGTACGAACATTGCCATTTCTATTGTTCTTCCTGCGTCAGATGGATCAAATGGAAAAAATAATAATCCCGCTATCACAAAAATCGTTGGAACAAGTAGAAACATCAATCCAACTAAATTTTCAGAATAATTTGATTTTTGCATAATTTATTCTCTTTTTGTTGAATAATGAAATACTTTAAGATAGTTATCATGGTTGTCTATTATATTTAAGAGAGGTAATGCAAGCATTTTACCTCAAAAATAATAAGAATAAACCGTTATATGGGTTTAGGGAGACTTAAGATTTAGATGAATGTTAAACTCATAGGCTTCACTCCAGATCCAGAAAAAATTCCTGCGATGGCTGCAAAATTGACTCACAGTAAAACAAAACCACAAGACCTTGGTAAAACCTCAGATAAAGAATTAAAAGCGATTCTTGAGCAGGTTGTAGGCCTAGGTCATACTAGTGTTGTAGAGCATGCAATCTTTACTTTTGCAATAAGTGATGTAAGTAGATCTTTAACGCATCAATTGGTACGACATCGCATAGCAAGTTTTTCTCAGCAAAGCCAAAGGTATGTAAATCTTAATGAGCCTGTCTATGTGACTCCTCCAAAAATAGCAAAAAGCAAGCAAATGAAAAAAGCATACGATCAAACAATGAAGATGATTTGGAAGGAATACAACAAACTTCTTGAAATGGATATTCCGGCCGAGGATGCAAGATACGTTTTACCAAATGCTACTTGCACAAATATTATTGTTACAATGAACGCTCGCTCATTGCTCAATTTTTTTGAACTGAGGTGTTGCCTGCACGCGCAATGGGAAATAAGAGCGCTTGCAAATCTAATGCTTAAAGAAGTAAAAAAAGCAGCTCCAACTATTTTTAAAAATGCAGGGCCACTATGCAAAAGTAAAAAAGTTTGTCCTGAAAACAAAAAAGACTGCCCGCTTTACCCAAAAAAGTGAACTTATGAAAAAACCACACGTAATTGTAAATTGTGCAATGTCTGCAGATGGAAAAATTGCTCTTCCTACTAGAAAGCAATTGAGGATTTCGTCTGATGAGGACATTGAAAGAATGTATAATCTGCGTAACGAATGCGATGCAGTTTTAGTGGGCGTAAATACTATATTGTCAGATGACCCAAAGTTGACTGTCAAAGAAAAATATGTAAAACAGCCACATCAACCAATACGAATAATATTGGATGTTAGTTGTAAGACCCCCGAAAATGCCCTTGCAGTAGACAATTCAGCCAAAACAATGATTGTAGTTGGAAAAAAATGCAACAAAAAATTTGGAAGCAATGTAGAAATGATTCAATGTCCGACCGATGAAAACGGTTTTATAGATTTAAAAAAATTTTTAGAAATGCTTTGCGGACGCGGAATCAAAAGGTTGATGGTGGAAGGTGGAAGTACTGTACTTTGGAGTTTTTTGAAACAGAAACTTGTAGATGATTTATATGTTTACGTTGGTCCGATGATTATTGGTGGCAAAAACACTCCTACTCTTGCAGATGGTGACGGAATAGGGGGCGTTGGAGATCTTTTGTCCCTTGAAATCATTGATGTAACTACGATGGGTGCAGGAATATTGATTCATTATAAAATGAAAAAATGAAAGCCCTTTGCGATCAGATGCTAGGCAGTCTTGCGAGATGGCTTCGTCTTTTTGGTTTTGACACATTTTATGCAAATCAAGATATGGAAAATGAAGAACTTCTAAAGATTGCAAAGAAAGAAAGTCGAATTATTATTACAAGAGACAAACAATTAATTGCAAGAGGGAAAAAAGAAAAATTGCCTTTAATTGAAGTAAATACGGCAGATCTCGATGAACAAATAAATCTTGTTTTAAAGAATGTAGTTATTGATCAAAAAGCTATTTTGTCTAGATGCTCTGTTTGCAACACCATTCTAGATGAAATTAAAAAAAGTGAAGTCAAAGGCAAGGTACCTACAAAGATTTTTGAAAATAATGAAAAATTTTGGTTTTGTTTGAAATGTGATAAATTCTATTGGATGGGAAGTCATTACGATAAAATCAAAAACAAAATAACTCAGATAAAAAATGATAAGAATTAAGAACACACAGTTGATTCATATAATTGGATGGGAAATATGTCAATAGATATGTCAATAAATGAAGCTGTAGACAAATTAATTACAACACATGAAATAACTGAAATTGAGACTAAAAAAAGACCTTTATTCTTCCGCATTTTTTCAGAACCTAGACTGTCAATTTTTAATGTAGAAGACCAGGAAGTACCATTTACAGTGATGAAAGTACCAGATGAAGCAAAGATGGTAGACGGAATGTCATGCATGGCAGGTTTAGGTGACAGCGAAGCCATAGAGCGAGTCATCAAAAGACACGAAATGATTAAAAAATCAGTAATGAAGCGAAAAATATAGAAAATAGTTTACAGCATTTTTACAATCTGAGCGTGAGGTACTCCTTTTATTTTAATTATGCAACTTGGGTCTACTAGTCCAATTTCTATGGCGCATCTTACTGCTTCTTCACCAACAAGGTTTGCAATAGTGGCGTTTTCCAAGTATCTTTTTAATTTTTCTTTGTCAATGCGCTCTCCATCATAGAATTCCTTTTTAACTTCTATTTGGAACTTGCCTTCACTGAACTTTTTACCAATAAGTTTTTCGTCACACGCACCGATGAGGATGTCTCTTCCCTGCTTGTAGATTCTTACGCTTATCATATGCTTTTTCCCTTATTTGTGGCTTCAATCTAATGTTAGTTTATCCTATTTTATATTCTTTTCGAAAAATAAGTAGAAAATGCACCTTTGGCTACAACATATAAACTCTTTGTAAGTCCCCTTCTTCTTTTAGTCCATAAAACGCAAGTTTTACAGGAAATTTTATATACTATGTTGGTTAAAAGTATTCATTTAAGATAAAAATTACCTTTTTGACCACAATTCTAAAAACCCATCATGACATACATTTTAGAAATAGTACAGTTTTTTGTGGGATAGAGGGAAATGAAAGCAATCATTAAGTCGTTCTCTGAACATGGCACGTTCGTTCAGCCAGATGCACTAAATTATATACTGTCTAAGGAGAAACCAGAGGAATTTACATCTTTTATCATTAAAAATCTTAGGGAGTATCCCCTCGTTTTAACTGCAGATCAGATAAAAAGTATAGAGCTAGAACAACAATCAACAAAAACCGAAGAGATACCAAAGCCGACTATGGCTGAAACAGTAGAAAAAGAGGTGCAAAAAAAAGTTCTCTTAAACCTGTACGGCGGCGAAATGCGGCATAGAACATCAGAAGAAAACGGTTTAGACGATGATGCTGACAAAGACGATACGATGGAGTCAGATGAAGGGTCTGAAGAAGAAACTGCGGCGCCTAAACTGATTGAGATCAAGCAAGTAAAGGGATGGAAGCCAAAAGCAAAAGAGTATGAACCTGAAATTCGGATAATAAAAGACGTAACTGGCAGCAGTACATCTGAGGGTACTGTAAAGGACTTTACAAAATTGTTTGTCAACAGATACAACGTTTTACGCAAAATATTGCAAAATCAAAGACGAGAACTGGTAAATGTCATGCCTATTAATCGTGTCAAAAAAAGCAGTGTAAAAGAGATTCAGATTATCGGAATAGTTAAAGACGTAAGAACAACGGTAAACGGTCATAGATTAATTGAGCTTGAAGATGAAACTGATGTTGCAACCTGCATTGCTTTAAAGAGTAATCACGAAACTGTTCAGATGGCAAACGAGGTTGTGTTTGACGAAATAATAGGAATAAAAGGTCAACTCAGTAAAAACGGGGATTTGATAATTATACACAGCATTGTTTTTCCAGACATAAGTATGCAGCATGAGAAACACAAATCTGAAGTACCTGTCTTTGCCGCGTTTCTGTCTGACATACACATCGGCAGTAAAATGTTCATGGAGGCCGAATGGCAGTCGTTTCTTAGATGGATAAATGGAGAACTTGGAAACTCCCGACAGAAAGACGTTGCTGGCAGAATAAAATACTTGGTGCTGCCAGGCGATCTGGTCGATGGCATAGGTATTTACCCAAACCAAGAAAAAGAACTCTCCATAACCGATGTGTATAGACAGTATGAAGCACTTGCTGAACAATTTAAACTAATTCCAGATTATATATCCATTGTAATTCAACCTGGAAATCATGATGCTGTTAGACCTGCTGAACCTCAACCAGCATTTGAAAAAGAGATACAGAACCTATTTTCTGGAAAGGATATAACGTTTGTTGGTAACCCTTGTTATTTTTCTTTGCACGGTGTGGAGGTATTGTCGTATCATGGGCAAAGCCTCCTTGATTTTGCGACAAATATACAATCTCTAAAGTATAATGAGCCTGTGGAGACAATGAAAATCATGCTAAAAAAACATCATCTCGCTCCAACCTATGGAGGGTATACGCCCCTTGCCCCAGAGCATTCCGACTATATGATAATTGACAGAGTTCCTGATATTTTTGTCACAGGTCATGTTCATGTAGCAACAATTGGCGATTACCGTGGAGTAACCTTGATAAATGCATCAAGTTGGCAAGCACAAACGTCTTACCAAAAAATGTTGAATTTCATTCCAGATTCGGCAAAACTTCCCATAGTTGATCTAAAAGTTGGAAATGTGACTATGATGGATTTCAGTAGGAAATTAGCTTAATTCTAATTATCTTATATTTAGCAACAGTCTTTGCAACATTTTTAGAATTAACTGGTTTGAAGAATGCTGACTGATTTGTAGGCTGTTGCTTTGACTTATTTGCAGATCTAACGGCATGGTAACAGACAGTGTTCCCCAGTCACTCTCATAATTGGATATGTCCATCGCTTTTGCTTTAATCATGTATGTTCCTTGTTCAGACCACGTATGGCCAAGTTCTATTTCTTCACCGGAATCATATTCCCAAGTCCAACCGGAATTTGTCCCGTCACCCCAATCAACATAATACTTTAATAGATAGTTTTCAGGATCTGTTGAAACAAACGTGTAAGTGTAGCTTTCGCCCGCATTTCCACTTGATGGGCCTGTTATAATAGGCGCGCTTGGTGGTTCGTTGGATTCAGCAGTTCCAAATGCATGAAGATAGCCGCTGGCTATATCATAAGCCGATCCAATGTATATGGTTCCATCTTCAGCAATTGATGGAGATGAGTCAACCCAATAATCAGCGATTCTTTTACGCCATTTTTCGGTACCATCATGATTAACAGCGATAATTTCACCACCATTACTGTTACCTGGTGTTCCTAAGTGAATGCCAAAATATATGGTTCCATCTGCAGAAATAGCTGGAGAAGATTTACCAATAAATCTATTATTTCCTACGTAAAAATCCCATTTCAAGGTACCATTTGGATGCAATGCTATTAAATTATACAAATACCCAGCATATATAGTTCCATCATTTCCAATTGATGGATTATTCGGTGTTCCTGCACCTCCGTATTTCCATTTCAAAGTCCCATTGGGATACAAAGCATAAAGATAACCATTCCACGAAGAACCAATATAAATAGTGCCATCATCAGCAATCGATGGAGAACCATAAATTCTATCTCCTACGTTAAACCTCCAACGAAGCGTACCATTAGAATACAAAGCATACAGATAGTAATCCATCGAACCAATATATACGGTACCATCATCACCAATAGCAGGATCAGAAGTTATCCAATCTCCGGTAGTATAATGCCATTTTTCAGTACCATCAGGATTCACGGCATATATTTTATCACTCTCAGTTCCAAAATAGATGGTGCCATCATCTGCTATTACAGGGGATGAAGGGATAATATCACCAGAGCTAAACTTCCATCTCAATGTACCATTTGAATTAATAGCATACAAATAACCATCCCATGAACCAACGTAGATAGTTCCATTGTCATCAATAGCTGGAGAAGAGCCCGAAATCAGACCGCCTGTTTTGTATTTCCATTTTTCTGTACCATTTGGATACACAGCAAATAGATACCATGGAAGCCCGCCATAATTTCCTCCGAAATAGATAGTTCCATCGCCATCAATAGTAGGATTATCATCTAGCCATCCTTCCATATAAAATCTCCACTTTTCAATACCATGATTACTAGCAGTATCGTAAGGGCTTCGTCCTGTATGTCTAGCATCGTGACAGTATGTGGACCAGGATGAATCCATGGGGCCAACAAATATTGTTTCCGATGGTTCTATGGACATTGCTAATTCTTTTAATTCAATAGCATCAGAGGAATAATCCCTAGGAAATCGTCCTTCACGATAATTAACTATCCCGGAGGGATAGTAGTTATTAAAACGATAAAAAGCATAATATCCATAATCTTTATCTTTCTTTGTTGTTTTGGTATCATTTCCAAATACTATTGGAGTTAATACTGAAACAACGAGTAAAAATATTATCCCAACCATTAAGATAACATCTATGTATTTATTTATTTTCAATTTTCATTCCCCATCTTATCTACAGTATCAGTGCTTATAAAACTTTGCCGAAAGGCATGGAGGCCAATAATCTGAAATCCCCTCCTTAAAACGATGACTTTTATTCTTTCAACATATGTGAAAGTCTATTCTGGAGAGGTGCTTTAACTTCAAATGACTGAATAGCATCATGTTAGATGATATCTAAAAGGATAACATAAAAGGTAATTTTCGAAGCCAATTAATACTTTTAATGACCTCAAATTCATTTATATTAACTTGAAACGTTTTATTGGTGCGGAGGCAAAAAATATGAAGAATAAAGTAATTGGTATTTTTGTTTGTGTAATGCTGGTGCTAACGACCATTATGGTGATTGTTCCTGATGATTTGAAGGTAGAAGCCATATCTGGAGAGGATGACAGAAATGAAAGTACCGGTTTAGACTATGAATATATTTATAACATCACAAAACTCCTTAGCTTCATAATCAATGATACTGCTATATACCCACCAGGCACCTTGGCTAAAGGGCGGTCATTTGGAAGTGATGGAGAACGTTATGCTGCGATAAATATTTTGAAACCAGAAATGATAAATTTGGGTCTTTATAATCCAGGTCTAGATCCACCGTATCTGGAAAGAATACAAAACATAAGATCAAAATTTGACAAAGAAATACCCAGCGTTAATCTCACAGATCACCTCGATACTTTATCATTTGGAATAACTGTTAATGACGAAATTAATGAAACCAGTACAACTCTTGCTGATTTTCACATTGAACCTATGTGGAATTGGAGATGCATCCTAGCCTTTTTCGAACACAAATGCCCAAATCTTGATGAAATTTTAGAATTGATTGAATCCATACTAAAAATTAATACTAGCGACTTTTATAAGTATAGTTATATATGTAATGAAAGCTGGTTGACAAAAAATGTTACGCATAATCATCTTTCATTGGTACCAAGGCCAAACAATTTTTCCTGGCTCCTTGATTTCTTTAGAGACAAAATAGAAGACATTAGTTGCAACGAATCCATAGTTGACTACCCCTCTTTCATGTATTATTTTTTATCCGAATTTCAAAAATATTATAATTTCACATTCGGAGAACTGAACCCTGGAAACGCATCAATAAAACTCCCATGGTTTGATACGCAATGGAAACCACCAACAATAGGTGAAGATAAAGATTTCTTATATATTGGTGAAGATCGTGCATTCAACCCTAATGAAACAGAAGATTACTTTGTGGAAAATATTACTGATCTATTAGACTGCTTCCCCGGATTAGATTGGTTGATACCATTCATAGAAAAAGCGAGTGTTCAGATTGAAATGTTACTCTGGAATCGTACTATGCCTCATTGCAAAGGTCTTCTCAATTTCGACTTTAATGATAACACGCATAACATGCAAAACGGTGCCCTCAGGCCACTACCAACACTATACATCAACGGCTCAATTGGTAAAAAAATAAACGCAAGCTACAACGATTACAATATCAGTTTTTGGATAAACCAGAGTTGGACTGAAAACGTGGAAAGCTACAACGTGATAGGGCAGATCAACGGGACAGACCCCACAAAAACTGTTATTATCGGCTGTCTCTACGATTGCTGGTGGAACCAAGGAACAGCAGATTCTGCCATAGGAATGGGGATGGTACTAGCTATAGCGAAATACTTCAAAGACAATAATATCACACCAAAATATAATTTGAAATTCATCGGTTTCGCAGGAGAAGAACAAGGTTTACGAGGGGCTTATTATTACGAATCAAAACACTCAACTGAAAACGTCATCACTGTTATCGACCTAAATCAAGTGGGTTTCAGCCAAGTTGGTCCTCCACTCACACTTGAACTTATTATTAATAACTATTTAATGAATTCTACAGTGAATGAAATAGCAAATTGTACCCAATATGAAGAAGGGATGGATGATGGCACAAATTTAACTGTCGTGAACGTTTCTGATTTTTCAGTCCCAAGTGATTATTATCCATTTTATCTAAACCGATCCGCTTCCTGCAACACGGTATGTTTTTTGAAAGACATGGGTTGGATACATCACCATAGGGACGGACAAAACCATCAAGAAGGAGACTCTTTAAAATATTATTACGAACCAGACGTTAATTTAACAGCTGAACTCGTATGGAACGTCACCAAATACTTCTGCGTAGACCCTGATTGCAGTTTCAGCAACGTATCATATGAAGCCTTTGATTCAACAGATGATGGAGACACCCTTCCCGATTCAATTCGAGCGAACTTTACCATCCATACAACAATCCCACAGGATAAAGTCATGGTTGACCTATGGAAGTGCGTATATGGAAACAACTTTTCTGCTCTCAGCACATACGCTACGGAAAACTACACAGTCACCCCTGCAGGAAAACACTGCTCCATGGTTTTTACTATCCCTGATGGGGCAAACGAAGGCAATTACTCGATCAACCTAAAATTGTACAATTCCACCGGTAGGATCAACTATCTCGTTGATATAGAAGATAAACCGAATGAAACAAGCCAAAGCTCAGATACCTATCGTCTGTATCATCCTTTTGGGTACACTGAAATTGGTGGTTCATCTCAAAACGTAAATGATAGAATCTCTGGAAGCGTTTTCACCGCAAACGAATACGGAACCGCTGATAACATATCTGCATACGTACAGGCAGATCTTTCAATACCTCCTGTAAAATCCAAATGCATGATTTACAGGAATAACGATTCAACATTGATTGGCGTCACTGATGAAATCATTCCATCTGCCGGAGCAGAGCCAAGATGGACGGTATTCAATTTTTCAGATCCTAAACCAGTTTTAAAAGACGATGTCGAATACGTTCTTTCATGTTGGAGCAATAAGACTTGTAACTTATATTATGATGATTTTGAGTACGAACGAGGACGAAGAGATGATACAACATATGGCAGTCCGCCAGATCCTGCAAATTTCATCAGTGAAAGCAGACTGTATTCGCTCTACTGCAGTTATACGAAAGATATGACACCGCCGCAGATAAGCGATGTGACAGTGAGTCCAAATACAGTGGGTTTCGGTTGTGATGCCAACATCTCAGCAAGTATTATTGATCCAGTGAGTGGCATCGACACAGCAAAAGTCAACATCACCTACCCGAATCATACGCATGTGAATTGCACGATGATGTACATAGCAGGAGATACCTACCAGTATCCATTTAATGACACCTGGGAAGTGGGACAATACAACTACACCATCTGGGCCACTGATAAATCTAGCAATGGCAATAGCACCACGGGACACTTCCACGTCTCGGCAACAGCAACCATTAATATAGCTACGCTCAAAGATGATTATGTCGTTAAAGATTACATCAACATCACGGATCCACCAATACCAACTGAGGATTACTATCTTGTTGACCGTGGGCTGACCTGGGATGAATACTACAATGCTATAACCGGAGAGAATGCTCTGGAAATATCAGCTGGTCCGATCAACTACCAGGACGGAAACAACGAATGGACGCCGATAGATTGTACTTTGAGCACGTTGAACAGCAATCATCCTGCTTACCAGCATGGTTACAGAGCCGGTAACGATCATGGATTGTACAACGTCTACTTCAAACCCAACGCCCAAAACGACTGGCCTGTTGCTTTTGCATACGATAAATCAAATGACCCGACAACAAATGTTGTCAGAAGCAAACTCGTTGGAGTGGGCTATCTTGATCCTACAAGCAACTGGGCTTACCAATACTTGCAAAACGTGCAGAGCAGCCAAGGGCAAATAAATGACAATTCAATAACCTGTGAAGGCGTCTTTACAGGCGTTGATGTAACTTACAGCTACGACAACACACAACTCAAAGAAGAAATCACTTTAGGTAATTCCACAAAGACGCTTTTGCAAAACCACCCGCCATCAAATTACGAGCTCAGCAACGATAACTCGTATCTAGTTTTCATCACCAGACTGGATCATCAGAATCTAAACATGCATGACTCTTCAGGAATTCTTAGCGGAAACGCAACAATATATGACGGGCAGGTTGATTTCAAAGATTCCTTTGGCAACTTCAAATGCGCTCTACCAATTGGCGATGCTTACGAACTCAATGACGAGCAGTCGAGACAGGAACTTACATATCGAATAATCCAGTACAACGGCAACACCTACCTTCTTTCAGGTCTGAAGCTATCAGACCTGAACTCAATGACATTCCCAATCATCATTGACCCAACATTGAGCATAGAATCAGCAACAAACGACGGCTACATATACAAATCCAGCGGCACCTACAACACAGCATGGACTTCTTCAACGGGAACCGTATCAAGCTCTGCAACATATATTTCGATAGGCCAGAAAAAGGATTCAGCTGCTCCTCCAACGTTAACCTATTCCATATACAGAGGATTCATGATATTTGACACATCCCGTCTTCCATCAAATGCTTACATTGACAACGCAACACTCTCGCTATACAAATACAACGATTATTCAACAACAGATTTCACAATCACAGTTCAAAACGGTCAACCGACCTATCCGCACAATCCACTGCAAACTGGAGATTACAGCAAGAGCCGGTACTCTGGAAACGGCGGTGGTCTAAACACCGCAAGTTTTGTGAACGGAAGAAACAACATTACGTTAACCAACCACAGCTGGTTAACCAAAGAAGGAACAACAAAGTTCTGTCTAAGAAGCAGTCGTGATATCAACGGAACTTCACCAACAGGTGATGAGTTCGTTAATGTTTATTCTGGCGATGCAAGTGCGACGTACAGGCCGAAACTGATCATCACATACAGGAATCAGTCGAAGATCAAGGACACCGGTTTGACAAACATCAAAGGTTATCTGCTCATCCAGGTGCAGTTCCACAATATTTCATGGCCTGCAGGGCAATGGGTTGTCGACCAGGATGCTGTTAATGAAACAACAGCAAGGACAATTGATGCTGGGCAACAACTTGCCCTCGACACAATCTTCAACGGTCTAGTCAATACCATTGATCTCACACATGGCAATGGCAGGTATCGAGTTTACGCGGCATTCAGAGACACTTATGGCAATATCTTGCAGACAGACGACGGAAGATTCCTGGCCGCCTGGTGGGAGTTTGACGTAGACATCTAGTAAATAAAATTGAATAAAAATAATTAAACACAAATCGAGTCAGGCAAAACCACCTGGCTCTCAATATTTTTTTGCAATTATCTAAAACAATATATTTTTGTTCGCGCCAAGTTGTAAAATACAAAACTTTAAACTACTAGTTTGTATTAACAATTTTTGTCAAACTTTTTAGAGTTGGATATTATGGGTGGGGACCAATCCATCGATGTTGCATTTAGCCCAAACATGCGGGAGTATTTTAACGGCTTACAGAAAGACATCGAAATATGCTATGCTATTGCAACAGAAGCACGTAAAAAGGGGCTTGATCCAGAACTCAAAGTTGAAATACCACAAGCTCTAGATTTGGCTGCACGAGTAGAGCAACTCGTTGGACCAAAAGGCATAGCTCCAAAAATTCGGAATTCTACAAAAAAATTAGCAAATAGAGAACTTGTTTCTTTAGAAATTGCTAGAGAAATAGCAGGGGGCAAAACCTACAAATTTAACAAAGTGGAAGATGCAATAGATCAAGCAGTACGAACTGGTTTGGCCATTCTTACGGAAGGGGTGCTAGTGGCGCCTCTGGAAGGGATAGCTGAGATAAAACTTGGAGCAAATAAAGACGGTTCAAACTATGTTGACCTTTATTTTTCAGGACCAATTAGAAGTGCGGGTGGAACAGGTCAAGCAATGAGTGTTCTAATCGCAGATATCGTGAGACGAGAAATGGGAATCGATAGATACAAACCAACATCTGGTGAAATAGAGCGATACAAAGAAGAAATTCCATTGTACAAAAGAGTCCAACACCTTCAGTATCTCCCTTCAGTCGACGAAATAGAAAAGATAGTTGCTGGTTGTCCAATCTGCATAAACGGAGAAGGAACTGAGGATGAAGAAGTAACTGGATATAGAGACTTACCAAGAGTGGAAACAAATCGTCTCAGGGGCGGTGCATGTCTAGTTATAGCCGAAGGTCTTTGTTTAAAAGCGCCAAAAATAATAAAACATGTTAAAAAACTAAAACTTAAAGGATGGGAATTTTTGGATATTTTTGTCAATAAAGAAAATACTGATGATAAAAACAAAGAGAGCATCCCTGCGATATTGCCATCTTCCAAATACATTGGTGAAGTTATTGCCGGCAGACCAGTTTTTTCGCATCCATCGAGAAAAGGAGGATTTCGTTTACGTTACGGCAGAGCTCGCACCGCGGGACTGGCGTCTACTGCAATAAGTCCTGCTTCTATGCATTTATTGGATGGTTTTGTTGCTGTTGGTACACAACTTAAAACAGAGCGACCTGGCAAGGGAACCATAGGAACTCCATGCAGCCAGATAGAAGGCCCGATTGTCCTTCTGCAGAACGGTGATTTAACTCAGGTTAATGATTCAGAGGGCACAGATAAATACGATGTGCAAAAAATAATCGATCTTGGCGAAATACTTATCCCATTTGGTGAATTTCTTGAAAACAATGCGTTACTGCCTAATTCAAGTTATGTATATGAATGGTGGATTCAAGATCTACAAAAATCGATTAAGTGCCTACCAAAAGAATACTTGTTTGCATGCATAAAAGACGCAGATGAAAAAACCAAGGAAAAAATCAATGAAGATTTCGGTAGAGAAATCAATCTTCAACAACCATCAGCTCTAGATGCTTTCGAAATCTCAAAAAAATACAATGTCCCATTGCATCCATTCTATAATCTTTTTTGGCACGATATAAATCCTAACGATCTAGTCGCACTCTCAAAATTTGTTAAAGAGCAAGGAAAAATAAACGACGATCTTTCATTGGTTCTACCAAAAGACTCAGAAATTAAAAGAATTATAACGGAACTAGGTGCACTTCACAAACAAAGAGAAGGAACGTTTATCTTAGACAGATATTCCTACCCTCTCATCAGATGTTGCGGTTTGGATATCAAAGAAAAAAACATCGTTGAAACAGACAGATCTGGAATACTTAAAGATGCAAAAGAAGACGAAAACGTTGTTTCATTGGTTTCAAAACTTTCTGGAATCACAATTAGGGAGCGTGCACCCTATCGCATTGGAACACGTATGGGACGACCAGAAAAAGCATCACCAAGAAAAATGAGACCGCCACCACATGTTTTGTTCCCGCTTGGTAACTATGGTGGAAATCAACGTTTAGTTAGAACTGCTGCAGAAAACAACACAATCGAAGTTGAATGCGGAGTTCGAATATGCCCAAATTGTAATAAGAAAACGCACAAAGTATCTTGTACGTGCGGCGGACATACAGAAACAAAAAATGGCAAAATTGAGCTTCAACAAATAAACGTTGCAGAGGAGCTTAAAATTGCACAGAAAAACATCAAAGAGCGAGATCTTCCAGAAACAATAAAAGGCGTTGTGGGAACCATTTCAAAACATAAAACGCCAGAACCTTTAGAAAAAGGAATACTAAGGGCAAAATATGATGTGTCGGTTTTTAAGGATGGAACAATACGTTTTGATATGACGGATGCTCCTCTTACTCACTTCAAACCAAAAGAAACTCACATTTCAATAGAAAAATTGAAGAAATTAGGTTACACAAAAGATTATCTTGGTAATCCTCTGGAGCATGACGACCAAATCTGTGAACTAAAAGTTCAAGACCTAATAATTTCAAAGTTTTGTGCAGAATATTTTGCACAAGTATCAAGATTTATTGATGATCTTCTTGTTAGATTCTACAAATTGGATCGTTTTTACAAGATAAAAGATTTGGAGGATTTAACGGGTCATTTGGTAGTAGGTTTAGCACCTCATACATCTGCAGGTGCCTTGGCAAGAATAATAGGTTTCACTGATTCCCAGGTATGTTTTTCGCATCCATTTTATCATGCAGCAAAAAGAAGAAATTGTCTTTCACCAGACACAAACATTTTACTGGTAAACTCCGAAAAACCTGCTCTTACCAGCTTGCAGAATCTCTATTGCAATACAATTGCCAATGAATTAATTGTTGATGATTTTGGTACAAAACAAAAAACTGTCGAAGGAGTCAGTACCTTTGCTTTCAATCCTCAGAATGGAAAGTCAGAACTCAGAAAGATTACTTCGGTTCTTAAAATAAAAGCACCAAAACATATGATGAAGATCAAACTGAAATCCGGTAGAAATTTTATTGCATCACCTATGCATCGGGTTATGGTATGGTCTAATGGAAAGCTCGTCACCAAAAAAATGGTGGAACTCAAGAAAGATGACAAATTTTTTGTTTCTAATAAAATAGATTTTTGCAATAAAGATATAAAAAGTATAGATTTACTTTCAGAATTTTCAAAATTAAACGATGAACATAGTAAGGATGTAGTTGTCAGAGGTATTGAAAAATTCGTGCGAAAATGTGTGGAAGAACTTGGCGGATTAAAAAGCGCTTCACAAAAATTAGCAATTAATAAGAAGACATTTTCTAACTACATTTACAGAGATAGTGTTCCTTTGCCTACAATTTTGAGATTACTTGAATTATGTCATAAGAAGTTTAGTGCAATACCAAAAACGTGCACTTTAGGTGTCAAAAGAAATTATGCCATTGTGCCTAGAATAATCAAAGTTGATAAACCGTTTATGCGTCTGCTCGGATATTATCTGGCTGAAGGACATGCAAGATTTACAAAAAAAAGTTGTTATCAGGTGAGTTTTGCATGCACAGAAAAAGAAATACGCAACGATGTCGCCAAGTGCATAGACGAAGTTTTTCACATTCATTCCTGCAAGGGAAAATACGACATTTCCATTGCCAACAGACTTGTTCATGATTTCTTTGTTCATATCCTTTGCATAGGAACAAATGCAAAGAGCAAAAGAATACCACCAAGATTTACTGCGTTACCAAAAACGAAAATGAAAGAGCTGTTACGAACATATTTTTCAGGAGACGGATCTGTAGAAAAGAATAGATTACATGTCACGTGCTCTTCAGTTGATCGTGAATTATTACACGATATCGGTTTGCAATTACTCCGTTTTGGTATATTTTATAGATGCAAAGAGGAAACTAGGCCGGCAAGCGGTCTTGCAAAGAAGTTCTACGATCGAAAGGGGAAATCACCAGAGTTTACTTTACACTATTTATCTATCCGTTCTTCTTATGCAAGGAAATTTTGTAAGACAATCGGCTTTTCTCTAAAAAGAAAACAAGCCAGACTTGAATCGGCTATTTCAAAAGAAAGAAAACCAAGATTGACTACATTTGGCAATTTTATCCTTGATGACATAAAAGAAATTGTACCCATTAAATCAGATTCAGAATTCCTTTATGACGTTGAAGTTGAGCATTTGCATAACTTTCCAATTAATGATTTTATAATATCAAATAATTGTGACGGCGATGAAGATGGATTAATGTTACTCATGGATGCATTACTGAATTTCTCCCATGCATACATTCCAGATAAACGCGGTGGTAGGATGGATTTACCTTTAATTCTCACAACACGTATAGATCCTTCGGAAGTAGACAAAGAAGCA
>JBFYMG010000075.1:0-15379 GCA_041305025.1 Thermoplasmatales archaeon
TATGTAACCTCTATAAAAAGACGTATTCAGCACACTGAAGTTGCGTTGAAAATCATCGTGTATAATCTGATGATTTTGGCTAAAAAGATTGTCGAGGAGGAATACTTTTGAGACAAAGCCACTATATACTTTCACCTATCTGAGAATAGGGCATATAAATTTATCAAAATAATTGACAAATCTAAGAAAAAACCTGAAAATAATATAAATAGTGGAGTAATATGGTAAAAAATGTAAATTTCAAATTTATAATTGATGAAAAAGTAGCATTAAAAATCGTAAAATATTCCTACAATAATATGGAGATGAGACTGAGTTAAATGAAGGAGAGAAGAAATACTTTAAAAATAGTTTGGTTTTTCCTGGAGAGATATAGATTCCAGTTTATGTTTTTGATTGCCTCCGCTGCACTTATTGGTATTTTGGAATCTTTAAATGTAGCAATAATGTATCCCATATTATCTTATGGATTAGATACTCCGGCCACAGGCAATCAATTCCTTAATTTTACTAATATTTTTACTAAATTAATTCCAATCGATGATATTCTTGTGAAATATTGTATTTTATTTATTATACTTGCATGTTTAGTTTTTGTTGGGAAGCTCATCTATACCTTTTTCTTTTCGAAGCTTACCTCAAAGATTGTAATTGATGCCAAGCAGGACATATTTAATAAATACATTGATTCGGACTATCAATTTTTTATTGATAATAAACAAGGAGAAATACTATACAAAACATCAACAGCACCTAGCAATATAGCTGCCGTATTAGTACTCTTATCAAACTTTTTTGTGGAACTTTTTTTATCGATATCAATATTTATTTTGTTACTTTCAATGTCGTTGAAAGTTACCATTTTGATAATAGTTGGCGGAGTTGGATATTTCTTCCTAACCAGATATTTGAGCCGCAAAGTATCTTATAAAACAGGCAGAGGAAGATATGAAGCCGGTCAAGCAGAAACAGTAGTTGTAAATGAATTTGCAAGCGGAATTAAACAGATAAGAATATTTGAAACATTCCCTTATTGGAAAAATCTATTTGATAAATCAATAAGCACGTTTTGGAAGTATTACAGAAAAGATTATTTTTGGAATAAAGTTCCCGAAATATTGCTCATCATGCTGCTATATATTTCAATTGGAGGTGTTGTTATATTTATAAAATTAGAATACCCAGGTAGCTTTCAGAGTATGCTACCTCTGATAGGCACATTTGCTTTTGCAATTTTCATGATTTTACCTAAAATATCAAAATTTGGAGATTATCAAATGCAGTTCATGAGTATGCTTCCAAATGTCGAATCGGTTTATAAAATGTTAAGAGATACAACATATAATAAGATAAAAAATGGAGAAAAGGAATTCATTGGGCTCAAATCAAGCATTGAATTAAGAAACGTTGAATTCGCTCACAAAGATAGAGATATTCTGTTAGATGATGTTTCAATTAAAATACAGAGGGATAAGATAACTGCATTGGTAGGACCATCGGGCTCTGGTAAATCAACAGTTGTCAATCTATTGTTGCGATTGCATGATATAGACTCTGGCGGCATTTATATAGATAATGTAAACATCAAAGAGTTTGATATTTTTTCTTTTTTGAAGAAGATTGGATTTGTGAGTCAAGATACTTTCATTTATAATGCATCCATAAAAGATAATATTTCGTTTGGAAATACATATACCGATCAGGAAATAATAGAGTCGGCAAAGTTAGCAAACGCAGATGAGTTTATTCAGCAATTTCCAGAAAAATATGACACCTTAGTTGGTGACCAGGGGATGAGACTATCGGGCGGGGAAAAGCAACGTATCGCCATTGCAAGAGCAATGATTAGAAAACCTGAGATTTTGATATTAGATGAAGCCACAAGTTCATTGGACAATATTTCTGAGAATACCGTACAAAAAGCCATTAACAAAATATCTAAAAAGTGTACAACTTTAATGATAGCTCATAGATTATCAACAATTCAAAACGCAGACATCATATACATTTTAGATCAAGGCAAAGTCATTGAAAGTGGAACACACAATCAATTAATGAATATAAAGGGCAAATATTGGGAACTATATAACATTAAAATTACCTAATTTAAATTCAAAGAATACAAGTGTAGTATCTTTGTTTTATTGATACAAAAGGATCTCGCCAATAAGGAATTGCAAAATGGAGGGTTGCTTCTAAGTCATCTCAAATGTTTTTCAATATTCTATTCGAGTTTTTATTTATCGTTTTTTAATTCAGATTTTATATAGTTCATCGTCTCATTTGGATACAATAAACGAATGAAAAACACGAAATCCTGTTTTTTAAATTCTTTTAACACAAATAGGATCGCAAGATAAATCAATAAACCTCCAAAAGCAAAACCGAGTAGATGATACCATCGAGTCAATGGAATTAAAAGACTGGAAAAATACAACATACAACCCATAACTATGCCAGCAAGTATGTGCCGTGGTGTATGATTTTGTAAAATTTTTATCTGAGTATATTTTTTTGCTAACCATCGTAACCCAAAAAATCCAAATAGCGAAGAGACCAACATTGCAATTGCCGCTCCAGTTATGCCATTGATTCCAAAATATGAAAGAGCTCCCCATTTTGGTATTAATAAAAAATTAAGAGATATATTGATAACGCATGTTAAAAGCCCTATTTTTGCTGTTATCCCGGGTTTGTCTATACCGCTTAATAAAGAAGAATAAGGCATCGTGAGACCTGAGATCAATACATAAATCATTAAGGTAATAAGTACTGAAGTTGCTGGCAGAAATGCACCATTGAACATGATATTAATTACCTGATTGGCAAAGATTATAATTACAACGACAACAGGAGTTATTACCATGGAGATGTATCTTTCTGCTAAATGTATTGTTTCTCTAATTCTTTGAAAATATTTTAATGAATAATACTCCGAAAATGTTGGAAGAAGAATAGTACAAACGGCAGTGGGAAATATGACGACGATTTGTAGCACCTGTTGTACTGAGAAATAATATCCTACCTCTTTTGCTGTCCAAAAATACCCGATCATTATCTTATCGATATTAACAGAAACAACCCCAATAACCGAAACAAGCATAGTTGGAAATGCAAAAGACAGATAGCTCTTACCCAATTTCCAACTAGGTTTTTTCCATGGATATTTTCTTAGGAAATATATTCCCGCGAAAACTGTTGCAACTGCTGAAAACACGTATGTTATTGCCAAAGAGCCAACTGCATGAGTTGCAATGAATTGTTGGAGTGGCTGAAACATTGGAGGCAAATTAATTGCAGGAGAAACACTTGCTTTTCCTACAACAATAACTCCTGCGAGAGCAACTAGAATCATAAGAGGAACTTTTACAAGATTACCTATGGATCTTGCTATCTCTCGCTTGGCTATTTCTTTTGTACCCTCAAACGTCGAGATTGCTATCTGTTGAATATTTAAAAAAACATAATAAAATATGAAAACAATCACTACGGACTCAGTTGTTGCATCATAAAATTTTCTACCAAGTACATCTTTCCAGATAAATATAGATGCGAATATTACTGCAGTCATAAGCATCGTCAAAAATATTTTAATTGTTGCATATGTGCTGATGCATACACCTATATCTTCGCCTTCTGAGATTCTTTTTACATGCGCTCGAGTAAACCCCATATCTGCAATAAAATTAAATAGCGCAAGAAATGACATTGCAAATCCAATAATTCCAAGCGCCTCAGGTGCAAATCCTCCCCAAAGTTTCGTTAGAACGACAAGCCCAATCCATCCTAGAAAAAGAGTGAAAAATTGCGAAATTACTATCACGAAAGATTTCCGCGCAATCATCAAAGGTAAATCATTTAGTTATTTTAAATAGATATAGAAAAGTAAAGATTTCTACAACATTTTTGTATTTGGTTTAATTTCTCCAGCTACCACTGTTCCGGGACCTATAAAAACGTCGTTACCTATCATTGTACCAACATTCATCATCGAATTTATCCCGGTTTGTACGTTATCCCCAATTATTACTCCAAGTTTTCTTCTTTTTGTATCTATTTTTTTCCCATTCAAAACAACTTTAATATTCTTTTTATCAAGTCGAAGATTTGCTACTTTTGATCCTGCTCCAAGATTGCAATTTTGTCCGATAATAGAATCACCGACATAGCTGTTGTGGGGAACGTTGCTGTTATCCATGATGATGGAGTTTTTTACCTCACAGGCGTTTCCTATATGGCAGCCACTACCAATTGAGGTGTATGGTCGGATGTAGCAGTTAGGTCCGATTTTACAATCATCACCTATTATTGCAGGGCCTTCGATATAACTTCCACTCATTATTCTGCTGTTTTTACCGATGGTTACATCCCCTATTATTGTAACATTTTTTTCTACTGCCTCTACGATTTTTTCGCCTGCTTTTTTCAACAATTCTTCATTTGCATCCAAGAGATGCCATGGATAGACAACGTCCCTCCATTCTTTTAAAAATACACATTCCATCTTTTCTTTTTTAACAAGCGTATTTATTGAATCGGTAATTTCGAATTCACCTCTGGGTGACTTCTCTGTTTTTCTAATATAATAAAAGATTTTTTTATTGAAATGATAGATGCCAGCATTTATGACATTTGAAAAGGGTTCCTCCATTTTTTCATAAATCTTGACGACTTTTTTTCCAGCTAGTTCGACAATTCCGTATTCACCAGCATTTTCTACTTTCACCAATCCGATCTTAGTGCCTTTTTTAAGTATATTTTTAATATCGTTCTTGCCAAAAATTGTATCCCCGCACAATACAATAAAATCGTCAACAAACTTTTCAACCATTCCTATGGCATGAGCAGTTCCAAGAGCTTTTCCTTGATTTACATATTCGATTTTAACATCCCATTTTTTGCCATCGTCAAAATAGTTTCTTACCATCTCGCTTTTGTAGCCAACAACAAAAATAAATTTCTTTAATCCTGCATCCCTTGCATTCAGCAGATTCCATTCTAGAAGAGGCTTGCCTGCTATGGGAAGCATAACCTTTGGTCGAGTGAATGTTAGTGGATGCATTCGTTTTCCTTCACCAGCTGCAAGAACGACACATTTCATTTTTTAACAACTCCTACTCAACGGTTACGGATTTTGCTAGATTGCGAGGCTTATCAATCGAACATCCTCTTTGCTTTGCAACATGATATGCAAGAAGTTGAAGAATTACAGTAATGGATAGACATGGAAGTACTGGCGAATCCGATGGAAAACGTAACACAAAATCAGCGTGGCTCTCTATTTCAGTGTCTTTATCCTCTGCAATAGCAATGACTTTTGGCCCTCGTGCTTTTACCTCACCAATATTAGCTAGCATTTTATAATATGTGGAATCTTTTGTAACTATTGCCACTACTGGAGTGTGTTTTGTAAGAAGTGCAAATGGGCCGTGTTTGAGTTCACCAGCGGCAAATCCTTCAGCATGGATATAGGAGATTTCTTTAAGTTTCAATGCACCTTCAAGCGATAAAGGGTAGTTGATACCTCTCCCAATGAAAAAAACAGATTGGGCGTCTTTGAGATGTTTAGCGATTTTTTCTATCTCGTCACTTCGATCCAGTATCTGTTGGATTTTTCTTGGAAGCTCCTTTAGATGGAAGATGTAATTATACAATTCATCTGGTCCTAATTTATCTTTAAATAACGAAATTTTTAACGCAATCAGGCAAAGAGCAACTATCTGAGATGTGAATGTCTTTGTAGCTGCAACACCGATTTCAGGGCCGGACTGTTGCAATAGATACCCATCTGCAATTCTTGTTGCAGTACTTCCAATAACATTGGTTACAACAAGTGTTCTGCAACCAGAGTTTTTTGCTTCCCTTAAGGCCGCCAAAGTATCTGCTGTTTCGCCCGATTGAGTAATTGCAATAACTAATGATGATTCGTTTCTTGTTCCGAAGTATCTGTACTCAGAAGCGAGTTCTACAAAGACAGGAATGTTTGTCAGATTTTCTATGAGATATTTACCAACTAGACCAGCATAATAAGATGTGCCACAAGCAACAATATGAATTGAACCAAGATTATTGTCGAGTAACTTTTCTACACGATCGGGAAATTCTATAGAGTTTTCGATTTCAGATATCCTTCCTCTCAGAGCTTGATGTACGGTATCAGGTTGATCGTAGATTTCTTTTAACATAAAATGGGGGAAACCTGATTTCTCAGCATCTTTTACATCCCATGTGATCATCTCTTCTTTCTTTTTGATCTCTTTTTTCTTTTTGTCAAAGATTTTTATTGAGTTTTTTGTAAGAACACATATTTCGCCTTCGTCTAGATAAATGACTCTATTTGTATATTTTAGAAACGCAGGTATGTCTGATGCAAGAAAGTTTTCACTGTCTCCAACGCCGATTAAAAGAGGGCTTTCCTTGCGTGCACCTACTAATTTTCCAGGTTCATCTTCACATACAACCGCAATTGCATAGGATCCTTCTATCTTTTTAAGAGCAGAAATAACTGCATCCTCTAACTTTCCTTTTTTGTATACGTCATCAATTAAATGTGCGATAATTTCTGTATCTGTTTGAGAAATAAATTTGTGACCTTTTTTCTTGAGTTCTTCTCTGAGTTTTTGGAAGTTCTCAATGATTCCGTTATGGACGACTGCGATCTTTTTATCGCAGCTCAAATGTGGATGCGCATTTTCTTTTGTTACTGCACCATGCGTTGCCCATCTAGTATGACCAATTCCAAGGGTTCCTTTGATTGGAGGGATCTGTTTTTCAACATTTGCAATTTCTCCGACTTCTTTGAATACCTTTAATTTTTTGTCTACGATGCCGACGCCGGCAGAATCATATCCTCGATAGTCAAGCTTCTTCAAACTTTCTATAAGTACACCCTTTGCATCTCTGAAACCGATATAACCAATGATTCCACACACTTTACATCACTTTGCTTTCACTTGGCACATTTTTTATGATTCTTTTCAACGAATTAATCCTACAGCCCCTCCCTATTATTATCCCTGGTTCTGTTACCACATGGTTTTCTATAACGCAATCTTCTCCAATCATTGCTCCGATTGGTATGTCCAATTTTTTGTATTCATCTTCTATTTCAATGGTCGATTTTCTTGCAATCGTAGAAAAATTATTTCCAATTATGTTTCCCCTTCCAACGACCGAGCGGGAAATAAAAGAATTAGATGCTATGTGCACATCATCCATGATTACGCTACTTCTGATTTCACTGAAAGGATGAATCACCACATTATTTCCAATCGTTGTGGACGGAAAGATGCAGGCATTTGGACCGATTTCACATCCTTCGCCAATTACAACTGGTCCTACGATATAAGAACCTGCGTAAATCTTGGTATCTTTTCCAACAGAAACCGCACCTTTCAAAGTAACTCCTCGTTCTATAACTCCGCCAGCCGATGCCGATATACCTTGAATCATGGCCTCATTTACATGGATTAGATCCCATGGATAGATTATATCCATCCATGATTTTGCCAATACCGTATTGATTTTCTTTTCTTTGTCGACTAGAGCTTGAATAACTGAAGAAAGGGCATGAACACCTTCCGAGGTGCATCGTTCGATATCAGTGAACACAGAACGAGGGAGTTTGTAGATGCCGGTAGAAATGTATTTGCCAATATACTCTTTTGGCTTCTCAACAATCCTTCGGATATTGTTATTTTCAACAAAAACGACACCATATTTTGATGGATAAGGATGCTCTTTGATTAAGATTGCATAGTCTGATGGAGTTTTCATTAGCTTTGAGATGCTACCATAATCGATGATATTGTCTCCAGCAAGAACGATGAATGACTCTTTTATATGTTTTTTTGCCTGCAACAGTGCATGAGCAGTTCCAAGTTGCTTTGTCTGATTTACATAGGTGATTTTGATATCTTTGTAATCCTTAAAATACTCCATAATAACTTCTTTCTTGTATCCAACGACAACAATTATCTCGTCAATCCCACTTTTTTTTACTGCATCAAATACATATTCCAAAATCGGTTTATTTGCAACTGGAAGCATTACTTTGGGCATTGTTTCTGTAAAAGGTCTTAATCGCTTTCCCTCGCCTGCAGCCAAAATTACAGCTTTCATTAAAATCTCCTTCCAAATGTAAGCTTGATTCGCATATTTTACACTTTCTCAATATCAATGTATCAGAAAAAATACCAAAAATCATATTTATTTTATGTTGTTTTTCTTTGTCGATATAGTTTTTTATCAATAGATTGCGTCATTTTATCTAAATTGACGTCAGATAAATTAAGAAAATTAACTATTCTTCGTATACTGTGCTCAGGATTGAATATCATCTCATTATAATTGACATATAATACCTTTACATCATCTCTGCTTGCAATAAAATTCTTGATCATCTGATTCAATTTGAGAAAGATTTTTCGTGTTTCAGGGCGATTTTCATCTTTTATTCCTGTCATTTTTTCCATGGAATCTAGTATCTCCTCGATGTTTCGCTCCATGTAAATGATTTTATAATTACCTGGCAGGAGGTATTTTAGACCATATGCTGTTATTTTTACGAACTTACCTTTATGTTCATTAAATGAAAACGATCCGTTCATTAACTTGTTTATTATCTTGCCGCCCTCAAGTTCGTAATACCCTTTTGGGTTGTTTTCATCCGATTGCCTTGAACGGTCAAAGGCGATGGGCAATCCGCCAGCGTGCAATATTTGCATCATCATCGATGTTCCTGAACGCTCTAGGCCGGAAACAATGTAGTTGATAGTTTCATCTAGTTTCATATCTATCGAATCTTAATGTATTCCAATTCCTCTAATTTGTCAAGTACCTTTTGCACACTTTCGCCAACTGTTTCTTTATCACTATACAAGATTAATTCGGGAGCCGCTGGTTCTTCATATGGATCATCAACGCCAGTGAAGTTTTTGATTTTTCCTTCGAGTGCCTTCTTATACATGCCCTTGACATCGCGCTTCGCACACACTTCGACAGGGCACTTAACATAGATCTCGACGAAGTTGTCGATTTCCTCACGTGCCTTCTGCCTCATTTCTCGATAAGGCGAAACAAAGGTTGCAAGAACAGCTGCTCCATTTCGTGTGAGGAGTTTTGCCACAAAAGTTACTCTCTTGATATTTTCATCTCTATCTTTTTTTGAAAAGCCTAAGTCGTCTGTCAGGCCTTGTCGTACGATATCGCCATCAAGTCGTTCAACCTTGTATCCTTTTTGTCTCAATATTTTTGCTACTTCGTCTGCAATTGTTGTTTTTCCACAACATGGGAGACCAGTAAACCATGCAGTAAATCCTTTTTGTTCTTTCATTTCTATCATCCTTTTTATTACTTGAGAAAATCAAAAATTTCTCTTACAAACGAATCGGTTTTATCCTTGGGTGTTATAACTCCAAGGACTTCTTTTTTCCCTCCACACTTGTACCCAAAAGATTTACCTTGTTCAATTAATGGTTCTAAATTTTTGCTACTTCTAACATAGATTTGGTCTTTATCATCAAAGAATCCTGTGTTTATCACAATTGTATCTTTTCCACTGTCCCAAGCAATTTTTCTTGTTACAGTTGAAATAATGTTGTATTTTGTATCTATCTTTTTAAAAATTTTTCCTTGTATTTCTTCCTGTGGTTTTTCTAGTTGCTTTGCAATCTCTTTGTTTAATATTGCTAGATTTTTGTTCCATTTTTCATTTCTTAGTAGTTCTTCAGCTGAATTATATGTGAGAAGAAGATGTGGTGCATTTTCCACAGTTTTCTTATCGCCCAACTTATAGTTGGAATCCAACAAGTAAACAATTTTTAGCATGTCGTCAAAATTTAGCTTGTTTTTCTGACAAAAATCTGTTATTATTTTGTAGATTTGTTTGTTGTTTTTAATTCTCTGTTCGTGGTCTCCAACAATACCAAGTAGTGCAAATAGATTCACATCGTTATCAAGAAATTTATTTATAATCCAACTAGCTGAAGGGTATTCATCTGGATTTTCCCCTTTTATAACTGGATTGTAGTGAAATACTCCTTTGATTTCTGGTCCCAAGTGATGATCAAATATCAATACCTTAGATTTTTCTGCTAACTTTTGTATGTCTGCCTCAGGCAATGACATATCTGCAACAATGACAAAATCATATGTTGAATAGTCTTTGAGTTCTTTTTCTGTTAAAAAGTAATTGCCAGGAACAGGTGTTCTGTTGTCGATTTTTTTATCAACTAATTTTTCCAGTATAAGTCGTGCAGAGCAGATTCCATCTGTATCCCAATGATGTATGAGAAGGCCTCTGCCTTTTAATTCTTGTAACATGGTCATTCTTCTTCCAATTAATCTCTAATCATTCCTGCTGCGACCGTTTCGTTGGTCAATTCATCGATTAAAATAAAACTACCTGTGAAACGATTTCGACGGTAACTATCAAAAAACAATGGCTGCGATGTTTGCAGTGATATTCTCCCGATATCATTTAATCCCAAGGACTCAGCACCTTCAATTCGGTGTAGTGTGTTTATATCTACTTTGTATACTATTTCTTTCGCGACGCATCGTGTTTCTTTAGTTGTATGTCTTAGGATGTATTTGTTTCCAGGGATCAGCTCTTTGACATTCATCCAGCATATCATGGCATCAATATTTTTGCTGACCGTTGGTGCGTTATGCTCTCTGACAATCATATCTCCCCTGCTGACATCGATATCATCCATAAGTTGCATTGTGATAGACATTTGTGGGAAAGCCTCGTTAACCAAGCCGCCAGGCAATTCTATAGACTTTATAGACGTTGTAAATTTAGACGGTAAAATCATTACCTTGTCGCCTGATTTAAAAACGCCACTTACAATTTTTCCTGCATATCCTCGGTAATCGTGAAATTCATCAGATCTTGGTCGGATTACATATTGAACAGGGAAACGACAATCTACCAGATTTTCATCACTACCAATATGGACATTTTCAAGGAAATAAAGCAAGGTAGGTCCTTTGTACCAAGGCATGTGTGTTGAAGGATCGACAACATTGTCCCCGCACAAGGCACTCATTGGAATGAAATAGATATCGTGGACTCCAAGTTTTGAAACGAAGCTTTCTATTGTTTTTTTAATCTGCTCGTAGACTTCTTGTTTGTAATCTACTAAATCCATTTTATTGACACAGATAACAAAGTGAGGAATTTGGAGTAATGACGCAATAAAAAGATGCCTGTGTGTTTGCTCTACCACGCCATTGCGCGCATCCACAAGTATTAACGCAAGATTTGCTGTTGATGCCCCAGTCACCATATTCCTCGTATATTGTATATGCCCTGGTGTGTCGGCAATTATGAACTTTCTGGCAGGTGTTGCAAAGTAACGGTAGGCGACATCAATTGTGATTCCTTGTTCGCGTTCTGCCTTTAAGCCATCCATTAGTAGCGCCAGGTTAACGTCTTCTCCTTTCTGCTTACTGATGCGCTCAATACTTTCGAGTTGATCTTGGAAAAGGGTTTTTGTATCATAAAGTAGTCGACCA
Source organism: Thermoplasmatales archaeon (assembly GCA_041305025.1). Taxonomy (GTDB): domain Archaea; phylum Thermoplasmatota; class E2; order DHVEG-1; family DHVEG-1; genus JBFYMG01. The sequence goes on from JBFYMG010000075.1 coordinate 11,524, forward strand.
ATTAATGTACTCTTACCGTCATCAACGCTACCTGCCGTAGTAAAACGCAGTAGTTCCATCTCATTGTATTCCTTTGGGTCCATGTTAAAAATACCCCTCCTTTTTTCTGTCTTCCATTGCAGTTTCTGATCGTTTGTCGTCTGCCCTACCACCACGTTCTGAAACTCGGAAAGCTACCACCTCTTTGACAATTTCTTCTACAGTATTTGCCTGTGAGGCCGTAAGTCCGGTGCACGTCATATCACCAACAGTTCTACATCTCACAGTTAGAGTTTTGACATTCTTTTTTTCATCGGAATCTAAATTCAAATATTCAGAATAAGCAAGAATGACGCCGTCTCGCTCTATGCACTTTCGTTTGTGAGCAAAGTATATTTTTGGAATGTCTATTTTTTCATTTAAAATGTATTGCCATATGTCCATTTCGGTCCAATTACTTAGTGGAAAAATTCTGAAATGTTCTCCCACATGTTTTCTACCGTTGTATAAATCCCATAGTTCTGGACGTTGATTTTTTGGGTCCCATTCCCCAAACTCGTTGCGATGGGAGAAAAACCGTTCTTTTGCTCGAGCTTTTTCCTCATCTCTTCTTCCCCCGCCGATAGCCGCATCAAATTTGTGCTCGGCTATCGTGTCAAGAAGTGTTTTGGTTTGTAAATAATTGCGACTTGCGTGTTTTCCTGTTTCCTCTTTGACTCTACCTACATCTATGGATTTCTGAACAGAACCGACAATTAATCGAGCGCCTAGCTTTTTTACAAAATTGTCCCTAAATTCTATTGTTTCTGGAAAATTATGGCCGGTATCAATATGTAAAAATGGATATGGAATACTAGCAGGATAAAATGCCTTTCTTGACAAATACGCCATAACAATGGAGTCTTTTCCTCCGGAAAAAAGCATGGCCGGGCGTTCAAATTGTGCTGCTACCTCGCGCATTACAAATATTGCTTCTGATTCCAGTTTCTGCAGGTGGGTTAAATTGTAAAGTGTCATTCAATACACCTCATATATCATCTGATCCTAAAGATCACATATAACTTGATTCTAATCCAGGTAACCCAATGCTCTTAATCTATTTTTGACCTTTTCTTCATCTTCTTTGCTAAAAGCCTCATTGCTTTCTTCTTCGCTTCCAGATATGACTTCTCTAAGTACGTAGGTTACGTAGGATGAAAGTGACATGAATCCTGTCCCTTTTATCCTTTTTTTGATTTTTTCTGCGAGGGGTGTTGGTATGGAAATGGTTGTGTATTTTTTTTCATCTTTCTCTTCAGTCATGATTAACACCTAATTACCTATAGTTATATATAACTATATGTAACTACAGAGATATTTATATATTTTACCAATTGAAAAAAAGAAATAATAGAGATGCTATTACGTCGTTGTATCTAGGTGAAAAAGTGAAAACAAAAGATGTAAAAATAGCAATACTTCGTATAGAAGGAACAAACTGCGAACAGGAGTCTTACGATGCTTTTGAAAGATTGGGTGCCTCACCAGAATTTGTACACCTAAAACAACTCTTAAATATAGACTGCGATAAAAATGAAAAAAGAGATATTTTTCAGTATCAATGCCTAATGGTACCTGGTGGCTTTTCGGCTGGAGACTACATTAGAGCAGGCGCTATTTTTGCCGCAAGAATTAAGAGCAAATTACAAAACGATCTCATAGAGTTTGTAAAACAAGAATACCCTGTTTTGGGTGTATGCAACGGTTTCCAAGTATTAACAGAACTGGGACTATTGCCCGGTATTGATGCCATCGCCACTCCGTTTCCTGACTCTTGCCTAAATATAAATGATTCCAATAGATTCGAATGCAGACCAACTTTACTTAAGCATGAAAATAATGGTAAATGTGTTTTCACTTCAAAGGTTCCCAAAGGCGATGTTCTTTTGATTCCCAGTGCGCATGCAGAAGGAAAACTTCTATTTCCATTGGACAAACAAGAGGAATATCTTAGGAAACTAGAAAAAAATGACCAGATTGTTTTTAGGTATGTTGACCCTGATGGAAAATATGCAGGTTACCCGTGGAATCCAAATGGAGCGACATTCAATATCGCAGGAATATGCAATCATATAGGTAATGTGTTTGGCATGATGCCTCACCCGGAAAGAACCTTCTATAAACATCAGCATCCAGATTGGACGAAGACTGGTCTCAATGGAAATTTAGGTGATGGTCGGGTAGTTTTTGAATCTGTTTTAGAGTATATTTGTAAAAGGTTCTAGAATGCCAAAGGTAGTCACCTGCCTACTAGTGAAGGACGATAAATTACTCATTTTAAAAAGAAGTGATAAGGTAAGCACATACAAGGGATTGTGGGGTGGAGTTGCTGGTTATGTTGAAGAGCATGAAGAACCGTATGAAACCGCTCTAAAGGAGATTAAAGAAGAAGTAGGCATAGAAAAGAAAGACATTAGCCTTGTTAGACAGTGCGATCCTTTTACTTTTACAGACCAGCATGAAGGGAAAAAATACGAGTGGACAATATATCCATTTTTGTTTAAAATCGAAAAAAAGATCAAAATAAAAATAGATTGGGAACATTCTAAATACGAGTGGATATCTCCCTTAGAAATAGGAAAATATGATGCTGTTCCTCACTTAAAAGACATCGTGTTTAAAATCTTTAATTAAAATTTTGGGATGAGGGAGCGTGGAGGTGGTGAGGAGAGATAGGAAAAATACGATACTCCCCCATCCATATTGTATAATGGTTTTATATGTATATAAATCTTTTTATATTAATGATATATAAATAGAAAAGTATATTATTATCTGTCTTTGGAAAAACTTGATTAGAAAGTTATTTTTTTATCAAGTTTATTGAGCATTTTTTCTATATGAGCATATGTTTCTTCAACAGATTTGGCAGTATCAACGATATTCCACGCCCCTGCAAGAGCTAGAGCCTTTTTTCGCACATTGGCTAGTTCCTCAAGCGTCTCAAACATCTCAGTTTCTTCTCGCTCTTTTATGCGCCCCAGTAGCTTATCGGGATGAGCGTCTAAAAAAAACATATACTTTGATGTAGGAACAAAACCTGCAAAGAACCCATAGGCTATTTTAGACAATCTTGGAGGAAGATAAGCAGTACCCATCAGGTAACGTACCATAATTAGCGTATCGTAATCCTTTTTCCCGTAGTATTTTTTTACTGAACGCAAAACATCCAGCATATAGAAAACAGCCGCTCTTAATTTGTTGATTTTTCCTTGCCCTAAAAGGGCTTTTTTTGCTTTTTTACCATAGAAATTGTCTGATTCTGGGTGCGAGCGCACTACTACTCTTTCGCCTTTTTCGTCATATCTTTTCTTAATTAATCGAGCGTGCGTATCTTTTCCTACTCCGTCCAGTCCATCAATGATTATTAGGCGCATAAAATTCTCACGAACCATATATCAATAAAAACCAGTAAATGGCCGATATTGATAGAGGTACAGACAGATTGTCAAGTCCTCTTGGAGTTATTGCTTCAATGATTGCTGCGGCCATTGCTATAAATGCAAGAACTAGTAGTTTGTAGGATGTAATATCAACTCCATAATATAAGAACGCAATAACTATCATAATAAGGGTAAAAATAAACATAGAAATTGAGCCAACATAACTTTTTTGGTCACCAAAAATTTTGTATTTCTTCTTGCCAAACTTCATGCCAAGTAGTGATGCAAAGCCATCACCATAAGACATGGCAAATATGGCTATGGCAATGACTACCATATGGTCAAAAAATATGTACGCTAGAATAGTCCATGAAATTGCATAATAAACAAGTCCCATTCCATGACCTGCTGACGATGTCTTACTTTTAATAGATTTAATAGGCGAATATGGACTC
>JBFYMG010000076.1:0-38040 GCA_041305025.1 Thermoplasmatales archaeon
AGAAAAATACTAAAATTCCTCCACCAATGGATGTAATACGTCTTTTACAGTAGGCAGAAATACATATTGATAAGCTCAAATATGTAAATCCCAGGAATACACTTAACAAAATAAACGCAATATATCCTACAAAAGATTGTGTTCCTACTGTTAAAGCAATAACGATTCCGCCGAGACCAAACCCAAGAAAAATTGATGTGGTAATTACAAGACCGAGCCCAAGAAGTTTACCGAGCAGTACCTCTATTCGTCTGATAGGGTATGATAAAACAACATATAGTGCTCCGCTTTCGGCTTCCCCGGATATCGTAGAAAAACCAAGAATAATTGCAATTAAAGGAATCAACAACGAAGAAATTCCGACCAAACCAAAAACCGTATTCTGCATATTCCCAAAAGTATCCCCGCCCGATTGTCCACCCGCAACATACGAAAAAACAACTATCAAAAGTACAAAGAGAATTGTTAACAAAATTACCCATTTATTTCTAATATTATCTAAAAATTCTTTTTTTGTAATAGTATAAATTGTCTTTGGGTTAACCATCTTCATTATTATGCACCTCGGCCTATTAATTTTACAAATGCATCCTCAAGAGATGGATTAATTGTTGTAATATCAATTATTTCATAACCTGCTTTTTCAAGAGTAGCAATTGCTTTACTTCTAACAGCTGATTCACAAGTTATAAACAAGACATTTCCGCTAGCTTCTACTGCTTCGACGCCTTCAAGTTTCGTTATAACATCTGGAACCTGACCATTTAAATCCTTAATTTGGATAGAAAGACGTGGTTTAATATGCAGATATTTATTCAAATTAGCAACTGTATCTTCGGCAATAAGTTTACCCTTATTGATAATTGCAACTCTATCACAAAGAGTCTCAACCTCACTTAGGATATGAGACGAGAAAATAATTGTAGCACCTCGTTCATTTAACATCTTGATTTTTTCACGAACAATTCTGACCCATCGTGCATCCAAACCAGCTGTTGGCTCATCAAGGATATAAATAGAAGGATTTCCAATCAATGCTTGCGCAACACCCAGCAACTGAACCATGCCTTTTGAAAAAGTTCCAACCTTCCTATTCATTGCTTCCTCAAGACCAACTTCTTTGATCAGGGAAGGAACAACGGATTTATCTACACCCTTTAACTCACAAAAGAAATTAAGCGTCTGAACTGGAGTAAGATTGTCATAAAAAGAAACCCGCTCAGGAAGATAACCGATATCTTTCTTGACATCGATACCATTTTTTCCCATATCAAAACCATTAATCTTAATTTCGCCGCTGGTAACATGAATCAAACCAAGCATGGCCTTAATTGTAGTAGATTTACCTGCACCATTTGGGCCAAGAAAACCAAAAACCTCACCCCTGCAAACATTAAAAGATAAATTTTCAACTGCTTTAACATCCTTGTATGTTTTAGTAAGATTACGAATTTCAATACTAACAGAACCAGATTCTGTTTTAACCCCAGGAATAGTAAAATAACCTTTCAGGTTACATTTAGGGCAAATAACTAAAACTTTTTCACCAGGATTACCCTGAATTGTAACATGAGTTTTACAACTTGGACACATAGCTGTTTTCGATATCATTTTTTATCGCCCCTAAGAAATATGAAGACGTGGTATTCTACAATGGCTTAAAATATCTTTGGGAAATCATTCTTTTGAATCTAACAGAAGAAAATTTCAATTTTTACTGTAAAATTGGTGTTCAAATCTGCCATCTGCACCATTTACTAAAAGTTTAGATAAAATAAGAACGCTAATCTACCCATTCAACGCCAAGAACTTCTTCCCAATCAGGGTGTTTTGCATCCCATTTATCCACAACATCTTTTGGTATGCATTTTTTACAAACACCAATGAGCTTGAAATAACAAGAAGCGCAAACCGATTTTTCGCATTTTATGCATATGAATCGTGCATTCTTCTCACCACACAGTTCACATTTACCCTCGGGTTTTTTTGCTTCCGCTTCACGAGAATCCTCAATCTTTTCAGTTATTCCAATATCCTGCTCAGCTTCTTTTATCCACTGCTTCAACTCTTCATTCATTGACTCTTTTTCTTTAGCATTTTCAACTTTTGTGTCAGAAGATTCTCCCGATGGATTCTCTCCCATTTCGTCACCGTTTTTACAATACAAATAAATAATCATCGACTAAATAGTTTTATCTCTAGGACTTATTGGAACGTGATTTTATTTGCCTATTGACAAAATTTGCAAAAATATGGAAAAATGGCGTTAGTATCACGATGACTAATATATGCCATATTGAGAAGCTTTTCAAAAACCAGTTTTCGGATGTAAAAAGTTGTAATATCCAGCTAACAAAAAGACACAGAATCAGAGCACCGACTACAAAATCTAGCTGATCAAATGGGATCCAGTCCTGCCCTCGCTCTCTTCCCATCCTTCGTTTAAAGAAACTCTCCACAATATCGCCCAGCAATGCACCAAAACATAGAGAGAAAATAACAATAATCATCAAAGGAAAACCTTCAAAATCACTCAGGCCAAGAAACGCAAATTCACTCATTGCAGCGTATTTAGCAACAACAGCCAAACCAAAGCCGCAAGTCATTCCAACGAAAGCACCGGCAAATAAACCGCGCCAAGTTTTTCCGTCGCCTAGAATTCTTTTACCATCTCGCCAATTCTTACCAAAATCAACTGGTTTTCCACCGCCAACAAGAACCGCACTTCCATTAGCAATATACGCGGGAAGAATTAGCCAAAGAGCCTGCAATATTATCGTGTAGTCCATTTGAAAACCATAATACTGCTTTACCTTAAAACAATATTCATTTTAAAAAATTAATATAAAGCCGATTAATCTTTTCGGCTTAATTTAAGACCTTTGAAACAAAATTTATTTGATCGCTTAACCAAACCCTTCAATGCAAGATTTGAAAGTTCGAAATTTTCTGCAACCATGTTACCAAATTTTCCATCTTCGCCAACGAAATCAAATATCTTGTTTTCAAGTCTTGAAAAATCTTTTTGATTTAGAGAGGCCACTGTAAAAATCTCACTTATCTCATTTATGGGGCAGGATATATTGATATTGAACGAGGAATAATAGGAACGATACTTTTTTTGAGGTTTGCCCTCAATTCCTTCATCTGGCGTAGTCCATTTGGTCTCTACCAGCTTCATCCTATCAAAAATATCAAGGGCTTCTTCTCCGCCATTTCCATATTTTTCTTTTATTTCACTAAGTGGTTTCCAATCTGTCAGAAGTTCATTAAATACCTCTTTTTTTGTTTTTGTATCAAATGCCCTTAATAGTGATACCAAATCAGTGGAATCATTTACTACTTTTGTTCGCATCATGTTATCTGTTCCCTTTGATACTAAAACAGGAGTTTACATATTTAAGGTTTTTGTATGTGAAAATATTTATTTTAATATTTCATAAAAAATGTTGGCTACATATGATAGTGGACTCGTCGGGATTTGAACCCGAGGCCTCCCCCATGCCAAGGGGGCGATCTTCCGCTGATCTACGAGCCCAAGAATGTCACCAGAACTGCTTCAGGCAAATAAAATTTGTGGATGATGGAATACCCAAGCATTTTTAGATAAGAATTATTTACTTGGCGATGATACGAAACTGTGAAAAAAAAGAAACTTGAAATATTGTTACAGGGGGTACCGTCTTTTGATAAACCATCTCCTGGTCTGGAGCAGTATCTAACTCCGGCCGATATTGCTGCAGACATTGTTTTTATTGCGCATCAATTTGGAGATATTGAAAATAAAACAGTTTTGGATTTGGGTTGTGGAACGGGAATATTTTCAGTTGGCGCGGCTTTAACTGGAGCAAAAAAAGTTGTTGGTATAGACGTTGACAAAAGCTGTATCGAGATTGCAAGAAATTATGCAAAAAAGAACAATTTGGATGTAACATTTCTAATTCAAGATGTAAAGGATGCGAAAATCAAATGCGATACAGTTATTATGAATCCTCCATTTGGCGCGCAAAAGAGCAACAAAAAAGCAGATAGAGCATTTATTAAAAAAGGCTTTGAAGTTGCCAATGTGATATATTCAATTCATCTGGCAAAAACAGTACCTTTTATCGAAAAGATGGTTTCTTCACTGGGCGGCAAGATTGACTGTTCAAAAGATTACATTTTTCCCATAAAGTGGACGTACGAGTTTCATGAAAAAAAAGTTATGAACTACGACGTAGCAATGCTGAGAATTCTTGTAAAATAGTATTTGGAAAAACAGTTGGTTTTAAAAACTGTAAAACAATAATAGTGCATCAAAACGAAGGATTGGGTGCAGAAAGAATACCCTCTAGAATCATCCGAAAATATAATAATAGGGTACTTTATCTGGCTTTCAGTTTATAATTAAATAAAAATCAGGAAAGTGATTGAAGTGGCAAAGCAAAAAACTAAGAAATTCAGAGGATCCAGAACCTGCGGCAGAGGTATAAAGGGTGGCAGAGGCGCTGGGTTGCGGGGCGGCAGAGGAAATGCAGGTTTACACAAACATAAATATATGCACATGCTCAAGTACATGCCTGATCATTTTGGAGTACATGGTTTCAAAAGACCGCAAAGTGTTATAAAAGATGATAAAATAATAAACGTTGGTCAATTAGAAGAAAAATTCCCTGGAAAAAAGGATATAGACCTCAAAAAAGAGGGTTTTGATAAACTACTCGGTGCAGGGAAAGTAGGCGGCAGCTTAAAGGTTAAAGTTGAAAGAGCATCACAGAAAGCTGTGGATAAAATTAAAGAGAAAGGTGGAGAAGTAAAAACAACAGAAACGATAAAAGAACAGTAGATTTGGGTTGAAAATGGCTGAGGAAAAAAAGAGTCGTTTATACATATTAAAACCAATAGTAGAAAGATGGCCTGCTGTAGCCAAACCTGAAGGACATGTTAATTTTAGGAATAAAATTCTTTGGACTATTGTTTGTCTGGTTCTTTATTATATATTAAGCAATGTAATGATTTATGGCCTATCAGGCCAAGTAATTGACTTATTTGCCGGGTACCGTTTCATTATGGCCGGTGCTTCCGGCTCAATCATGCACCTGGGCATCGGACCAATTGTTACTGCATCAATTATTCTGCAATTGTTTGTCGGTGCAAAGATTATAAATCTTGATCTAAAAAAGAAAGAGGACAAAGCCATCTATCAAGGTACGCAGAAAGTTTTGGTTATCGTTATGATTCTAGTGGAAGCAATCCCCCAGGTATATGGATATCTTCGGCCCAATGACGCTTTGTTAGGAATGGTTGGCGGTACTGGAGCCAACGCCATCATTATTGCTCAGATAGCAATGGGTGCATTACTTGTATTTTTTATGGATGAACTAATCTCCAAGTGGGGCATTGGCTCAGGTATATCTCTGTTTATTGCTGCGGGCGTTTCACAATCACTATTTACGGGACTTTTCAACTGGCTACCTGTTGGAGGCGGCGCATTAAGCCTTTCTAACCCACCAGCCGGAGTGATTCCTGGTACTTATTATCTAGCAACACACATGTCACTTGCAGACATCGTGGGTGGAGGGTATCAAACCATATTTATTGACCATCCCAACTCCATCGTGGCACTTATAGGAACCATATTGATATTCTTCATTGTCGTCTATGCTGAGTCTGCAAGAATTGAACTGCCGTTGGCACATGGCAATGTAAGGGGTGCACGAGGAAGATACCCGATAAGATTGATTTATGCATCAAATATCCCGGTCATTCTTATGTCTGCTTTGCTTGCAAATATTAACATGTTTGCCTTCCTCTTTTATACTAATCCTTCTTTGAGTAGAATCCCATTTATTGGAGGTCAATGGTGGATTGGCCGCTATGATATAATGTCATCAAATCCATCTTCCCCCATCTCGGGAGGAGCGTGGTATGTCAATAGCCTTTCGGGAGTGAATAGTTGGCTTATGCCCATACTCTATGGAGGGTATGCAGGGCATGCGGCTTGGCAATACGCAGTCAAAGTAATTGTATACCTGTCCATTATGATAATTGGTTCCATACTATTTGCGAAATTTTGGATAGAAACAACGGACATGGGTGCATCTGCTGTGGCACGGCAGATACAAGAATCTGGTATGCAGATACCTGGTTTTAGAAGAGACCCAAGAATAATGAGATTGGTACTGGAGCGGTACATACCCGTGGTAACAGTGATAGGTGGTGCTGCTGTAGGTGCTCTGGCCGGTTTTGCTGATGCGCTTGGTACCATAGGTAATGCCAGCGGTACTGGAGTACTACTGACTGTCGGTATTATGATTCAACTCTATGAACAAATTGCAAAAGAGCAAGCAATGGAAATGCATCCAGTTCTAAGAGGATTCTTTGGCGCAGAATAAAGGTGAAAATATGGGAGTAATTGTAGTTACTGGTATACCTGGCGTTGGAAAAACAACAGTTATGCAAAAGGCAGCAGAAGGGCTAGACATACAATTTGTTACTTTTGGATCTGTAATGATTGACATAGCAAAAGAGCTAGGTCTAGTAAAAGACAGAGACGAAATGAGAAAACTTTCACTCGAACAACAGAAAAAACTTCAAATAAAAACCGCTGAAAAAGTAGGCAAAATGAAAAACGTAATCGTTGACACACACTGCACAGTAAAAACTCCACAGGGATATATGCCTGGACTGCCTGAGTGGGTACTCAAGAAACTCAACCCAACTGCAATCGTTTTGGTTGAAGCAGACCCAGAGGAAATATACAACCGACGCTCAAAAGACACAACAAGAAATAGAGATCCTGATTCTAAAGAAAAAATCGCTGAGCACCAAATGATTAATAGGGCGGCAGCTATGTCGTATGCAACACTCACAGGCGCAACAGTAAAAATCGTGTTTAACCATGATGATGCCCTAGAGGAAGCAGTAAAAGAAGCTTCACCAGTACTTAAGTGATGATAAAATGAGAACATTAGACGATAAAGCACAAGGAAGTATGTTTCTTTACCTGATGGTATTCATGGTAATATTACTGTTTGTCATGCCAACTTTTGGACCCATTCTTGGAGTGTATTTTGGTTATGTATTAGAGCCAGTTATTGGTTTTGGTGGGAGTTTTCCTTTGTTGACTTTGTTTTTTGCAGGGTTGATCGTAGTGGTTCTATCATCGCTACTTACAAACTTTTTTACAGATTGGAAAAAGATGGGCGAAGTGCAGGAAACTGCCAAGGCATTCCAAAAAGAGATGGCTAATGCAAGTAAAGCCCGTGATATGAGCAGGATCGCAAAACTTAGAAAGATGCAACCGCAAATCATGAAAAAACAGACTGATGCTTCAAGTGGATCGATGAAATCTATGCTGTTTCTAGTTATTTTTATCTTCCCGATATTCATGTGGCTAAGAGGATTTCTTGCAAATGCAAATTACTATTATTTTACAACACCATGGAGCAATGAGGTTTCACTTTTTAGTAGCCCATTCCTGTGGCAGGCTTGGTTATGGTTATACCTAATATTCACCATGATATTTGGGCAGTTGATACGACAAGGATTGAAATGGGCAACCTGGTCAAGTTTATGGCAAAGTATTAGGAGAAGAGATAAGCCCTCCACGCAGTAAGGAAAATATGACAACCATTACAATAAGTGGTACTCCTGGCAGTGGCAAAACCACTGTTTCAAGACTTTTGGAAAAAAAACTTGAATTAAAGTATGTTTATTCTGGTGATGTCTTTAGAGATATGGCAAAGAAATACAATATGTCCCTTGAAGATTTTGGTAAATATTGTGAAAAGCACAGAGATGTCGATCAAAAGCTTGATGATTATCAACTTGAGATGCTAAGGCAAGGAAATGTTATCGTCGAAGGAAGAATAGCCGGATGGATTGCCCATCGTAACAATATACCCGCATTAAAAGTCTTAATTGACACGGACGTAAAAACTAGAGCTAAACGTGTGGTGAATCGTGAACAGGGAGATGCCGAAAAAAGAGAGAAAGAGATAATTAATAGGGAAAAAAGCGAGGCAACCAGATACAAGAAATACTACAACATTGATCTAAAAGACAAATCCATATATGACATTGTAATCGACTCTGGAAACAAGGCACCTGAGGAGATTGCGGACATTATTATTAAGAAAATTAAGAGATAAATACTTTTTATATACTGCCTTTATTCTGTTGTATTGCTATGGATGACAAAAAACACTTGCTACCGTCGGATAAAAAGCGCAAACGCCTCATCAAAGTTAATGCTAAAACTAATCCTAATTATGGTAAATCTCCAGATGAACGTAGCGTTAGGGAGCTTTTAAATTACGGAATGATTAATTTAGATAAGCCCTGTGGTCCAACCTCTCACCAAGTCGTTGCTTGGGTAAGAGATATGCTTGAGATCGAAAAAACGGGCCATGGTGGAACGCTTGACCCAAACGCCACAGGAATATTGCCAGTTGCTCTTGGTGATGCTGTACGTGCCTTACAAGTTCTTCTATCGGCAGGTAAAGAGTATGTTGGTGTAATGACTCTTCATAAGAGTTTTGATAAGAAGCAGATTATGGATGCTTGCAATAGTTTTGTTGGAGATGTTTTTCAGATTCCTCCCCTCAGATCCGCAGTTAAGAGAGTTAGAAGAAAGCGATGTATCTATTATTTAGATGTCATCCAAATCAAAGATAGAGACGTGCTGTTTCGCGTTGGCTGTGAAGCTGGAACGTATGTTAGAACATTGTGTGTTGATATTGGTAAAAAATTAGGCTCTGGTGCCCATCTTGCCGAACTAAAACGCACGAGAATTGGATACTTGCGAGAAGAAGATTCTGTTATTTTACAAGATATAAAGGATGCTTATGTTATTTGGAAGGAAGAAGGGAATGATGAAGAGATTCGCTCAAAGATTTTTCCCATGGAAAAGTTACTAGCCCATCTCCCAAAGATTGTAATTCGTGATTCTGCTGTCGGTGCAGTTTGTCATGGCGCAAGCCTTGCAATCCCTGGTGTTGTAGAGGTTGATACCGAGATTAGCAAAGACGACTTGATCGCTGTTTTAACTTTGAAGGGCGAAGGTGTTGCACTGGTAAAATCTTTGATGTCTACTGATGAAATAATGCAGAAAGATACAGGAATATGTGCAGACCCTGAACGAGTTTTGATGAATAAAGGGACGTATCCATCAATCTGGAAAAAGTCATAAAAGAGATTGACATTCTGCTATTGGTTTTTGCCGAGGTGGCTCAGTCCGGCTACGGCGCGAGTCTGGAAAGCTCGTGGGGCTTGCCCCGCGGGAGTTCAAATCTCCCCCTCGGCGCTAAAAATTTAATTTATTTTAGATTATTTATTAGAAAAATTTAAGTACTATTAAGTACATATAAATACTTATAAGTATGTGGTGATCCTATGACTTTAAAACAAATAAGTTTAACAATGCCTGAAAATTTACTTAAAGCATCTAAAGAATACTCTAAAGAATTCGGTTATAAAAACATTCAGGAGTTTATTTTAGAGCTTATTAGAAAGAGAGTGTTTTTTGAAAAAATTGAAAGATACCAAAAAATTGAAAGAGAGATGATAGCGGGCAAAAATGTTAAAAAACTCAATCAAAAAGATGCCGTTGAATATTTAGAGAGTTTATAATATGGAATATATAATTGAGTTTAGCTATCAATTTGAAAAATCTATGAAAAAGTTGAAGAAAAAAGATAAAACATTATTTCATCAAATACAAAAAAAGCTTATCGATGTTGCCAATAATCCGGAACGCTGCAAATCGCTTAGTAACATTTTTGCAGGATATAGACGAATACACTTTGGTCCATTTGTTTTAATATACAAAATAGAAGGAAATATTGTAAGAATAATATCGCTCGATCATCACGATAAAGCATATTAGAGTAACCTAACTGATTTTATCTTGCTGGAAGACAATAACTTTTTACAAGAAAGCATAAGTTCAAATCCCTCCTTGGCATTTTTGATCATTCCGTAATTGACAAAAAGATAAAAGAAAGATTGTAATTTAGGTATGCTTAATGAAAGAGAAAAATCTCCCAAATATTAGTTTTCAAACGTTTTTTGCATCAAGAGAACAAAGCAATTGCCCACTTATACCCGACATCGTTAGAATTGGCAAAAAATTAAAAGAAATGGGTCTGTTGAAGGACGGCAAAGGAATTGTCAGTTTAAGCTATGGAAGACGTGTTTTAATTAATGGAAATAACGTCAGTTTAGGCGATATTGGAAGAGGAGACATTCTAGAAATTGTTGATTACGACCCTGTCAAAAGAGTTGCTTTAACAATAGGCGATAAAGAGCCTAATGACGAAACGCCAGTCCATTGGCTCATACACCATGCACGAGATGATGTTAATGCAGTTGTTCAGATAAACAGCAAAAAATTAGAAAAAAAACTTTCTAAAAAGATTCCTGCTACCGAAAAAGAATGGCCACCCGGAACTTTTGAACTGGCAAAGGAAGTTTTAAAGACACTTAGAGCGGGCAAAGGAATCTTGATAAAAAATAACGGTGCGTTATTCGTTGGAAACAGTTTAAAAGAAGTTGAAGAATTGATTATAAAAACTTGCGAGGAAGGTTAAATGAAAGTCGAAGGAAAAGAATACAGAGCACTGTGGTTTGAAAAAGACTCTGTTGAATTCATAGACCAGAGGAAACTACCATATAAATTTGAGATTTATACAGCAAAAAATGTCGATGATGCGGCATTTGCTATAAAAGAGATGGTTGTACGCGGTGCCCCTGCAATAGGTGCGGCTGCAGTCTATGGTATGGTTTTGGGAAAAAAAGACTTAGATGCAACAGCGAAAAAACTAAGACAAACTAGACCAACGGCACATGACCTCTTCTATGCAATTGACCATATGATTAATGAAATGAATAGAGGCAAAGACGCATTAGACGCGGCTAACAAATACGTCGAAGATATAATACAACGATGCAAAAGAATCGGAGAGAATGGCGAGAAGCTGATTAAGAACGACATGAAGATTCTTACGCATTGTAATGCTGGGGCACTAGCAACTGTAGATTACGGAACTGCATTGGCACCTCTTAGATTGGCACATAAAAACGGAAAGAAAATATTTGTATATGCCGATGAAACAAGACCTCGCCTTCAGGGACTACTGACTTCATGGGAACTGAAGCAGGAAGGAATTAAACACGCAGTAATTGCAGACAATGCAGCTGGATATTTTATGAAAAACAAAGAGATTGAGTTGGTTATTGTCGGTGCAGATAGAATTGCAAAAAATGGCGATTTTGCAAATAAAATTGGAACATACGAAAAAGCCGTCCTTGCAAAAGAAAATAACATTCCATTTTATGTTGCAGCGCCAGTAAGCACATTTGATAAAACCATTGATGACGGTAGTAAAATAATCATTGAAGAACGAAGCAGAAGTGAATTGGCAGAAATTAATGGGAAAACAATCATGCCAGACTGGACAACAGTAAAGAACCCTGCATTTGATGTAACACCTGCAAAGTATGTAACTGGCTATATAACGGAAGATGGCATTATAAAAAAATAGAATAGTTTTTACTTTTTAGATTTCATAAAGAAATTTTCCATTTTCGCCAGTTTTGGAAAGACCTCTTTGTATGAAACATCTATTGTTACAACGTTGTTGCCAGGATTTGTATCTCCGGATGTTCCTTGCGGGTCTATTGTGATAGTCATGCTCTCAATTCCTGCAAATGTTTTAAGTGACCTTAAAAATCCTAAGCGTTTGAATTTGAAGAGCGGGATGTTAAATTTTTGTTCTGCTCCGTTTGCCTCTATCCGCGATATATGATCGTTGTATAAAATTTTTGGAGATGCGTTAATGCATGTGTAGGTAATGTTAATTGGGATGTTTTCTGCATAGCCCGTACCAAGATTTTTTACTGTAAAGGAAATATAGTTTTTGGTGGGTATAATGCGCATTCCGCGTGTCAGATTTGTGCTACCCGGCACTATTGTTAAATCAATTGTTGGAGGGTTGCTGAAAGAGAAGTAAATATCGCTGTTTCCGTTTCTAGCATCAGTCCATGCAACACGGTCTATGTCACCAATATCTGCATTGTGGTATCCTTCTATAACAGAGTCGCTTTGGTCATTCAGCTTTATTGCTCCACTCCAAGTAACCCCAGCATCTGACGAACTTGTAAGATAAATATTTGCTGATTCGACAAAAGTACAATATAAATTTGTTGCATCTAAAAATAGAATCGGATATCTGGGCACTGCACTTGGTGGCAAGTCATTTGTTACTATGTACCTTGTCCAATTTTTACCACTATCCGATGAATAGAAAAGTATAATTTTGTTAGATCCGCCTGCGTCTGTTTCGGCTGCAATATAAATCTTGCTACCTTTAACAAAAATATTTGGATGTCTGAGATTTTCAGATCCACCAAATGTAAGATTCTTCAAGGTGCTTTCGTAATACCAACTAGTAGGATTACCGCTAAAAAATAGTAAATCCTGATTTGTTCCATTTTTTATTTCACATACACCATAAACAGTCGATGACGCATAATCATTATTCAAAGACATATTGCTACAATTCTGAAGCTGTGGGTACCATGAAAGCGCTATGTAATCTGAAGGGTATTCGACATCATTAAAACAAAATACAGGGGACTGCGTACAAGGTCCTATTCCATTTATACCCGTAAAATTTGTGCTACCTGTAATACCGATTATCCAGGGAACGTTTGAATCAGGATAACAAACAACATCCGGATTTGAAAAGTCCCAAAAGCTGTAAAATTTACCATTGGTTGCATTGTAAGAAATATTCGACCAATCTAGATTAAGAGTTTCCCAATCGCTAACACTACCGACAATATCTGGAATGCTAAACATATAAAACGCACCAGTGTTGTCGGGCGTGATAAAAGATCCATATGCCTCATTATTGTTTGGAACAATACTAACAATAGGGGACGTTGTATTAAATCCTGGTTCCCAGTTAACTAAATTATTAGACCAAGTTTGCCCGTAATCTTTTGAATTCCTTAGATAAACGTGAGATTCTTTGTTCTGTTTATATTCGTATATTACAAGAGCATCATAATCATTTATAACCATAGATGGATGCGATTCGTTGCCGGATTCTTGAGCAACAGCAATATTTCCTGAGTAATATGTTGGTGCACCACCCAAAACACCGAGGGTTTTTGGTTCTGGGGCAACGTTAGACGGTTCTACCGGAGCAGGAGAAATCCTCAAACAAAGTGGATTGGCATCAGAGATTGGATTTTGACTTGTTACAGGATTTGTAATAGAACCCAAAGAAATAGATGGAACGCAAATCATTAGAGCCATTACCAAAACAAAAAGGCATCTACCAATTGATCTTTTAGCATTCATAATTACTCCACCCAATAGATTATAATATAAAATATTAATTATAGCAATATAAATATTTTGGGTAAGGCTACTGCGTCTGATTTTGTTTTTTACCAGGACATTTCGAGTTCAAACACATATTCCAGTAGTTTCTACCCTTTATTTTAACTCCGACAATGGGGCTATCACACTTGCTGCATATTTTATCAGTTTTTATCACACTTCCACTCTGAGGAAGAGAATAAGTATTATTGCAATTTGGATAGCCTGTACACCCGACAAAACGCTTCTTCGTTTTAGAAACTCTTATAATCAAGTCATGTCCACATCTCGGGCATTTTCCTAGCACTTTTTCTTCTCTTAATGCACTTTTAATTTTGATTTTAATAGATTCTTTATCTTTTTCAAGTGAGTTTACAACTTCTGTGAGCATTTCTCTGGATTCTTTAACTGCATATTCCAGTGTTTTTTTACCCAATGCTATCTCATCCATGTCTTGTTCTAAGTGTGCAGTCATATCTGGCTTTGCTACTCTATAATCTCCTATTGCATCGATTACTGCAAAAGCAGTGGCGGTTGGCACTGGTGGAGATCCAGTAACGTACCTACGGCCATACAATTTACTGATGATTTCATGACGAGTAGATTTTGTTCCCAGCGAGAGCTGTTCCATCTTAACTATCAAAGAACCTTGTGAATACCTGGAAGGAGGCTTGGTTTGATCTTCTTTAAGATTAATGTTTGAAACTGCTAATTCTTCACCATCTTTCAAGTCTGGAAGAGATTTTGTTTTATCTCTTATGTAAGTGTAAATTTTTTTCCAATTTGCCTCAATGAGTCTGTAACCATTTGTCTTAAACAATTCTCCATCAATTTCAATGGAAATATCGGTTGACTCTGAAACTGCATCTTTGGCCAACGTTGTTAAAAAGCGGCGGCAAACAAGCTCATAGATTGTTTGTTGTTCGTTGTTTAAATGAGTATCAGAAGGAACATTAACAGGATGAATTGGAGGATGGTCAGTTGAAAGAATTTTGCCTCTTGTAGGAACATCCCTGCCGTTTTTCATTACTTCTTCTGTTTCTTTGGAAAAACGCGATTTAAGTAATTTTTCTAAAATTGATCTAATGTTGAGTGTTCTAGGATAAACAGTATTGTCAGTTCTTGGGTATGAAATAAAACCATACATGTATAATTCTTCAGCAATCTTCATCGCATTTGCTGCAGAAAATCCAAGTGTAGACGCGGATTGTAAAAATGAGGTTGTATTAAATGGAGGTGGTGGATACTCTTTTTTAACTGTTTTTTTAACTTCTTTAACTGTTCCTTTTTTGCAATCTTTGATTTTTTCGTAGATACTTTTTGCTTTAGTTTCATCCCAAAATTTATCTTCATTGTGAATTGCTGAAAAAGATTCGCTTTCTTTTTTTAAGGTGGCAATAATCTGCCAAAAGGTTTTTGGAGTGAAATTTTTAATCTCCTTTTCACGTTCAACCAAAATGGCCAGTGTTGGAGATTGAACACGTCCTATCGACAGAAAATCCTTGCCAAGTTGATTAGATGCAAGTGAAATAAATCTTGTTAGAACGGCCCCCCAAACGAGATCAATAATTTGTCGTGCTTCTCCAGCGTTTGATAGGTTATAATCGACCTCGACTAAATTATTAAAAGCATTTTTTACCTCATAGTCAGTCAGTGCACTGAACCTTGCCCTGGTTATGTTTTTAATGCCAGGATTCTGCTGTACAATTAGGTTTACAGCCTCGACACCGATGAGTTCCCCTTCTCTGTCAAAATCAGTTGCAACAATTAAATCTGGGTTTTTATCTGAAAGTGTTTTTATTGCAGATGCTATGGATTTTTCTTGTATTTTCTTGCAAGGTTCAGCATCAATAAGATTGAATAACGAAGTTTTTGTCCACTGGTTAAAACCTGAGGGAAAATCGAGATTTACAATATGTCCCTTTAGACCGACGACCTCCCACACTTCATCATTCTTTGTAAACTCATAAACAGGTATGTTTCCAAGTCGTTTGGTCTTTAATTTTCCATCTGACAGAATGTATGCTATTCTTCTAGCAGCAATGTTTTTTTCACAAATTACAAGTTTCATTGTTACGCCATTATCTTATTTTGGGAGTGACATAAGAACCTCATATAATTAGTTTACGCTGAAAAAGATAAGGGTCGAAACTATTAACTAATCAATCACATTTCACTGATTTGATAGCATATGAAGATTCAGATAATACTTGGATCGAAGTCGGATATGCCTGTAGCTGAAAAAGCACAAAAGATTCTTGATGAATTTGGAGTGAGTTATGATATAACAGTTGCATCAGCCCATCGGACACCGGACTTTTTGAAAGATGTTGTTGAAAAAAACAATGCCGATGTGTTCATAGGCATTGCAGGGCTATCTGCTGCTTTACCAGGAAGTATTGCAGCTCATACAACGAAACCAGTTATCGGGGTGCCGGTTAGTGGGAAGGTAAACTTGGATGCAATATTGTCAATTGTTCAGATGCCCCCTGGAATTCCTGTTGCCGCAGTCGGACTTGATAGAGGCGATAACGCGGCGTTGCTTGCCATTGAGATACTTGCATTAAAAGATAAAAAACTCACCAAGACGCTGGAAGATTATAGAAAGAAAATGAGAAAGGAAATATTGTCTAAATAGTGGATAATATGTTTGATGCGAAGAAATTCATCGATAAAACTGTTGCAAAATTAAAAGAAGATATATCTGGAAAAGCTTTGATTGCATTTTCTGGTGGTGTAGACAGTACTGTTTCTGCAGTTCTTGTCAATAGAGCCATAGAAAATCAGCTAATCGCAGTTAACGTCGATACAGGATATATGAGAAAAAATGAACCTGAAAGCATTAAAAAAATGATGAAAGAACTTGGATTAAATTTTCGATTTGTAGATGCAAGCAAAGAATTTTATCGTGCATTAAAAGGCGTTGAAGACCCTGAGAAAAAACGAAAGATCATTGGAGAAAAGTTTATACGAATTTTTGAAAAGGCTGCGGAAGAAGAAAAAATAAAATATCTTGTACAGGGAACTATTGCACCTGACTGGATTGAATCTGGCGGTGGACTACGAGACAATATAAAATCCCATCATAACGTCGGTGGGCTTCCTAAAAAAATGAAGTTGAAACTCATCGAACCTCTGCGAGATCTCTATAAAGATGAAGTAAGAAAGGTCGCACGAGAATTAAAATTGACTGTTTCGGAACGCCAACCATTCCCGGGACCGGGACTTGCAATTCGTATTATTGGTGAAGCAACACCAGAGCGAACAGAAATTGTAAGAGAAGCATGTGATATTGTAGAAAAAGAAATTGAACGTGCGGTGGGAAAAGGATTGATGGAACGACCATGGCAGTATTTTGCGGTTCTTATGCCGATAAAGACTGTTGGAGTCCATGGAGATAAAAGGGCATATGGAAATACTATAGCAATTCGTGCAGTGCAAAGCGTGGATGCAATGACCTGCCATTATAGCACGATTCCGCATGAGGTGCTTGATACCATTTCAACGAAAATTACAAATAACTTAAAAGAAAAAATAAACCGCATAGTCTATGACGTGACAAACAAACCTCCTGGAACGGTTGAATGGGAATAAAATATGGTAAAAATCTACGTGATTGATAACGGCGGGCAATGGACACATCGCGAATGGCGGACCCTTCGTGACCTTGATGTTGATACAGAAATAGTTCCAAACACTATGCCATTTCAAGAGTTACAAAACGAAGAAATCAACGGATTGGTCCTCTCAGGTGGTGCTCCAAGAATAGCGTTAGATAGTGATCTTGGAAACTGTGCAGAGTATTTGGAAAAAGCAGAATTTCCCGTTCTTGGGATATGTGCTGGGCACCAATTCATGGCTAAATTTTTTGGCGGATGGGCAGAACCATCAAAAATACCAGAATTCGGAAAGGTTGAACTTACATTGTTGAAAGAGGGGGACGCCCTTTTTGAGGGTGTACCAAAAAAATCAATAGTCTGGGAGTCTCACAACGACGAAGTGACGGCCTTGCCTAAACTTTTTGACAGACTAGCTGAGAGTGAAAATTGCAAAATTCAAGCGATGCGACATAGGAACAAACCGTTTTATGGATTGCAGTTTCATCCAGAAGTAGAACACACTGAACATGGTGAACAGATATTCAAAAATTTTGTAAAAATGTGTGAAAAATGAAATTGCTTTTAATTAGATGCTCTACACTAACTCTACAAGATTTTTTATATCATTGACGAATGAGTTTAAAAGATCATCATTCTCATTCCTATTGTACAGTTCCTTATACAATTGGATAATAAGTTTTTTAACAATAAGACCGTCCATTTTTCCCTCACTATAGTTTGGCAAAATCATCAATATCATTTCAGTAGGAATATTTCCGGACAGCGGTGGCAAAATATATCTTATATTTTTCATTTCTTTTGCACCAAGTCTTTTATAAAAATTAATCCGTCTTTCTCTTTGTCTTTTATTATTTCCGTAATTAGGATTTTCAACTTCCAATATTAAATAGTTGGGTGTAATTTTTCCCAATATGTTTTTTATGAAATCTGTTCCCATGCCTTTATTTCTAAAATCTTCGTCAGTTACCATGTAGTCAAGCAAAACAAAATCAGTGTTTTTCAATGGATACAACAACGCCATAAAGACTACTTTATCTTTCGAGCGACCGATAAACATCCGATAAAGATTTCCTTTGATTCTTTTTTTAATCGTATCTTTAGATTGCCGTTCATTTGATGGAAAAGATTCTTCGTATATCTTTATTGCTTCTTTGAAATCATTATGAGCTATATCTCTAATTTCACTAAATTTTGACATATAAATCATTTTAGTTGGATATTCTATTACTTCCATCGTTTGAAAAGAGAATGTTTTATACCAAGTTGATCTAGAGTCTTGCCGACAATAAAATCGACTAAATCTTCAATTTTCTTTGGTTTATGATAAAATGCAGGCATAGCTGGAAGAATGACTGCTCCAGCTTGCTTTGCAGAAAGCATGTTTTTAATTCCTGGTAAATCTAACGGTGTTTCACGAATCACAAGAATAAGTTTTCTTCCTTCTTTCAGACAGCAACTAGCTGCGCGAGATGTTAAAGTATCGCTGTACCCATTTGCAATTGCAGAAAGCGTTTTCATACTACATGGCGCAACAATCATTCCATCGAGTTGAAAAGAACCACTTGCGGGTCCGGCAAATAAATTATCATTCTCGTAAAAAAAATTTACTTTATTTTTTAAATCTGAGTGCTTATACTTTGTTTCATGTTCCACAATCTTTTTTGCACCATCAGAAACAACGAGATGCAGTTCATTACCTGATTTTCTAAGTTCCTCTAGTAGCCTAACTCCATAAATGCTACCTGATGCACCCCCAATACTCAATAAAATCTTCATGACAATCTATCCTTCAATAGCATCAATTATATCAGACAAAGCTTGCTTCAAATTTTTTTCTGTCTCAAGCGTAGTACCTGTAATAATTATATTTGCTCCAGCATGTGCTTTTTCACGTGCAATCTTTTCGTCCCTTATCCCGCCACCTATGAGAAGTGGAACGTTAATGTTCTTTTTAACAGCAGCAATCATTTCATTAGATACGGGATAAGTTGCTCCGGATCCCGCCTCAAGATAGAAAAACTTCATTCCTAGATATTGGGCTGCAAGGGCATAACCAACGGCTGTATCTATATCGTCTTTTTTAACCAAATCGGCTTCACCAATTCTGCCCGCAGTCATACCTGGTTCAACAATAACATAACCCATCGATATTGGTTCAAGTCCAGAGAGTTTTACAAAAGGCGCTCCCTTAACATGTTCTCTAATAACATAACCAAGATTACGAGAATTTAGCAGGCTCATAAAAAATACCGCGTCAGCATATTTACTTAGAAATTTAGCACCAGATGGAAACAAAATTACTGGCAGATCAGTATTTTCTTTAATTGATTTGACTGCTTCATCAACTTGTTTCTGTGAACTCAGTGTAGAACCGCCGACCATAATGGCGCTGCTACCCGCATCTGATGCCGTTTTTGCAAGGAATCCTGCCTCCTTAGGGCTCTGCTTATCTGGATCTAACAAGGAAAAATGCAATGGCTTCTTTTTCGCCTTCTTAATGATATCTTCAGCAATGCTCATTTCAAAGCAGCGTTAAACCTGAACATGTTTTAAAGGTTTACGTTAAGGAGACTATCCTCTTAATCAATTCCTCATTACAGGCAGCAATGACACTAACACGCTCATCTAAACTAAGAGACATATCAAGCGGTTCACCTTGTGCATTCGTCACAATACCACCTGCTTCCCGTACAATGAGAGTAGAAGCGGCAATGTCAGTAACGCGAATGTATTCCTTGCCGACAACATAGAAATCCAACGCACCAACGGTAATCATGCACATCTCTAAAGATGCACAACCAAGAGAGCGCACATAATCTTTCTGAGCCAAAGAAAGTGTCAATTTATCGAAATTTTTACCAAGACCAAGAGACGAAAGAAGATCTTTATCAGGATAATCAGGTACACAAATACGTCTTTTATTAAGAAAGGCACCGTGTTTCTTTTCTGCGACAAAAACATCTCCAGTTGGAATGTTTTTTACTATTCCGTATCTAACATCACCAAGCGTAGATTTTCCAATACCCAAAGAAACAGAATAAAGAGGTATGCCTCTGTAAGCATTGCGGGTACCATCAACTGGATCTAAGACAAAAGTATATTCGCCAGCGTAATCAACAAAACCAGCTTCCTCGCTCAAAAGATTTACTTTTACATCCGATTTTTTAAGGAGATCAAGGGCAACGTCTTCAGCCAGTTTGTCAATGTATTTTGTAGGAGTTCCATCGGCACCTATACCCATACTAGTTCCAAACTTATGAAATTCAGTTGAATATGCTTTTCTTACTTTCCTACAGATTTTGTCAACGATTTTATGAGCCAATAACTTTATTTCTTCGTCCATAGACAAGCCTATACATTTATGCCTAGATAAGATAACAACCAACCAACGTTTAATGTAACGAATATCATTATGAGGGCGGCAATAATAACTCCAACAAATATTGTAAGGAGAGACTTAGAAAATTTCAGACCAAATAGATACGCAATAAGTGCTCCAGTCCATCCACCTGTAAATGGTATAGGCAATGCTACAAATACCAACAAACCGAGATACTCATATTTTATTATTTTACTATTTGCCTTTTTTCTAGTTCTAGCAAAAAGCCAATCCATGATTCTGACCCAAAACTTGTATCTACGTAAAAACTTCTCAACATGCTTGAAAAACAAAAGTATAAACGGAATTGGCAAAATATTACCAGCTACTGCCAATGGAAAAGCCTGCCACCAGTTCCAGTGTAATTCCAACATAGCATATGGTATGATATATCGTGCCTCAAGCCACGGTATTGCCGAAAAGAAAAATATTTGAAACCATGCAGGAAGTGCAATCATGTCTTATTCACCAACAAACTTGCCAAATCCTTTTGCCCCTATCATTTCATAGTCTTCTATAAGTTTTTCTCCCCTAACAAAAACGCATTCAGGAAATATTGCCGGCAGTCCTTCGAATGGCGTCCAAGCGCATTTAGAATGGAGATTTTCAGATTTGATTTTACAATCTTTCTTGAGATCTACTACGATAAAATCAGCATCGTTTCCAACTTGAATTCTGCCTTTAGGAACGTTTAGTAGTTCGGCAGGTTTTTCACAAAGAAGTGAGATCAACATTTGAAATGACAGGGTTTCTTTCTTAGCCATATGCAAAAACAATGGAAATGTTGTCTCCACACCTGGAAGACCAGAGGGGGCTACATCAAATTCTTTATCTTTTTCTTCAAGTGTGTGTGGTGCATGATCTGACTCAAGGATATCGATTAAACCACCTTTAAGAGCATCAAACAAAGCTTCCCTATCAAAATCGGATCTAAGTGGTGGATTTACCTTGTAATGCGACTGTAGCTTCAGGTCGCCTTGGGCTGTAAACAACAGATGATGGGGTGTAACACCGCAACTAATATTTTTTGAATGTTTTCTTAACAACTCAAGTCCTTCAATTGATGAAAGATGACAAATGTGTATTTTTGTGTTGCTGTCTCTTGATGTTTTTATTATGTTTTTTATTGCAGTTTCTTCACATTCAGCCGGACGTGAATTCATATGATCGACTAGACTGTTTTCTTTTAACTTGTGCTTAACAAGACAGCCATTTTCCTCAGCATGAATCAAAACAGGTTTATTTGTCGATTTGATGCAATCAAATGTTTCTTTTAGATTGTTCGAACTAAATTGCAAAGAATTCGTAGTACCTCCCAGGTAAATCTTGAAACCGCAGCATTTTTTGGCCAACTCATCAATATTTTTTATATTGCCGTCCGTAATGCCCGCATAAATACCAAAATCTACATACGCTTTTTTTCCGGCCGAGATAATTTTATCAGAAATAGTTTGTAATGTGGTCGTCTGCGGAATAGTATTGGGCATATCAAAAATACAAGAAATCCCGCCATGCGCTGCAGCTTTTGTTCCAGTAGAAAAATCTTCTTTATGAGTCAATCCAGGATCTCTAAAATGAACATGAACATCAATTCCTGCAGGAAGAATAAGTTTGCCTCTAAAATTGTAGTGCTCGTCTCCTTTGAGTATCTTTTTGATAGCAGATATTCTACCATCGGTTATTCCTACGCACCAGTCTTCAAAATTTCCATTAATATAGGCTTTTCCTTCAATTGTCAGATCCATCTAGACTTTTCTCCTCAATTGTTCCGCTGGGTTTGATTTCAGTAAATATCTGTCCGCTAAATTTAGATATCTTTATATCTTTATCGACCCACGCATCTGGTAAAAGTCCTGCTTTCATACACGTATGGGAAAGGAACTCTTCTTTACCCCAGCCTTGTTCGACAGGTACTTGTGGCAGAAGTAAGCCTTTGTAGAAACTCTGCTCAACGATTAGTCCGTCTCGTCCTATTTCAATTTGATTAAAATATTCTTGTGGTTGTTTTACTTTTATTATCTCCGGTTTTGTAAGTATTGTAACTTCTATTATTATGTTATTAAGTTCATTTTCTTTTAAAGGAGGAAAACGTGGATCTCTTGTTGCTGATTGTGCCGAGTCCATTATTGCTTCTTTCAAAGGCATTATTGGAAAAGGAATTCCTATACATCCGCGCAGGTCATGCTCAGGAAATGTATGAATCGTAACAAATACACCTAGTTTTTCATCAAAGGCTTTTCCCAAATCAGATGAGGATGTTTTTTTGTTTTTTACATATGATTCGACAACATTTCTTGCAAATTCAACTGATTTTATGCCTTGACTTAAACTAAGCATGATAAAAAGTATTAGTGATACTGTTAATTAAATTTCTTAATAGTTGTATATTTGGTAAATAATTAGGATTCTATTTTTCTTGCTAGGGCGATATCGTAAGTTTTGGTTATGTCCGTGTCTTGTATCACTAAAGTACCGGAAAACGTATAGGTGACATTTTGGCCTGTTTCTTCTACAGTTTCATTAACTGAAACTAGGTAAGAGCCTGGCACAAGCTCGATTTCGTAAAATGCATTTTCATTAGACTTTGCTCGAGCGAATTCTGCAGTATTGTCTTGTATGCTAGTTGGTTCAAAGTCAATTGTAATATTGTTTACATTTTCTCCGTTGTACTTTGTACTGCCACTAACTGTAACTGATACTTTATTCATATTTACATTAGCAGTTCTTGATTCTTCACCTTTGTATATTTCTAACTTATAATCGTATGAGTAAGCAGTTATCTGACCTACTTTTTTAGTTGCTGACACATTGTATGATCCAGGTGTCAATTCGATTGAATAACGACCGGTTGTCTCGTTTGATACTGCATCATCTTTTACTGCGGTGTTGCCCGTTATACCGCCATCCGGTGAAAATGCAAGAGAAACTCCACCTATGTTTTCGCCTTCATATTTAGTATATCCGCTCACAGTTACTGGAGCCAGGTTCATTGAAATGTTGAAACTTGTTGTCGTATTTTCTGCTAGAAGGTTTTCTTCTTCTGCCCGATAGTCGATATTGCCAGTCGTTGTATTGAATTTTGTAGCATTGAAAGTGTAGGATCCGGGTATTAATGAAGAGAATGAATATCTTCCTGAACTATCTGTTGTGGTTTCGCCAACCTGTTTTTTGTTTCCATCAAGCATGCTGTAGAGAATTTCAACATCTACATTAACTAATTCTTCACCAGCATCATAATTGCTGTTCTCATTGGAATCGTAGTAAGTCCTACCTTCCACTGCGGCAGGTTTTGGCTTTGACATGTTGTAGCTATTGTTTCCAGAGTTAATTTTTATGTAGTTTTCATGTATGACAAAATCATCAAGTACCGCCTGGACCAAATAGAAACCAGGCATTAAACTTGATGCATTGTAATATCCGTTTTTATCTGTAGTAAAAGTACTTATCCCGCCAGTGCTTTTTATATTGCCTGTTTGTGTATCAAATTCTTCTATTTCATATATGGTTATTTCAACATTTGGCACGGGTTTATCGATCGATACATTATATCCTTCGATATCATCCTCATCCTCATAGGTATAACCTTCGATTTTTCCAGGCTCAATAGATATGTTAACAATACGTTCGTAGTTTGTACCATAGTTGCGCATTGCCTCTGCATCAGATATGGGGAATAATTCTGAGTTAGTTGTACTATCAAAAGTCACATTTTTTATTATAAATGCATTATCACCTAACTCGGTATTTCTACGTAATTGAAGTGTGATATTACCTGCAGGAGCGATTAGATTAAATTTGCCGCTTGAAGTATAGACTTTGTCATGATCAACAGGAATATATGCTCCATAATGATAAATGTCTTTTTGAACTGCTATTTGAACAGGAACTAAGTTATTATTAAACGTAACCGAACCGTTAACATAGGTGCCCTCATAATATTTAGCAATTACAACAGCACTTTTACCTTGATAGTATGCATATTTTGAATAATTGGAGATATATTCTGCATAAAAATGCCTCATATCAATGCATGGCAACTGATAGCTAAACTCTTCTTTCTGACCAGAGGTCCCTGATGCTGGGCCTATGTACGTTCGATAGAACATTGTATCAAAGTAAGCGTCTTTATAGTAGGGTTTTGTGTTAACTATGGGATCGTCCATCAACTCTTGTTGGCTCAACTCGTTAACTTGGGTATAATTGTACTCTTTACCTGAGTTGGTAACATATAGTATTTGCATGAAATCGTCTTCAGGGTTACCTGATTGACCAGCAACCATGAGCAAACTTTTATCTGCTAAAAATCCAAATATGTTAAAAATCTGTTTATCATAGCCTTCGACACCGTAATATTGAATGCTATAACCGGTGGCCTCTTGAATATCATGATACAGCCAAGTAATACTCTCATCATCTAAAGAATCGGTAAGAAGTTTTGTAATATCACGATAATATGCATTTGGCCCGTATTGCTGCCCAACCAACCAGCTTTTACTCAACTCTTTATTATATTCTTCCCCTATTGGAGTATTATATGAAGGAGAATGCCCTTTCATCCATTTTGTAATATTGTCGGTTTCATTCTTACCCAGACGATTTTCTAATGCTTCGATAACGCTATTTGAAAATAATCCATTATTATCTCGGATATTGCCTTCAAGCAGTCTTACTATCCAAACCGCTACTGCTTCTTTTTCGCTTGTTGCTGTATGGAAATTAGCTGCTGGTGGAATACCATCTTGGAAGTTATCTGCAACGGTTGGATGAGAACCCAATGCTACTTCATAAAAGCCATAGTCCCACCAGGAAATAAATGCAGGTCTCTTTGCAAAATCTGTGATATTTGTATCTTGTTTGCTTAACCAGCTATATGCATCTACCCAATATGCTTCTTTACCTGTTGCTAGACCAAATGCTCCTTCTGATGCTCCAGCACCAAATACATCGGCTTTTTTGTTAACAGGAACAGCTGCATCAAAAGCAATGTACACGTTAGGCAATATGACCAAAAATGCAATAAAAAGAACGCCAAAGATATGAAGGATTTTTACTCCTCGTCTTAGGCCGTGGAGACCTCCGCCCGCACTTCTAATGTTTCGTACCATTTGTTTATAATCGATTTTATCTACAACTATCCATACTACCCAACCACCAAGCAGGGCAATCAGCGGAACCATGTCATTTATAAAACGACCAGCAGTGCCAGTAAGCCACATATCTATAACAAAAAGGACAATTATGAAGAGATAGTCTCTGCGTTGTTTGTTTTTGTAGTAATAGTAAATGAGGAATAGGAACCCGGCCCAACCAAGCCAATAGAGTGCGGGGCCAAATGACATCACAGTATGACTGATGTTGTAGGTACTTGCCTCAGCAATCGTCATTGATACTTTATTTCCGTAAATTCCGCTACCATATAGTATGCCTGAAAGTCGTGAAAGCGGAGAAAAAAATGGAACAGCCGAAGAGATGGCATCAATGAAATATAGAAAGACTAAACCAAATATACCGATGCCTAAAATAGTAGGAAGAGACAGTGTCCACGGAATTTTCTTTCTATTAAAGGTAAAGTACACCATGGAAAAAGCTGCGATACCTAGACACAAAAACAGAGGAATATCTGGAGCGAAGCCGCCTACTTTTGTTGCGGTAACTGGTAATGAAATGAGATATCCTGAAGATAACGCAACTAAAGAAACAATAGGTACTTTTATTTCCATTTTGTTCATGAAAATATCTATCAACATTTGCACAATTACATAAATTGCAATTATGGCATAGATGTATTGTGCTTCAACCCACACCATGGTCAGTGCGGCAACAGCGGTTCCTGCGAGAAGAGCGTACAATACAGATCTAACTGAATCTTTATCTTTGATGCCTTTTATTAGAAACAGAAATGCCAAGAAAAACAACAGAAGGTTTAGTGAATCGTGGTCAAATAGTGAATATGCGGAACCGTGCCCTGAGCTGATGTGAGCGGGTATTAGTGCTATAAGAAAAGCTGCAATAAGGCCAGCTTTCTTACCGAAGAGCGCTTCTCCAATAAAATAAACTGGGAATATTAATAGAGCACCAAAAAGGGCGGGTACAAACTGCATAGAATATCCAACTGCATCAACTTCACTCATAAAAGGCAAAAGCAGCCTGCTGAAACCTATGGCCAGCATATTCAAAAATGGAGGCCTACCACCACTTTGTCCTAAAGGATAGTTAAGAAGTGGATCTTTTGCAGAGTAGTATGGATATTTACCCGTCTCAATAGTACCATTAACGAGTCGCATGTTATAATACGGGTCAGGACCAGATAAATAGAATTTATCTAGAGATGTTCCTTCTGGATTAATTGCGACCTCGGAAGTGATATTAAAATATGAGTTAAAAAACAGCACCAGCAAGAATATTGCAATTAATGTTATTGCAATCCACCAATTTTTTTTAATATATGATGATTTTTCTTCCATTTTCACTGTAGGCATAATATGCTTTGGTTCTACTGTAAGTATTCCTTTTCTTTGTGCCCGTTTTCGCATTTTCTCACCTAGGAATAATTCAAACTCGTAAATCTATAGTCTTATAAATACCTTATCTACAATTATAACAAAAGATATAATTAACGTCTGTTAATAAACCTGATGCTTTCGGATAATTTATTTATCCTTTAACATCTCTGCAATACATGGTGCAATTTTTACTTTACTAAAATCACTCTTTATTGTATCTGTAGATATAATTTCATTACAACCTGCTGAACTAATTTTTTTTACTGCTTCACCAGCAAATAAGCCGTGAGTACACGCTACAAAAACTTGTTTAGCTCCTTGTTTTTTAAGTTCTTTTATTGATTGGGCCATCGTACCTCCTGTGGAAATGATATCATCGATTATTGCTACTTTTTTATCTTTCACATCCAGACTCTTTGTTTTTATTTCTACGGTTGTTCCATCTATGCGGGTTTTTTCCATATAGTCAAAATCACAGTCCATGATTTTTGAGGCTTTTTTTGTTCTATCTAGTGCTCCTTTATCAGGGGCAAGAACCAAGTCAATATTCTTATTCTTAAGATATGCTGCTATTTGAGGAATGGCAGAGCAACTAAAAGCAGGCACAGTGAAAAAATCAAGTATGTGCTCTTTATGCGGGTCAACTGTAATTATCTTATTTGCCCGCAAACTAATGAGAATTGCAATTGCTTTGGCACTTATCGGTTCTCCTGCTTCGAATTTTTTATCCTGGCGGCCATATCCAATATAGGGAATAACAACTGTAATTTCATTTGCACCAGATTCTTTAGCAGCATCTTGTAGTAAGAATAGTTCCACGATATTTGGGTCAGGGTAAGTAGTTTGTACAATTATTACATCTTCTCCAGAGATGTCGTCCAAAATACGTACGTACAATTCATCATCTGGAAAACGCTTAGATATTGTTTTTGCAAGAGGAACATGTAGTTCTCTAGATAAATCCTCAGCAACTGTTTTTGATGCGGTTCCGCCAATGATGTACATTTTATAACAATGTTTGAATTGCGAATGTGTTTTTAGGGGTTTCGTAAATTTCGTAAGAAAGTTTTTATAAGGGCAAATGTTTAGTTCTTTAGAAGGATGGTGGGTGCAATGCGATTGAATAGATTATTCTATGTAATAGTGGCTGTATCACTTTTATCACCGTTATTTTTATTTGACGTTGTAAACGCAGAAGACGATATGGAAAGCATAGTGACAGCAAATTTTGATATTGAATTTAACACCGCGACTTATTTAGAAATATATGTTACAATGGATGTTAATGAGGCAACAGCTTTTGATGAAGTCTATGATAGTGCAGGCATAGAACACTTGGCGACAAGTACGAATACTAGTGATATAGAGGCATTAGGAGTGATAAAATATCTTTTGCACAGTTCAGTAAAAGATCACCTAGAAACTACATTTGAAAACGCAGACGTCGTTTCATTAAACGATAGACCCATATATGAAAACTCAGTATTTTATGAAAACTGTGCCGTTAATCTAACTTCTACATTTTTTGATATGAATGAAGCTGTAGATGCTTACGGGCTTGTCAACGGAGTATTAGACATGGGTGCTGAAGTATCATATACTTTTAACATTCCTGCAGAAGCGGGGTGGTTGAATACGTTCACATATAGGTTGCCTTCCTCGATAAGACTGGTGTCTGCAAATACGCAAGTAACGGACTTATACAAAAATGAGATGACTTGGACGGCTGATAACAGAATTGGAGATGCAAAAACCAATCAAGCAACACTGTCGATTCAGACTAAAACGCCTTCAACTCCAAAACAAACTAGTGAAGAAATTACTCTAGAATTTGAATTGGATGGCAGAAACGCCAGGTCTATTGACTTAAACACCAATATTTTAGCTAAAAGCGTAGATATCAGAAACTATAGTATTTTACCTGATTTTGTTACTAATCTAGACTTTGTAACATCCGATGGGATTAGACTATTTATTGACAATGAATTTACTTCTTGGGATAATTTTTATAATAAGACAATAAAACCTGTCGAGATAGCCGCTATATCAGCAATAGAAAAATCATCTTTGAACCAAACACTTACTACATCGTTTAGCTGGAACCCCGAGACAACTACCAATTGCTCAACACCTTACGACATAACAAATATGAACAAAGAGCCGCCAATAAAAGCCAAAGTGTCTAACAATGATATAAGGTTGAAGATTTGTGATGTTTCAGCAAGGGCATTATTTGGATTGATTGATTCTGGTGCAACGGCAAATATTTCATCAACTGATATTAATTTTGGCGACAAACTTGGTGAGATAGGTTATCAGTACGATGGTTCATTCTACCTACCAGATAATATCTCATTGGCTGGAGAAAAAATCTATAAGTGGAATCAAAGTAAACCCATTTCCGGTGGATTTAAATCAGATGACGCACCTGAATATTCTAACGAGAAAATACAGACGACCATAGAAATCGAATACAGCGGACTGGATTTGAATTTGTTTGGTCTTTTTACAGGCAAAGCGGAACTGACGTCAAAATTATATATGAAGGAAACTAACAACTATTACGTAACAACTTTACCTGATGAATTTACTTTGCCTGACAAAGTAAAACTAGGCCATTTTAATTCGGATGCGTTCAGATTATGCGTAGAAGAAAACGTATTTGCGGGAGAGGATATAAATGAATTTTTGGCCAATGAAAAAACACTTTTCGAAACTAGATTGGCAAGTCTACTGTCTGGATTAAAAATTAATGGGCTTGTAAAAAGAGATGATTTTGATCAGTCTATAGCATCATGGGATGGAGAAATTACAAATATGGATGCCAGCACGCCAGTTAAAACTGCATCGGATGCGCATAGTTCATATCCTGTGTCTTTCGGTCTTTCTTTTTCGCCTCCAAAATTCGAAATCAATGAACAGAGTCTAAATTTAGCAGGTTTACAAAACCAGAATGTTACATATAGGATTGTTTTACCACGTGGAACAACAATGGATGCCAGCGATTCTTTGAATAGACTGGTTCCTGGAAAGACCGCCGATGGAAGAGACTACATTGAGATTTCGTTTGATGCTTCAGAGTCTGGTCTTACAGACATAGTTAACTTTAAGATAGTACCTTCTCCATTATTTGCGTTGTCTATTTTCCTTCCGTGTATTGTATGTATTATAATAGCAATTGTACTAATTATAGCGATTTTGATTGTTAGAAAGAAAAGAAAGGGATTTGGAGGCAAAAGAAGTCGTCCCAAAAAGACAAAAGAAATCAAAGAGGACGAAGAAGAATCTGAAGGTTATGAAGAACAAGAGTACTATGTGCCTCCACCACCATCATCTAAAAAGTAACAGTTCAATCTCTGATTATATTTGGAAGGAACTTTATTAGAGATGGAGCTTTCTTCAGAAGTGGTTTCACCAGCTTTGAGGGATAGTCAATGTCTCCATATTTTGTTATAATTTCCGTAATTTCTGAGGTCTGAAATTTTTCTATGTATTTGTCCATTTGATTGTCGGTTAGATTCTTGGAAATATTTCTAAATTTCATTCCAAGGTTCAGTTCTCTGCCTATGTCTGCCGTCCATAATTTATGATATTTTTTAAGAAAGTTAGAACTAAAATCGTTTTCATTGAGTGATTCTATGGCAACAGACGAACAGTGAGTGGCGCAAAGCAAGCCCGTATAGATGCCGCCACCTGACGTTGGTTTTACTTGTGCCGCTGAATCTCCGACAAGAAGAACATTTGAAGAGTATGTCTTTTTCAGGGCACCTAACGGAATAGAACCGCCTATGTTTTGTGTTATTTTTGCGTCTTTTAAATAAGGTGATAGAATTTTATTTTTGAAAAGATTTGAAAGGTAGTATTTTGGCGGATGTACCGAATTTTGAACGGTACATAGTCCAATTCTAGCATTTGTTCCATTTTCATTTGTTGGTATGACCCAAGCAAAAAAACCGGGTGCAATATTTTTCCCGACAAAGAGTTCTACAAAATCTGGATCTAGTCTTGTATTTGTTAATTCGGCTCCGATTCCATTTAAGATTTCTGTTGGTTTTGGTAGGTTAAACCATTCTCTAGTCTTTGAATGTGCACCATCTGCACCGATCAGCAATTTACAGTTGATATCATTATTTTGCGATGTTTTTAATTCAATGCAATTTTCATTTTTTTTAGCGGACGTAACTTTATTTTCTAAAAAAATATCTGCGCCTTCTTCCACCGAATAGTTTATCATTTCCCTGTCAAACTCGGATCTATCTATTGCAAGCGCATGAACTTTGTCTCCGCCAATAGTTAAAATATGATCTGATGGGGAATGAATATGCGCTCCTTTGATTCTATTTTGTACAACCAGTTCTCCTGAAAAATCTAGAGAATCAAAAACTCTTGGCGTTACTAGCCCTGCACATTTGAGCGGGTCTCCTATCTTTTTGTGTTCTTCAAAGACTGCTACTTTAAATCCATTTTGTGCAATTTTTTTGGCTACGTATCCGCCAATGGGTCCGCCACCTATTATTGCTGCATCGTAATCTTTCATGTTTGTTGTAGGTATAGTTCAAAAGATTTATAACAGAATCGCAGATACTTCGGCTGTGGACTCTACCATATTTGCTGGAATAATGTTTGCTATAATAACACTAGAGAGTATAGTAGGAATATCCTTTTTTAATAGTAGAAAACAAAAGAAAGAAGATGAGGTTAAAAAGGAATTTAAGGCAAACAATTTGCTTTGTCGTTTTGTGTTAGATGGCGGTGGCAATAAAATCGGAGAGAGCATTGCTGTAAATGATGATGTCGTTATTGTAAAATCAGGTAGTAAGTATCTTGGTTTTCCTCTAAAACATATTGAAGAAGAGGAAAAAACACTTCTTGTAAAAGGACTGGTAGACTTTAGTAAAGCCGAAGAGATGGGGGAAAAATGGCGGAATGCATCTTTTCAAAAGATAGATACACCTGAAGATATAGAAGGTAAAGTAGATGGATTTTGAATACAAGATGGTAATTGTTACAAGAAAAGATTTGAATCTTTCCCCAGGAAAACTTGCCGCCCAAGTTGCTCATGCTGCCGTTACATGCGCTTTAGAAACTAAAAGGATTAATTCTAAATGGTTTACAAAATGGCAGAACGAAGGTGGAAAAAAAGCCGTTGTAAAAGTGGATAACGAGAAAGATTTTTATCCACTGAGAGAGAAAGCAAAGGAACTTGATATCTTTGCCTATATCGTGGAAGATGCAGGTCACACAGAAATACCTGCAGGAACAAAAACGGTTTTAGGAATTGGACCTGCACCAGACAACATTATAGATAAGGTAACTGGGGATTTGTCCCTATTATAACTTTTGAATTACTTTTGTCGAAACATTATTAGAATGGCGTAGGTTTTATTTTGTTGAATGAAACAGCAAATTAGACTGTTGGGGGTTGACGATTCGCCTTTTACGTTTACTGACAAGTATGCAACAGTAATTGGTGTTGTAATGCGTGGCGGAGAATATCTTGAAGGCGTTTTGAAAAGTCAGATAAACGTCGACGGATCTGACGCGACATGCATATGCAAGGAAATGATAAAAAATACGCGACATAGAAAACAATTGAAAGCCATGATGCTTGATGGGATTACACTTGGTGGCTTTAACGTGGTTGATATAGATGAAGTATACTCTACTACAGATCTACCAATTATAACAATCACAAGAGATGAGCCTGATTTTGAAAAAATAAAAAAAGCATTGCAGAAGAATTTTGAAGATTGGAATGAACGGTTAAATCTAATGAAAAAAGGAAAACTTCACATGGTAAAAACTTTGCACAATCCCATCTATGTTAAGTGCGTTGGCATATCTATAGAGGAAACAAAAGAAATAATAAAGCTATCGACAATACGAGGTGCCATACCTGAACCCATACGTGTGGCACATCTGATAGCTTCTGGTGTTGCACGAGGTGAATCTTATGGCAAAGCCTAAAGCAAAAGTTGACAGAAAAAAATGCCTTGCATGCGGAGGTTGCATATCAGTATGTCCACAAGATGCACTTTCAATGTGTGGCGGTAAAGCGTACGTTACAGCAAGCAAATGCATAAGTTGCGCTATTTGTATCAAAACATGTCCCATTGGAGCAATTGACGAGGAGGGACGCTGATCATGAAATATGATGTTGTTATAGTGGGAAGTGGCCCTGCAGGAAGTGTTACGGCTCGTTTTGCATCAGAAGCTGGTGCAAAGGTATTAGTTATCGAAAGAAGACAGGAAATTGGTGTGCCCGTCCTATGCGGAGAAGGGATCAGTAGAAAAATCGACGAATGGAATATGCTGGAAGGTACCCGTTGGATAGCCGGTAGAATGGATGGGGCACATATTTATTCACCTGACAGAACCTGTGTAACACTTTCAGCTGAGCAAGCTGGAAATGAAACGGGCTATGTCATTTATCGTGATATCTTTGATCAGGAACTTGCGCGCCAGGCAATAAAAGCTGGTGCAAAATTTATGATGAATACTCAGGCCACCGGCTTGATTAAAGACAAAGGTAAAATTAAAGGCGTAAACGCTAAACATTTTGACGAAGAGTTTGAAATAGAGGCAGATATGGTTGTTGGTGCTGATGGAGTAGAGTCAAAAGTTGGTCAATGGGCAGGCATAGACACTCTTCTGAAACCAAAAGATTTGGAAACTTGCTGTCAATACACATTTGCAAATGTTGATTGCAAGGATGCCTACTGTGATTTTTACCTTGGCAGAGAATTAGCGCCAGGTGGATATGTATGGGTTTTTCCAAAAGGAAAAGATACCGCAAATGTTGGAATAGGTTTACTTGCTAGTCTTTCTGAAGCGGGACTTGCAAAGAAACTTTTAGATAAATTCATCGAAAAAGATTCTAGACTGAAAAATGCTGAACCGCTTCGTTTCTTGGCAGGTGCAGTACCAGTAGCAAATCCGGTGGAAACAGTAAGAGACAATCTTATCTTAATTGGTGATGCTGCTCGTCATGTTGATCCGATTACGGGAGGAGGCCTTACTCATTGTCTTGAAGGAGGTAAGATTGCAGGTGAAACTATAGGTAAAGCAGTAAAAGAGCAAAATTTCAGTAAAGAATTTTTAGGCGTTTACGAGGATGGTTGGAAAAGTGCTTTTGGCCAAAAGATACAAAGGAACTATCTTGTAAAAGAAATAATGCTTGATATGGATGATAAAACCTTTAACATGATTGCCCACTCACTTAAAGATATAAAATTTGATGAGATAAGCACCTTGGGTCTAGTAAAGGAAGTTGCAAAGAGACACCCAACTTTAATGGTTAAGCTTTTACCATTACTCAAATACAGAAAAAAATTTAAGGAGTTGAAAGGCGAATGAAATGGGGATTGGCTTGCAAACCAAATGTTAGAAAATCATCATCTGTAGCAAAAGAGGTTTATAAATTTCTAAGTAAAAATGGAGAAGTTTTTGTAGAAGAGGGTTTTGCAAAAGAAATTGGAACGAAAGGATGTTCATTGAGCGATATTAACAAAAAGACCGATATAGTTGTTACAGTTGGCGGGGACGGAACGATTCTGAGAGCACTACAGTCTGTAGAAAAACCTATTTTTGCTATAAACTCTGGAGGAATGGGGTTTCTGGCAGAGGTTGAATCAAAACATGCCATCGAAGGTTTGAAAAGAATTATTGATAAAAAATATAATGTTGAAGAGAGAGCAAAACTAAAAATAATGTTTGATGGAAAACGACTTCCAGATGCCACTAATGAGGTGACTGTACAGACTGCAAAAATTGCAAAGATTTTGTATCTTCAACTATTTGTAGAAAATGAACTACTTGAGGAATTGGGCGCAGATGGCGTAATTGTGGCTACTCCAACTGGATCCACAAGCTATGCATTGAGTGTTGGTGGACCGATAATGGACCCTGCAGTTAATGCAATGGTAGTAGCACCACTTGCACCGTTTAAGCTCTCTGCACGCCCGTGGGTTGTTCCTCTTAATAAAAAAATAGAAATCAAACTGCTGCCAAAAAGCAAAGAAACAAAACTAGTAATTGATGGTTATCACACAGAAAATGTAACCACGGAAAGTAAGGTAGTTGTTACTGGTTCTGAAAAAAAAGCAAGGTTTGTTAGATTTGGCGAATCGTTTTATGAGATGGTCAGATTAAAACTGGTGCGATAAAGGCCATGAGCTTTTTTAAACGAAAAGAAAAGACTCCTCCGGTTTCAAAAGCATGGAAAATCACTCGTAGATGTTTGAAGCTAATTTTAGAGGCATCGAAATCAAACTATCCTACGGAGTTCGGTGGTCTTCTGCGTGTTGATGCTACTTCAAAAGACACAATTGTAGAGATAGTACTTTTACCTGGAACGGTATCTGGTGATTCTC
This sequence comes from Thermoplasmatales archaeon, assembly GCA_041305025.1. Lineage (GTDB taxonomy): Archaea > Thermoplasmatota > E2 > DHVEG-1 > DHVEG-1 > JBFYMG01. The sequence goes on from JBFYMG010000076.1 coordinate 35,247, forward strand.
ATGCCATATTTCAGTTGCATATGCTTCCTATAGATTTTAGTGCAGTTGGAACGGTGCATAGTCACCCTTCCCCTTATCCTCGCCCGTCTGATGCGGATTTGCACCTGTTTGGAAAATTTGGCAAGGTGCACATTATTGTTGCTAGTCCGTTTGATGAGCATTCTTGGATGGCATACGACTACAATGGAAATAATTTAGAAATTGAAATCGTTTAAACGCTTTTCACATTTAGTAATGATTTTATCCACTGTTTTGATTACAATCTTGCTACTAAAATATAAGACCGACAAATTTAAAACCAAGACAAGCATGAAGTAATTTGAGAGGAATGAGGATGACAAAAATAAGTAAAGACGAACTACTAAAGAATGAAAAGATAGAAAAAGTACTTTCTCCCCACCCACTTTCATTTTTAAAGCTGCAATCACTTTGTATATTTTTGATAATCTGGGGATTGGTTGTTTTATGGCTAGTTAATTTTTCAAGTTATAAAGGATTTTTTAGTGGCAACGCATGGTACCCGGTATTATTGTGGGGACTGATTTTACTATTAGTTGGTGTTGTAATTTCACTTGCCACAATTCAATGGACTATTTTCTTTCTTTATCTTGGTGTATTTGTTGGTGGCGTGGCTCTCATATCGTGGCAGGGATGGCTAAAAGATGTTAATGTTTTTATTCCGGTTTATAGTGTTGCTGTGTCAATTGCAGGCTTTTTAATTGTTGAGCTACATCGTAGATCATACAAGTATATTCTATCTAATCACAGGATTATTTTCAAAGGGGGCCTATTAACAAAGAGAGAGAAAACAATAAGATACGACAAAATAATAACTTTTGATAAAAAACAGGGAGTTCTTGGCCAACTTTTTGGATTTGGAACTATTACTCCAATTACTCAAGCTGACGCAGTAGCTGATAGCAAGAAAGCACCAAACATAGAAAAAGAAGGTGGAAAAAGATTGCGAGGGATTTTCTTTTTTAGTGGGGAAAAAGAGATGAGAGCGGAGTTGAGAGGAGTTTATCCTTACAAAAAAATAAATAAATTTGTTGAGGAGCTTTCACAAGGCACTGAGCTCACACAATATCATCAGGAACAAATTGGTTTTCAAAAACAGCAAGTGAATATACAGAAACAAATGCGGGATATACTGAAGTCGCAAACGAAAAAAGGAGCCAGGGGAAAGTCGTTAGTTGCCGCTGGGCCTGAAGATGAAGAGGATGACGAACAAGACGAAGAAGTAGAAAAACTTGTAAAAACAAAAGCAATGTCTTCTAAAAAATCTCCTCATCATAAATTGAAACAAGACGACGATGAGGAAGATGATGGTGAAGAAGAGGAAGAACCCGAAGAAGCGTTTCAACCAGAGCAAATAGACATACAAAAACAGATGAAAGAGCTTCTTAAAAAACAGATAGAAGTAAAAGACGAGGAAGATGAAGAAGAGCCTGATGAAAAAGAAGAACTAGCTGAAGAAGAGGAAAAAGAAGAAGCTAAAATATAGATATATTTATAATCTAAAAGCTATTTTCCGAGAAACATGGTTCCTAAGAGAGTTTTTTTTACAAAAGGAGTGGGAAGGCATAAGCACGAACTACAGTCCTTTGAGCTAGCGCTACGTGACGCAGATATCGAACAATGTAATTTAGTGTATGTCTCAAGTATCGTACCACCGAACTGTAAAATAATATCAAAAGAAAAGGGGATACAGGATCTTCGTGCCGGTGAAATCACCTATGTAGTTATGTCGCGAAACACGACTAACGAACCAAATCGACTTATCGGTGCAGCCGTTGGTGTTGCAACACCAAAAGACCGATCCAACTACGGTTATATCTCAGAACACCATTGCTTTGGCGTAATTGGTAAAAAATTGGAGGATTACACTGAAGACCTTGCCGCCACAATGCTTGCGACCACGTTGGGTTTGGAGTTTGATTCAGATACCGCGTGGGACAAGCGGAAACAAGAATACAAAATGAGTAAACAAATCGTCGGAACACAGAGTGTTGCGCAAACAGCAGAGGGAGACAAAAACGGCCTATGGACCACGGTACTTGCCGCAGCGGTGTTTTTAGAGGAATAAAAAATTTGCAGTAAAAAATACATTTTTACAAAAAGAGAGGGACACTTAAAAACAAATAATTACTTTTTTTCTAGTTGGCACTATCCTGGGCAGACATAGAAATATTTATAAACAATAAAATTGTTGGCATAAGAACCAAAAAACAATGAAACAACAGGGAGAAAAAAATTATGACAGAAAGAGAAATATCTGATGAGAACACCATATATGTAGGAAGCAAACCACCAATGAGCTACGTGCTTGCAGTCGTAACGCAGTTCAACGGCGGATCAGACGAAGTTGTAATAAAAGCTAGAGGAAGAGCCATAAGCAGAGCCGTAGACACAGCAGAAATAACAAGGAATAGATTTGTGACCAACGCAAAAATCAAGGATATAAAAATTGGAACGGAAGCAATCACCAACGAAGAAGGTAGAAGTTCCAACGTCTCATCAATTGAAATATCCTTGACGACCAAGGGAAAATAAAAATATAACTTTAATGCAACAGCCGTTGCTCTGGCGACTTGCGTCTTGTTGAATTAGAGTTGTTTATATTTTTTATTTATTTTAATTTAGATTGATATATAATATAAGGAATATTGCAAAAGAAAGCGAAATCATTTAAATCACTTAACGTATTTACTTGCCTGTTGATAGGGAGATGGCTAATTATATAATTGTGACGGGCGGAGCTATTTCTGGCTTAGGAAAAGGAATAACAACTGCA
>JBFYMG010000077.1:0-7169 GCA_041305025.1 Thermoplasmatales archaeon
AAACCATCTCCATCGGATGAGTAGCAGCATCTGAACCGCAGGTCTCTTTTGATACATCAATGGCAGTCCAATGGTTACTATCAGCTTTACCAATAAAAGCACATCCTTTAACTTGTTTTATAACAGCTTTCATAAATTTCCACCTTGTTCCAAAATACAAATAACCCTTTATAAAACCTAAGATAACCGACATCCAAATCTAAACAGGCCAACAAGTAACTTCTCTAGCAATTTTATAGAAAACTATTTATATATATAAATCAAAAGAACAATAGGACCTATGAAAAAATCAATATCACTACTTGCAATATTAGTAATACTATTAATTCCAACTATTACAAACGGTTTGGAGGCGTCAGTTTTAAATAAAGAAAAAAGCAATTTAGTTATTAATTCAATTACTCCAAAAAATGATGCATATCATGGAAATAAAAATTATCCTTCATACGAGTGGTGGTATTTTGATGCAGTATTTGCTGACAACTACAGTGCTCATGTAGGAATAAGGGCATTATCCTTTAGAAAATGGGGCTTTGTACAGCAATTGGTAAATATCTATAATAACTCAAAGGTTGAAGAAAGCGTAGTTGTAAAAAACCCGTTAAGAGATTTTCAAATTTCAAAAGAATTTCCAGATGTAAAATATAAAGATAAACCATTAATAAAATTTGATTATGATGAATATAATAAAACCGGTAATTGGAACTATACAATTACTGTTGAAGTTAAAAAAATAAGGCTTTATTTAACGTTTGTCAGAAAATCTGAAGGTTTTACATATGTTACTTCTCATGAAGGTTGGACAGTTGCACAACCGAAAGCAGATGTCTTTGGAACGATTAATGTTAATGAAAAGGAACTCCAAGTAATTGGTACGGGGTATCATGATCATAACTGGAATTTTTCACTTAAAACAGGTGTTAGGGCAACAGGCTGGTATTGGGGAAAAATAATGAGTGCAAATTATTCATTGACTTGGGCTAAAATTCAAAAAACTAGGTTTGGAGATGACACAATTGCTGAAAATCTTGGGATTTTAAGTATTTTAAATGGTGGATACATGGGAATTGACCCAGACAACATTAGTTTTACAGAAAGTGATTATAAATTTAATACTGCCAGATTTATTCCTACCAAGTTTTCACTATATGCAAAACAGGACAATTTAGAAATTAATGTAACTTTTAATGCAGTAAATATACAGCATACAGAACCCGATTTTCTTACAATTAATTATTGGAGATATTTTATTTCGGTTGATGGCTATATCAAAGTTGGAGAAAATATTGATTATTTAGAGGATGATATTCAAATAATAGAAGTCATTAGATTCATATAGTTTTATTTTGAATATAAACAAATGCATTTTGTTTAGGTGGTTTTTTTCTATTTATATCGTTTCACTATGCCCAACAAAAAGAAAAAAATAAAAGAAAGTTTTAGATAGGGACAGGTAAAACGAGTGTTTTTTATGAATTCGGACAGACGCAATACACGTACCCAGGCTTTGCAGGAACTGATCAACACCACGATTCGTGATTTTTCTGATTGTTCTCTGTGTAACTTTTGTTGTATAGAAGGCGTCTTACACCTCGATGAGGCAGATATCAAGAGAATTTCAAAGTATCTGAAAATTAACCCGAAATCTTTGGTCGAGCATTATACAAAGTATAACTTAAAGACTGGAGAGATAAAAATCAATATGCCGTGCTCTTTTCTTAAAAAGAACCGGTGCATCATCTATCCGGTTAGACCAAAGGTTTGTCGTAATTATCCCGTGTTTGTGCAAAACAACGATATCGTATATGTCTATGGCATCGAAACGTGCGCAACCTCCACTCTTTTTTTTGAGGCGTACGCCGATTTTCTTGCAACGTATTATCCTGACTGCTACAAACAACTTCAAAAAAACCTTGATAAAGAATCATCCCCAAAAAACAACGATATGATAAACATGCAGTTTTCAAGAGAACACCTTGAGCTCTTCATCAAATGGCTGAACAAACCAAAAAAAGACAGGCCTTTACACTAATTCCATTCACACTCCCACGCCCTTTTGTAATTACTTGCATACGTAAAAATATAATACGTATGATTCACTTTACCAAGAGACCACGATGATGAAATAACATCTCACACTAAGTGCTGCAACATGCTGAGAAATGGGCGAGCTGAGTGGTCAATACTCTTATTTTCAAATAAATTCATCGACTAATTTATAAAGTATCACACCATTATTAGAAAATAGAGGTGATTTCATGGGAGTTGGTGATGCATCTAAAGTTGTAAAAGGAACATGCATTAGCTGTGTCCATTATAAGACAGAGGAAAGCAACGTAAAGAAAACGAGAGGTACATGCTATGGCCGTACCGTCATAGCAACCGGAAGCTGTAACTTCTTTAAGAAAAAACAATAATGGATTTCTTTCAAAAATTGTAAACTTACAAACTTTTTATCGTATGATTTTGTAGTTAGTTAAATAAAAACCACATGCTATTCGGAAAGAGGAACCGCACCCAATTCGGTTCAAAAGACTAGTTCTTTTCCTTACCTTTCAATTCTAGCAAATCTTGCTTTATTAAATATACTAACAATTTTTTATTTATCTCTTCCGTCCCATCACCAATATAAGAATAATTTAAGCTAATTTAACATTTTCGGATGTTTAGAGGTAAAAAAGCAAAAAAATCAACTTCAGTTCCATTATTTTTAGTAAAAATCTTTTCAAACATCATGTCTTAGGATACTTACGAGTGCCATATATTACACCGGACCCACCCAATTCTTTCACAAGCTCATCCAGTTCTTTTTTCACTTTATCTATTTGTTCTTTAGACATAAGTTTGTTATTGTGCTTACATGGCAAATCAGGAACATTACCCTGCAGTCTGCAGACTATTGGACGAACCGGATATATGCTACACCGATCATCTTTCTGATACGGACATTGCATATTATTTTTAACAAATTCTTCTTTTGTCCACTTAACGTATTTGATGTTATGCTCTTTCAGGTAATCCCTAATTAGTATATCCTCAGGTTTGAACCAGACAATCGGACCGCTGCATTCGTGGCAATGAATGCACTCGAAATCTGGTATCTGAGCATAAATTGTATCAAGACGTTTTTTAATTTCTTCTTTACTAAGCATCATATTCACACAATTATAGAGATATTAAACCGGCAATGCATTTTCAGCAAATATGGGCTTTTCTATATCAAACTTTTCATCATTTCAATATAATAGAAACCTATTTAATATAGGGGTTAATATGTATATTTGCAAAGGACGAAAACAAGATTTGCACAATCAAAGGATTTGGGCTTTTTGTTTTTATTCTTTGTAAAAGTATGAACTCCAAAGTTCAAAGGGAGGACAAAAAATGAAAGGAAGTATTAAATGGTACAACACCCGAAAGGGATACGGATTCATTCAGGGTGAAGATGGAAAAGACATCTTTGTCCACCGTTCGTCCGTGCCATCGGGAACTTTTCTCCACGAAGGAGATAAAGTAGAATATGAGTTAGAAACCTCAGAAAGGGGACCAAAGGCAATAAACGTTAAGAAATCGGAATAATTTCTTTAATATTTATTGGCAAATGCCCAAGGAAACCTATCTACATTTTTTCTTTAAATTTAGAATAATTTTTAAGAGTATACTTGTTATCCTTTTATGAAGATGGGATAATGGAACAATATATTGAATTGATTGCTTTTGTGCTGGTTCTAATCTTTTCTTTTCTGATATACTACGTCATCTTTTCTAAGATGAAAGAGGAGATGAAAGACTTCACATGGGATCAGTATTTCGTAAAATGTGGAATTTATCACGGAGAATCACACTGGACGACAATAAGAAACTACCTTTCGAGATTGAGCAGATAAAAAAACTATTATTTTTTACTTATGTCCTTGCTCTTCTTAAAACACACATCACATATGGTATTACCTAACGGAACTACATTACCGCACAAAACGCATTTATTATGCTGTATGCCTTTGAAACCTACAACTATCTCATGATTTTTAGTAATCCATCTAAAGATTAGGTTATCTCTATGAACCCTTACCATTTTATTCCCTCAACTAGTATAACACCGTGCATAAATGAAAAGTCTAACAGGCTTATAAAATGTTTTATTTAAATGAAATTAGGTCAGTCCTTTTTTACGAATTATGCAAAAATACTTAAATAATAGCTAGATAAACTGACTCAGGGAGTAAACATCAGTATGAAAGTTTTTGTCACAGGCGGCGCGGGATTTATTGGCAGTCACCTCGTCGACAAACTGATTGAAAGGGGAAATGTTGTAACAGTTTACGATAATCTGAGTTCTGGAAAAAAACAATACATAGAGCAACACTTGGAAAATGACAACTTTAAATTCATTAAAGCCGACCTACTGAATCTAAAACGAGTAAGAAAAGAGATCACAGGCCATGATGCTGTTTTCCATCTCGCGGCAAATCCACATGTGAGGCTAGGTGAAAAACAGACAGATATCGACCTGAAATATGGAGCAATTGCAACATATAACGTCTTGGAATCAATGAGGGCCAACAACATTAAAAAAATCGTTTTTTCATCCAGCAGTGTAGTCTACGGAGAAACTTCAGAGAAATCACTTTCAGAAAATTACGGCCCAGTCCTGCCGATTTCGTTATATGGTGCGGGAAAACTTTCATCTGAAGGTTTGATTAGTGCTTTTTGCGGAACTTTTGATTTTCAGGCGTGGATATACCGGTTTGCAAACATTGTAGGAAACAGATGCACCCATGGGGTAGTGACAGATTTCATAGATAAATTAAGAAAAAATCCAAAAGAGCTAGAAATCCTGGGTGACGGAAAACAGCAGAAACCGTATCTACATGTAAGTGACTGTGTAAATGCAATACTTTTTGGCTTTGAGCATTCAGGTAAAAGTTTAAATCTGTTTAACATAGGTTGCGATACAAACACAACCGTTACAAGAATCGCAGAAATAGTTACAGAAGAAATGGGACTTAAAAGTGTAAAATTCAATTATACAGGCGGCATGAGAGGCTGGAAAGGCGATGTTCCTCGTTTTCAGCTTGATGCAAGCAAGATAAATCAACTCGGATGGAAAGCAAAATACACCTCGGATGAGGCCATAAGAAAAGCTATAAATGAATCATTAAGGTAAAAATTTGTCTTTGGAAGGAAAAATATGATAATATCTCGATCTCCTGTGCGAATAACGCTAGGTGGCGGAGGCACTGATCTGCAATCATATTATTCAAAATACGGCGGCGCTCTGATTGCAGCAGCCATCAATAAATACACCTATGTCACCGCCTACACAAGATTATTTGATAATACAATTAAGCTTAACTATTCGATCACCGAACAAGTTGAGAATCTAGATGAAATAAAGCATAAGATCTTCCGCGAAGCTTTGCGACTTCTTAATATCACGAAAGCCTTGGAACTCACATCGCTTTCCGACATACCGGGAAGAACCGGTCTTGGGACATCTGGAAGTTTTACTGTTGCATTACTCAATACGCTCCATGCGTATAAGCGAGATTTTATCTCTCAAAGACAAGTTGCAGAAGAGGCCTGTAAAATCGAAATTGAAATTCTAAAAGAACCCATTGGAAAGCAAGATCAATACATCAGCGCTTTCGGTGGTCTTACCTCATTTACGTTTGCAAAAGATGGAAATGTAACAGTTGAACCAGTGCATATGAATGAAGAGGCAAGGGATGAATTGGAAAACAATATATTTCTGTTTTATACGGGCATTACTAGACATGCTTCAGATATTCTCAAAAAACAAAATGAGAAAAGTAAGAACGATGACGCAAAAACAGTTGAAGCACTTCACGAAATCAAAAGAATCGGGCTAGAAACAAAAAAATCACTTGAAAAAGGAGATATCGATAGGTTAGGAGAATTTCTAGACATCCACTGGGAGACAAAAAAGAAGCTATCTAAAGACATTTCGAACACATTTATGGATGATTGCTACGATTTGGCTAAAGAGAACGGCGCGCTTGGAGGAAAGATAATGGGAGCTGGTGGTGGTGGATTTTTTATGTTTTATCATAATGGCAGTAACAGTGAAAAAACAATATTTACCAAAGCTCTTTCAAAAAAAGGATTACAAAGAATGAGATTCCATTTTGATTTTGAGGGCTCAAAGATAATGCTTAATATGAAGAATTAAAGAGGTTTAGCCATGAAAAACAAAAGAGAGATTGAACAATATCTGGCAGAAATAAAAAAAATTGCAGACACAATTTCGCGAGAGGACATTGATGGAGCAATAGAGTTGCTTTTTGATGCATGGAAAAACGATAACCAAGTATTCATCTGTGGCAACGGTGGTTCGGCTGGAACGGCAACACATTTCATGTGCGATTTATTCAAAGTAACGATTGTCGAAGGAAAGAAAAGATTTAGAGCAATTTGTCTCAACGATAACATTCCATTGATGACGGCATTAATCAACGACAACGGTTTTGATAATTTATTTGTTGAACAACTCAAGAATCTCTTTAGAAAAGGTGATGTCATCCTCTGTCTAAGCGTACATGGTGGATCTGGAAAAGATAAAGCAGGCTTGTGGTCTCAGAATCTTTTAAAAGCAATGGATTATGTGAAAAAAAATGGTGGCAAAACCATTGGATTCAGTGGATTTGATGGAGGCGCAATGAAAGAAGTCGCAGATGTCTGCATTGTGGTACCATTTAATGCGACACCACACGTAGAAGCATTTCATGTTGTTCTCCAACACCTCATCGCTTTCAGACTGAAAGAAAAAATAAAAGAATACAGCGAATGATTAAAATGAAAAACAAAGCTATTTTTCTTGACAGAGATGGCGTCATCAACGAAATTATTTATCATAAAGAAATGGGCATTATAGATTCTCCATTCACCGTAGAACAATTCAAACTTCTACCGAATGTGGCTAAAGCCATTAACAAATTTCACAAACTTGGCTATAAAGTAATAATTGTTTCTAATCAACCAGGTCTTGCAAAAGATAATTTTACTATGAAAATTTTTGAAAAGATGAAAGAAAAAATGAAAAAAGAGCTAAAGAAAAACGGCGCAGAAGTAGATGCAGAATATTATTGCTTCCATCATCAGTATGCCAAAATTAAAAAGTACAAAAAAAACTGTAATTAGATCGGAAG
>JBFYMG010000078.1:0-6940 GCA_041305025.1 Thermoplasmatales archaeon
AAGAACAGATATGCAGTGAACTTGGTAATAAGGAAGGTATGCAAGCATCACTGGGCAACCAGGCAGTGATACTGTACTCATGGGGCAGGCTTGAAGAAGCCATGCAACTCCACAAGCAACAAGAACAGATATGCAGTGAACTTGGTAATAAGGACGGTATGCAAAGATCACTGGGCAACCAGGCATTTATACTGTACTCATGGGGCAGGCTTGAAGAAGCCATGCAACTCCACAAGCAACGAGAACAGATATGCAGAGAAATGGGTGACATGGCGTTGGCATATGTAATACTATTCTACAGAATGTATATTCGCATTACATGGAGTCTTAGAAAGTTATTGAGTAAAAAAAGAAAGTATTAAGAGATAGAATGTCTCTCAAAATATTGAGAGCAGTTATAATATAAACATTTCAGGTAGTATAAGGATAGGATCTTAGCATGAAAAATTGGAATCTAAAAATGCGTAGGTATAAGATTCTCGATATTACGTTGACTAAATTTGGATTTTTTAGAGATATTTTTGCCAGTTTTGCAGTTTATATCTACATGACGGCCTTGCTCATTACAATGCTTTTGGGTTATTATGGGTATAAAGAATATTACTTGTTAAAAGGTGTTGATGTAAGGTCTACTGATCTTCTTTACTACACTTTGCAGTTGTTCACTTTAGATGTTGGACCTTTTGATTGGTCACATAATTCATATGTTCCCATGTTGGATGTAGCCAGATTGTCGGCTGCCTTGATTTCATCCACTGCGGTCCTGTTGTTGTTATCCACAGTTTTCTCTAAGCAGTTACATAAACTGCAGTTACGGCTTTGTTTTAATCATACTATCGTTTGTGGCAGTGGGTTCATAGGTTCCAGATTTGTAAAGAGACTAAGCGGAAACCATGAAATTGTATTCATCAATCCGGACAAAGATAATGATTTATCAAAAAACACGAAAAATTCAGATGATATAATAGTTCATGGAGACCCAACTGATGTAAACATACTTAAAAAAGCTGGGATTAGCAGAGCCAAATATCTCATATGTGCACTCGAAGATGATAACGCTAATGCGAAAATATCCATCCAAGCAAGTAATTTAACAAGGGGTCGAAATAAAGATCCATTAACATGTTTTGTTCATGTATTCAATCCCGAGCTCCATGAGATCTTCAGAGTGAATGAATTCAACTGCAAGAAGGATTCCTGTCGCCTTGAGGTCTGTAACATCTTCAACATTGGAGCACGTCTCTTATTGAAAAAATATCCCCTTTTTTCAGAGGAAGCTAAGACTTATTCTTCGGATTACCATATTCTTATAGCAGGTCTTGGAAACATGGGTGAAAGCGTTTTACTTAGGTATGCCAGAGAATGGAAGCTTGAGTATAAAACATCTGGACATAAAATGGTTGTCACAATTATTGACAAAAATGCTAAATTGAAGACGGAAGCTCTATGCATACGTTATCCAGGTCTGGATGTTTCATGTGAATTCAGGCCTTTCGATGCAGATCTTGGATTACCAGAATATTTGAAAGATTCATTCATCCAGGAAATAATTGCACGACCTGTAAACATTGCTTACATATGTTTTAGAGAAGATATCGATAGTCTCTTATTTTCGTTCCGATTAAGCAAAGGGCTCAATGATATGAGAACACCTATTGTTGTACGGATCAATCATGATGCAATACCTGTAGCATTGCTGAACAAAGCAAAGGAAAATAAAAGATATGAGAACATTCATCTATTCCGACTTTGGGAAGACATAGATTTACAGGATCTCATAGCATCAGAAACTTATGAATTGATAGCTAAAGCGATTCATGAAAATTACGTACTGGATCAGAAGAATGAACCAAAAAAGACAGAAGCTGCAATGACGGAATGGAAAGACCTTAAGGAAGACATAAAAAATGATAACCGAAAACAAGCAGACGATCTAATATTAAAAATGAGCTATGTGGCTTGTCATATAGATAAACTGAAAAATTGGAATGAAAAACAATTTGAATTCACACCTTACGAAATATGCAGGCTTGCAAGGATTGAGCATGAACGCTGGTTCCAATCTAAATTAAAGGATAGCGGAAAGCTTGGAAAGCCAAGAAATTACGAGTTCAAGATCCATGAGAATCTCTGTCCATGGAATGAATTGGATCCTAAAATCAAGTTAAAGGACATAAACACCGTGAACAAAATTCCCTTGTTTTTATCAAGGGTTGATTTAGAAGTTTATAGGAATGATAATCTGGCAGAGTTGATTTCAGATGCACTAATTTGCGATGAAAAGCAGGAAGACACAGAAAATAATTATGTTTGTAATTTAACTAGAAATGATTCGAACTCCCAATACGCAGATTATGCATTTATTATAGAATCCAGTATAAACCAATCTGGTTTTGGCATTTCAGGAAAATATCATCCTATAGAGAAAATACTCGAATTTACAGAATCTGAGGTTTTACACTTAGCAAAAATCTATTTTGAAAAAGTTACCAATAAAAAGAGTATTGATCAAAGTGATATTTTATCAAATGGTGGACACATTCATTCAGACTCAAATTCAGAATGGATGCAATATGTTGAATATGTCTCAAAATGGCCTGAACTTCTAGCTAAAAATGATTTATCGTTGCATCGTGTCCAAGATGCAAGAAGGATGATCGAAGAAGATAGAGAAGCCTTGATTGAGATTTTCACGGAGGAGGAATTGGAACATCCTTTTGGCAATTGACCCTATTTTCTTTTTATTTAAGTGTTTTTAGTTGTGAAAGGTATTTTGTCACTTACTCAATCTTTTCTATCCTGTACCCTAAAGTAATAATAGCTTTCAATGTTTCCATGGCTGCTTTTCGATCATATTCTTTTTCGGATTCAGGTAAATCTTCATATGGAATAAGACAGGGATGTTTTTTCACCTTGTCATTTCTTTCGGACCCATAGGTCCATCCTTCTTTCATTCGTAGAAGTGCCCAGTTATCATGAGCATTTTTTGCCAACAACTCTGTCAGTTCAATAGCACTTTTTGAAAGGGTAATTTGAGAAGTATCGATAGGTTTTGGTACATAGTTCATATAACTCTTCCATTGAATGATAAGAGAGCATTAATTATAATAGTTTGCTATATGAAAGCGGTCTTATATTTATTTTAAAATTGTAAATACTGAACTGCTTTCAAAACTCTTTTTGCTTCCATTGAATCTAAGTTATGTTGAATTACATTATAGCACATAGAGATTTCATTGTTTGCTTGTTTTTGGGGTCAAAAAGAAGAATAGTGGGGGGTTTTGAAACAGGATCATTGTTAATAGTTAATGAAAAGTCCTATTGGATTGATCGCATGCTTTTTTTATATAATCTTTCGAGTCCTGCCATACATTTCTTTTCAGCATCTATATTTCCAACCGATTTGCTAAGTTCCAATCCCTCACTGAAACAATCAACAGCTTCTTCTGTTCTCATTACTATCTCTAGTATTTCCCCTTTACTGGCCAATGAAGTTGCCAATCCGAAATCAATTTTCAAAGAACGGCAAATCTGTTCTTTTTTCAATTGATATTCAAGTGCAAGAAAGTACTTACCAATAGATTGATAGTACATTGATTGTCTACCATAAGATACATGAAGCCCCTCAGTAAAACCATAAGAATTACAGATAGTTTCCTGTTCTTTAAAGCATTTCAACCCTGCTTCCTTTTGTCCAAGGTCATAAAGTGCCAGTCCACGATTACTAACTGCAATCTGCAGGCTGGAATAGTTGCTAAGTTCTTTACATATCCTCTCTTTTTCTTCCAATAACTTTAAAGCCTCATCATATCTCTTTTGACCTTGTAGCACTAATGCCTGATAATTAAGAGATATCTGCAAGATATTTTGAAAAGCCTCCCCCGTATTCATTCTTGCTATAGCTTCCTGCTTTTTGTAGAGCTTCATTGCTTCTTCGATTTCTTTTTGTCTCGACAGGACCCAACCAATCTTTCCAAGAACTGATGCATATCCACGGCAATCTCTCATTTCATAATACCTTTTTTCGAGGTAGCGATATAAAGGATCTGCAGTCTTGTCAGCATCCCGAAGCTCAAATAATCTTGACAATGAAAGGATAAATGCTGGATCATAGTCATCCAAGTGATCAATGACATCTTTATATGCAGTAGCAGCAGTGATTATTTTGCTGGAAGCCTGTTCGATTGCCGACCAATAGTTTCGAACATCATATGTATCGTGATCCCAAAGCTGCATATAAAAACCCGGGTTTATTAGATACATAACAAGATCATCCCATTTCTCTGCTTTCATATACTGCCAAGGTAATTCCTCAAGTTTCCTTTTATTATCATCCTCCCAAAAGTGGGAGAGATGGGAATAAGTACTATCTTCTAGACTTAGCCTGTCATCTGATATTTTTTCAAAGTACTTTGCCAGTTTGAAATGTATTTCTCTTTTAGTATTCTCATTGTTGAGATATTTCTCTTCAACCGCCCAGCGAATGAAATCATGAGAGAAATTGATGACCGTATCTCTTGAAATCAGTGCTCTGTCTGTACTGTATAAGAGACGTGTCAGAATAAGATGTGGAAGCGGGCCATCTTCGTTGCCCAGAAATTCACAGATCTCTGTAGAAGACAAACCTTTTCTCGATGCCCAAACCGAGCAAAAGACATCTTCTACAACTTCGGGCCATTTATCATTTCCATAATCCTTGACCCATCGATTTAAAATTAAAGTGAAAAGTTCTACTGTATCTTTTGCAGTAAGATATTGATCAAGTAACTGTGGTAGACCAAAGTGATCACCATAGATACGTAGTTCTTCTAATAGCGAGCAAAGATACAATGGATTTTTTGCTGCCTCTACAGAAGTTATCTTTTCTATTTGTTTCCCATCTATGTTTTTATGATAATGCGTAAGATATCTTTTTATTACACATTTTTTTTCGTGAGACGTTAAAGGCTTAATATGAATTTGTTCCCATTTATAATCAATTAATCTGTTCTCAATATCTCCAGGAAGAGTAGATACTACAAGAGAGATTCCATTTGGAATTCGTGATGGTAACCAAGAGAGGTTATGAACTCCAGGATCAGTGTCGAGTTGATTTAATGCATCAATAACAATGAGTATGTTTCCACATTTTCCAGCCTTTTGAAGCCATTGAATGAATTCGTTTTTAAGTGTTCCAAAATCAGCCGGAACTTCTCCTTCTAAGTCAAACTTTTTCTTAAGATTGCTTATGATGTAGTGAAGCATATAACTGCAATTAGTGCTTTTGCTTGTAACGCCCACAAAATATGTTATTACATAGACATTATCAGGTCGATAATTAGATAACCAATTTGCTAGGAGAGACGTTTTTCCAGAACCTGAATCTCCAATAATTACTATAGGTGTTTTCTCATTCTCTACAGCAGAATTGAGTTTCTTTTCATAGCGTCTACGTGGCCGAGGATAATATGTGAGTTTTCTAGTCTCTACAAAGTTTTCATGTTCTTGTCTTTCTTTTTTGATTGGATCAGGAATGGAATCCTCTGGAAAATGTTCATCAATTACTGCAGAAAGCTGTTTTTTGACCAAAATTCCAAGCTCTTCAGCAGTAGTGTATGGAGTAATTGAAATACAATTCTGATATTTACTCTGCTCTATCCGTATTTTTTCTTTAAGGCCATCCAGATGAGATTTATCTTTTACAGAAAGATCATTGCCAAGGTGCGATTTTGCATTGGAAATTTGGTTACGTATCTTGAAATAAAAAAAAGCATTTTTTGCAAGCTCTGGTTTTTTTAGAACGCCATATAGAACTTCTAGCTCGGTGATAGAACACATATTCCAGCAATCTTCAAGCCATTTTTCCTTCTTGATAAGGTCTGTTGGCTTTTTATCCAAAAGAGACCCATATCTATCCCCAATCATACAGAGAAAATATGGTCTTGATTTATCTATTGCATAGAAACAAATTGGCAGAATCTTGCCATCAGTTGCTTCTTTTTCAGTTATTCCCCAACGAAGGTCAATTTCACTCCAGTTCACTCCTCGTGATTCACATGTATGTCTAAGTTCTTTGAATGTATCTTTAAGTAATATGTCTCTCTCCTGATGCATATCTTGGAAAGTGGAAGAGAGAAAGATAGACATTGCACGTGTTCTTTCTGAGGGCATAGTATTTTTTCTGAGAATGTATAAGCAATAAGAAATATAATTATTTATCTACATTATGGTACTTTGTGTATTGTATCATTATTCTGCAATGCATCCTATTGGGCTATGAACTTGTAAGTCTAAAAATAGCATTTTTTTGTTTCATTCTCCCTTCAATGGATACCTCAATAGCAGGAATATCTTCTAATAAAGAAATTCTCAAAAATTCTACCAGATATGAACAAATGGTTTCCCTACTGTAAGGTATTTGTCAGCAAAGGGAGTGAAAAATATTGATAAATTCACTGAGCTTTTTGAACACGCTAATGATTTGATTCTACGAGAAAAACGGGATTGGAGAGTTAGCTTCATCTTGCAGAAGCTAAAACTTCCATGAACTGCTTATCTAAATTGTACCACCTTAGCAAAATAAGAGGCCTCAGATTTACAAACCAAATCGCAAGAAATATATTCATAAACAGTTTCAACTTAAGATGATTGTAATAACTTTTAATATAATTCTGAATCTTGGTTGCAAATTCTATATTGTTTCTCACAAGGTGGTACTATAAGCAGTGAAGATAAAACAATTAGTTCAAGCAAATCACATGATGTCTTTATCAGTTTCGCAGGAGATGACAAGACAGGAGACCAAAAAGCTGCAGTAATGGTATGTGACTATCTTGAAATTAGGGGTATAAAATGCTGGTTATATCATCGTGATGAACTAAAAGGTGAGGAGTTTGAAAGAGCTATAATGAGTGCAATTAAGAATAGCAAAGCACTTGTACTTATTTATACAGCAAAGACA
>JBFYMG010000079.1:0-40638 GCA_041305025.1 Thermoplasmatales archaeon
CCCTACCAAGCTTCCAGATCCTTCTACCAACAACAAAAAACATAACAGCCATTATAGCTGTACCAAAACCCATTATACCATACTGACCAAGACCACTCTTATACGCGTTACCAGCAAACCCTAGAAACGTAAAAGCAGAAAAATTGGTAGCAGCCAGAGAAAAAAACAATACAATAGGACCAAACGTACGACCAGCGATAAAATAATCCTCAGGAGTCTTCTTAGTCTTTCTATAAGCAACCAAACCTATAATGATAAGTAGAGAAAAATAAACAATAACCAATGCAAGGAAGAATATCATTCTTCATCCCTCCAATAAAACCGTGTAAAAACATAGAATATTATAGATAAAGATAGAGTAATGGCTAATAGATACCACATCCAAAACGGTAGACCTAATATCAAAGGTTTAAACTTGGTCCACGCCCAAAAATCAAGAGACAACAAAAACAGCCCAATAAACAATAGATACCATACAAAATTATTCTTTTTTGGTAACCAGAATGGTAGATTTTTCAAGAGTTCCTCTCCTTAATTATTTTGTCTACCATTTCCTGGTTTTATGGGCTGGAAAAGGCAAAAAACAATGCCGCTTGATGTGAGTTAATAACTAAAACAACATATTAAATTTTTTCTGAATTTTTTAAAAATACATTAGTTCAGAATATTTTTGAGTTCAAACTAAGAAAGACTAAGTAGTAATCATGCTGTTAACGTTAGAAACGAGTTCTTGTACATTAAACGGTTTTGCTATGTAATCGCGAACATAGGATTCAAGCCCTTTCATCTTCTCGTGGTCAGGAGTCCCCTTTGCAGTAACTATAGAAATCATAACTCCTGTTATGAATCCCTTCTCAACTATCTCTTTGATCGTGTCCCATCCATCCATGAATGGCATCATGATGTCCATGAGTATGACGCCCTTGAAGCCATGTTCTAATTCCTTTATACAATCCATCCCGCTGTCAACAGTATAAACCTCGTAGCCTTCACGTTCAAAAATATTCCTTATCGTTATTAGTATATCTGGATCATCATCCACTACCATTAGTTTTTTATTCATTACCATCTCTCCAGTTTTTCCAATCTCTCCAGATATACTTTTGGCATTTCTTATATATATAGTTATTGTGTAAAAATGACATTATGCAAAAATATTTTTTGAAGATATTTTTTTAAATTTTCTTCTGGTATTTATTATACAAAATATTGGAAAGTTCACCAATTTGCTCAGGTGTGAGTTCTTCCACACGTTTATCTAGATACGGTACATCTGCAAGTGGCATGTCATACATTTTATCCAACGTGTTTTTTATCTTCTTTCTTCTGTGATTGAACAATTCGCGAGTTAACTCAAAAAAGAACGATTCATCACGAACAGAAAAAGGAGGAGATGCTCTTGGAATTAGTTGAACAATGCAAGAGTCAACTCTTGGCTGCGGATAAAAACACGTTCTTGAAACAGTTCGGATAATATCACAATTTGTTTTGTAATAAATGCCAACAGATAGACGAGAATAGTCTTTGCTGCCTGGTTTTGCAACCATGCGATCAGCAAACTCCTTCTGATAAATAAGTACAGCCAATGAAAAATTGTAATCCAGAAACTTGAAAGTGATGGGTGATGAAATCTGAAATGGTAAATTAGAAACAATCTTGTTAAATTTAGGTAGTGTTCCAAAATCAACTTTTAATGCATCACCACAAATCAACTCGACATTGTCAGGTATGAACTTTTTTAGTTTCTCCACTAGTCTATCGTCTATTTCGATTGCTATTACGCTCTTTGCTTGTTCGGCCAAAAGCTTTGTAAGAATACCAGTTCCAGGACCTATCTCAAGAACAACATCTTTCTTGGTAATGCTGGCATGGCTTACTTCTCGCTCTGCCACATTTCTATCTATCAAAAAATTCTGGCCGGTTTTCCTTTTACTCATGATCTATCAATAGTATTCCTTTGTCATAGGCGGACGCGTGAAAAGACGATACTTTTGAGTGGGGTCGGTTAGCTCAAGCTCTACCCGTTTTGCAATGAGTTTATCTGGTGCACGTAGAAAATTTATGCGATCACACATCTCTTCAAAACTAGTAAATGGTTTTTTCTTACGCTCTTCAAGTATGTCGTGCATCATTTTTTTACCAAGTCCCGGTAAAAGTTCCAATACGTGAAATCTTGTAGAAATAGCAGGCGATTCATTATAGAATTTTATAAATCGATCTTTTGTGTTGTGCACTATATCAAGAATGACATATGGCATCTCGCCGTGCGCCGTGGACGTCATCTCCTCAAAATTAATTCTACCTTTGATTTTGGCTATCTTTGTTCTCATATTAGGATCTTTACCAACATATATGCGTTCGCCAATTTCGAAAGCAGCATCTCTTTTTGGTACCAATTCCAGTAATGTAAACTGATTCTCACCGATGCCATAAACAACAGGATAGCGCTTATGAGGAGGTGCATCTGCTCGCCCTTTTGGCAAATAATCTAAAATATATACATAGTCCTCCACACTCAAACCCCCTTATTATTCAACGCAATATTTACTTACTATCTCCAAAATCTTTTTTATTTCATTCGCACCCAACGCGGTTCTTTCTTTGGCAAAAATAGCTTTTACATCATCATCGGTATTCGGGAGTAGATCGGCAATCTTAACTGCATGAATCTCTTCCAAAAATTTCAGTTCCATCAATTCTTTCATCAAGTCTTCTGTTTTTTTAACAGGCAATGTGGAAAATTTTTGGGCATGTTCAAATGCAGTTCTCTGCTCGTACAGCAGCTCTTTTCGGTCCTTGCTAACTTTCTTAAGTATGTTTTTAACCTCGGCAAGAGTAACAGGTCTTATCTCGGTGTCTTTTCCTTCCAATATTACACTCTCCTTAAATGCTCAGGTCTTACAAGCAATACTTTATGTTTTT
Organism: Thermoplasmatales archaeon; assembly: GCA_041305025.1. Lineage (GTDB taxonomy): Archaea > Thermoplasmatota > E2 > DHVEG-1 > DHVEG-1 > JBFYMG01. Next base: position 2,923 of record JBFYMG010000079.1, read on the forward strand.
TGTCAACATTAATGCCAACTAGGTATGCTGCTCCTTGTTTTCCCTCTACAACTCCAGTAAAACCCTGGAAACGAATGTGAGGCATACCCCCATGAATCGAAGGATCAATGACAACACTAACAGAGTCTCCTTGTTCAAACTCTTGCAGTGCTCTCGTAATGGAGGACATTCCTCTATCTCTTGGTTTCTTTCTTAGTATGTGTCTACTTTTACTTCTTAGTCCTTTTGATCGCTTTACCAATTTTATTCCCCCTTGATCTCTATCACGTCCAATTCCAATACTTGGCAGGGAACGTCTATCATTTCACTTATGTTTGGTCGAGTTTTTCCGTCATCACCGGTTATCAGTTCCTTTATGTAAGTCCCTGATTCTGCTTCTAGAATCAACGTAGCTATAGTATCCTCTACTGACTCTATATTGCAGTTATATATCTTTTTCTCTCTAACCGTATTGGCTCGCCTATGAGCCACTCTTGACGGTGTGAACTGACTTATAGTTCTATCCCGTAATGTCTGAACTGCCTTTTTAAGCTTTTCTTTATTTATGGGCTTTTCTCCATTGAAAACAACACGATATACCTTTCTGAACTCAGCGCTCTTAATCCTTACCATTTCGTCTTTATTTGAAGGGCGTAGACTACTCACTTCGATTTTTTCCTTATTATGGGTGTTTATGTTTTTTTCCAAACCAGATAAATCCAGATTTCGGATCTTGGGATTTTTAATCTCTAAAACAAATGGACGGCCATTTCCCAACATACGGACATCAATGTCTTCCCGCCCACATCCATGAAACGAATCATCAGATCCTTGCGTTTTTTTCAAAAATGGTTTTGCAACAATCTCTTCAACGCTTGTTTCATACATCTTGCCCGTGTAATTGCACCTTCTGCATCCTTTGCCAAGGCAAATTCTACAGAACCATTTGGTTTGGGGAATGTCTCGGCCATATTTTTTGTATCGTCCATAGATAAAAAGAGAACTTGTCTGCAAATTTACAACATCAAAAGCCGTATCGATAACTGCTGTTATAGTCGGCTGTTTAAAATTAACCTCTTTGCCAAGTCGCTCTTCAAGTATCTTTCCGATCTCCCTATTCAGCTCCATTCTAATAGGTTCCGTGTATTTAGAGCCAGTAAAATCAAGCAGTTCCTGTTCCACATGTTGGATATCTTCATCTATTTTTGAACCTACCAGAAAAGTTTCAAACTCGTACTCCTTTAACGAATCTTCAATTAAATCTGCAAAATGTGGTATTTCATCAATCAAACCAGAGCAAAGCCGACACTTGCCGACATCTGTTTTTTTGCGTTGTTTTAGATGCTTACGTAGGGCCTCTCCACGTTCTTTGTTTGTCATTTCTTTTTCTAATTTAGCAAAAACTCTACCCAAGCAGCTATCGCATAGCTTGTATTTTGACAGAGTCTTTTCTGCAAGATCTGTTATTTCCTTGTCTTTTAAACTTACGGCCATCTGATGGGCTAATAACAGATAATGTTTTAAATATATGTACAAAGAAAATAAGGAGAAATGGCCGCAAGATTAATTTATACGGGACCTACAACCACAACTTCCAGATCACAAGTATGATGGTAATGAGCAATAGGATGGGAACAATCCAGAACCAGACTGAGTTGGCAACGCCGATGCTATAAGCAAGAGATAGAACAAAGCCGATTGCTACGAACAAAGTGATTACGTCTCTATATTTCATCTCATACCACCTGACTCTAGAACGTATTTATTATTATACTTATAAAAGATTGCATTTTAGCAAATTTTTTAATTGGTAATGGCATACACCGTAAAATCTTGGAGGCAAAAAGCATGGTTGAAATTTCCCCGTTTAAAGGAATTACTTACAACAAAGAAAAAATAGAGAAACTTGACGCAGTCATGTCACCACCTTATGATATTATATCTGAAGAAATGCAAAACGAACTTTATGAAACACATCCAAACAATTTTGTAAAACTTATTTTGGGAAGGCAATTTCAGGATGACACTGAAAAAATCAATAGATATAGCAGAGCAAAAGAACTCTTTGACCAATGGCAAAAACAGTCTATATTAGTAAAATCAGATAAAAAAGCAATTTATCCATACAAGATAGAGTATTCAATCAAAAATCAAAAAAGAACCATGAGTGGGTTTTTCGTTCTACTTAAGTTGGATCCTGACTATAAAATGGTAAAGGCACATGAAAAAACCCTTGCAAAGCCCAAGGCAGATAGACTGAATCTTATGAGGGCATGTGATGCAAATCTCGAGCCGATTGAGCTATTATACATGGATAAAAACGACACAATCCGAAAGAATATCGAAAACTCTGCTGGCAAACCAATTATTAACGCAAAAGGGTACGATGGTTTTGCACATAAGCTTTGGAAAGTAGAGGATGAAAAAACTGTTTCTCAAATCGTCAATGACCTCAAAGACAAGGTTTTGTTTATTGCCGATGGACACCACAGGTATCAAACTTCAGTGAATTTTGCAAATGAAAAGAGAGAAAAAACAGGAAATAAAGACGGCAATGCCCCATTTAACTACATCATGGTCATCCTTGTAAACATGTTTGATTCCGGACTGGCTATTTTACCGACCCACAGATTAATAAAAATGTCTGATCTGAATCCTGAGACCCTGTTGGAGAAAATGAAAAAATATTTCACCGTAGAAGAAAAAACTGTGGATATTAAAGAAAAAGACTACGATTGTATTGGAAAAAATATCATGAATGACATTGAAACAAAAGATAAACATAGATTTGCACTGTACTGCAATAGAAAGTATTACATCCTTACACTAAAAGACAATAAAGTGATGGATATGCTGGCAGGAGATCGCTCAAAAACATGGAGAACGCTTGACGTTTCAATATTACATAAAATTGTCCTTGAGCAAGGGCTAGGCATCAATGACACAAATCTCGAAGACCATATAAAATATACAAGAGCCGATGGCGAGGCTATAAAATTTGTTGACGAAGGAAAGTTTGACGCCTCTTTTCTGATAAACGCAACGAAAATCGAGGAGCTGAAGGCCATCGCAGAGGCAAGTGAACATATGCCTCAAAAATCCACATATTTCTTACCAAAGATGCTGTCAGGTCTTGTTATGTATAAAATGGATATGTAGGTTGTTTTCATATCCATTTTTGATTAATAAGATTTAAAGTCAGTATTTTATCTTGTTGACATTTTTGCAAGAAGCTTTTATATACTAGTAATGACAAATAGTAACATGGTACAATATAGCAATATTGTATTGACGCAAGAGGTGAATAAGACGCTTAAAAATTTGGTCGCTGGTTTGACTCTTATTATATTTGAGGTGGTGGGGAAGTAAATGCCTATGATAGTCATGGTGCTAATTGGCTTCGCAGCAGGACTATTTACCATGACTATCGTAAGTTTTTATAAATGGTTTTTCAAAACATGGAATAGTAAATTGAGATAAAAAGAGTCTTAGTTTGAAAACAAAAATGACATTTTAGTTCTAGTTGAAATAAAAAAATAAAAGATAGAGAGATAGTTAGAGACGATCTATCTCTGTTTTACTTCATTTTTGGGAGTATATTTTCTATTGTTTCGCTTTTGCCTGCATCCCAGACTGCTCTAATGGCTAAGAGACCAGCAGCGGGTGCAACAAAGATTGCTAGATATGTTGTAATGCTCCCGAAGAATGTTGCTAAACCTGTCCAGGTTCCAAATACCCAGGTTGTTGTCCATAGTGAGGATGTAACACCGATGACAATGAGTGCTAGCGCTCCGATCAGAAATGTTGGTATTCTGTCACGGGTAATTGTGCCTAATGCAAAGAACGACAGGATTCCAACTAAAAATCCCAAAACGGCTACAATTGCCCCTAGAGGTGCTGCCATGTCTGTCAGACTTGCGTTGTTTGCGTCAAATGAGTATCCAATGCCAAAGACTAGCCCTACTAATATCGCTACTACAATTCCTATAAAGAACAACCAGCTTCCTAATGTTTTCAACATACTTTCCATTCCATCTCCTCTTTTTTTATGGGATTAAAAATATTAACCGCTTATTTAAGGGTTTAGTGTAAATGAACATACAGATGCATATGCAGATAGTTATACGTGAGATTATTACTTCAATTGAAGGAAAACGTTAGTTTTAGTAATATTTTCATTTTGACATTTTCGCAGGATATCTTTATATATCAATATTGACAACATTTAACATGATATAATATGTCAATTATGAAGAGGAGATAGGTAAATGCATAGAGTAAATGTGATTTTGGACATGGATCCAGAAGATCTAATGGAAGCTGAAGATACAAACCATCGTAAAAAGGTGGCAGTCAAGAAGGAAAAAACCATAAAAATTAATGATGATCTTTTCGACATCGCCATGCGAAAAGGTTTGATAGAAAAAACTGACGACGGATACATCTTTATCGGAGAGTATGAGGACCTGGTAGCATTCAAAGAAAAAAGAATCAAACATGCCAAAAATAAAAAGTCATTTGCTTGGTTAGACTGAAGTAAATAACAAGCGTGGAGGGGGTCTGGAGATTTTTAATTCACCTCTTCTTGTATCCCTGGGCCCCTCTTCTACCCCCTTATTTTTTATTTTGTTAAGAAGATTCTAAATTAAAATATACTCATAATCCGATATCATAACTGAGTATGGTGATGAAATTGAACGACTCACTCAAAACAAAGCTTTTAGATAGACTCAAACAATTGGAAAAAAAGAAATTAGCAGATTTTAATGCTGTTTTGCTTCCCGATTTTTTTGTTGATCATTTTCTGACCATGGATGAATTTGAGCTCTCGTTCAACAGAATTAAAAACATACATCTTCAGGGAGGCGGAAACTACCCTGGAGTCTTGCAAAAGATTCACCAAGGTGGCAACGCGGCAAATACTGCTTTGGCACTTGCTACACTTGGAGTAAAATCCCATTTAATCTGCAGTACAGATGAATTTGGCCTGCACCTTTTAGAATACTTCTTAGGGGCAAATGGTGTCGATTTATCCGGTGTAAAAACAGATGGAAAACTAGCAATAACTACAGCCATGGAATTTGGTCAAAAACATACAAATGTCATGATTGGGGATACAGGTTCTGTATCTGACTTCTCGTTTGATATTTTAGATAAAAATGATCTGGATACAATCTCGAATTCAGACATGACCTGTTTGCTAAACTGGACTCTTAACAAGAACGGCACAGAGCTTGCTAGAAAAACGTTTGGATTTGCAAAGGAAAACAATGTGAAAACATTTTTCGATACAGGAGATCCTTCTTCAAGAAAAAATGAAATCTCAGAATTGATAAAGAGCGTCTTATCAGATAAAAACTTGGACATTCTTGGACTAAATGAAAACGAGCTTCTGCACTACAGCAACATTAAAACTAGTTCTGATGAAGATGTTGTAAATGCTGCAGTATCTTTAAGACAGAAAATAAATGCCAGGTTGGATTTGCATACGGCAAATTTTGCATGTACAGTTGACAAAAAATATACGGTTATTCCTACTCTGAATCTCTCCAGAATATACCGATCAACTGGAGCTGGTGATGCATGGAATGCAGGAGACATATTTGCAGAGTTACTAGATTTCGATGATGATGAACGATTGTTGTTTGCAAATTTAGTTGCAGGGTACTATATTTCATCTCCTGAGCCCGTTCATCCAACGTTAGAAAAAATAATTGAATTTATATCAAAATTATGAGAAAATTTTAAGTTCACCTATTCATTGCTATTTTTGATAAAATATGAAGACCATAATGATTGTAGACGATGAACCTGATGTTCTTAATGCAGTGAAATCGTGCCTGGAAGGTGATGATTTTGAAGTTGTCACTGCAAATAATAGTCGTGAGGCATTGGAGCTTATCAATGAAGAAGAAGAAAATTTTGGCTTGATTCTAATTGATACGCACATCCCCGACAGCGGTAAATCAGCTCTTTTTTCAATGAAACCAAAATCCAAGATGGATACAAGTAAGATTGAAGATTTTTTACAAAAACCTTTTACCAGAGAGCAACTGCTTGATTTTGTAAAAAGAAGGATTTGATTTTTAAAACTATATCAACAATTCTAAGTCGGTTTTTTATTTGCATATATATCTTCATATTGTGTGTCTTGTTTATCGGCTTTAAAATAAATAACTTATCAGGATCATACCAATTAGCAACAGGCCAATGGCACAGAGGCTCAATATGAAGAACCTATTATTCATTATTCGGTACGACTCCATCCCTAACTCTCCTCTCTTGCTTTCTCTAGCAACTTTAAAACAATTATCTATTTAAAAACGTTATCATGACAGAAATGCAACGCATATCTGTTGGAAAAATAATCCAAAAATATTTTCAATTCCGCTCAATTGTTTTTTTAATCATTTTAAAATCTGCTAGCAAAGTACTTTTCGTATTTGGGTTGTATGTAGCAACAGCAGGATGATACATCGGTATTATTTTTACGCTGCCAAAGATAGTATTTGTCTGGAATAGTTTACCATGAACATTGCTTATCTTATCATATTTTAAACCAAATTTTTCAAAAATATACGAACAGGCAAAGTTACCCATGGGAACCATGATCTTTGGTTGGATTAGCCCTATTTGTTTATCCAGATGTTTCGTGCACGTGTCTATCTCAGTTTTTAAAGGATTTCGGTTGGCCGGTGGCCTGCATTTTAATATGTTGGCTATGTAAATATCAGTTCTGTGCAACCCTATTGATTCCAATAACTCGTCAAGTATCTTACCTGCTTTCCCAACAAAAGGACGACCTTGCAGATCTTCGTTGTAGCCAGGCGCCTCGCCAACAAAAAGTATATCTGTATCTATAAAACCTTCACCAAAAACAGGCTTTTTTCTTGTTTTCCATAATTCGCATTTCCTACAGTTTTCAACTGAAAACATTATCTTTTTTACATCTTCTTCAGGCATGAATAAAGCTTAATCTGTGTTCATCTTTATATTTCTTAACGACATTACATTTTTTTATTGATTTAAAAAGAGGAGTCAGAAATTATGCAGAGCAAAGAAAAAGACAATATAATTTTTATACGACTTTTTCCAGATGAAGAGCTACATGAAAAACTCAGGGAAGCATGCAAATTATACGGTGTTAAAACTGCCGTAGTGCTATCTGGCTTAGGACAATTGAAAAAATTTAGGTTAGGATATCTTAAAGAAAAAGGCAACTATACTCCAGAAAAATTTGATAAACCGCATGAACTCCTTGCGTTAACCGGAAATATATGTCTCCAAAAGGAAGGATATGAACTTCACTTGCATGCAGTCCTTGGAGATGAAAAGAAAAACGCCATAGGTGGCCATTTAATCGAGGGCAAAGTAGAGGTTACAAACGAAATAGTTTTACTTAAAACAAATATTGCTGTGACAAGAAGGCTGGAGGAAAAAACTGGCCTGAAGGCAATGTTTTTGGAGTAAAAGTATTTCAATAATGAAACAGATTACACAAGTGTAAAATCAAAAATGATATGGGATTAAACCAATAGGAGAGGGATAATATGACTAAACTTGCCGAAGTCAATGAAAAAATAAAAATACTGAAAACTGCGCGTGATATTTTAAAAGAAGAATATTCTAATTCTGAATTTCATAAAAAGAAAGAGGCCCACCCTCAAGAAATCGTTCCATCATCTCCAAAAGATGAAGAGATTTACAAGCTTTTAACTGCCATAAACCAACTTGACCATTATGTCAAAAAATTTCAAGATAAACAGTTTGAAATCTTGAAAAAAGAAGAAGATTAAAGCGCTACTGGCTTCTAATTTCCTTTAGCCGTTTCTCCAAATCTTCTTTTAATTTATCTGAAATATCTTTTTTTGTAAAAACATCTGCTTTTACTGCAATTGCTATCTTGGCTGCAAACGCCCGTGCAATCTTTCCTCTGTCTTTTGGCGGGGCTTTATTTACTAAAGGGTGCTGGAATATCACACCATGTTTTGGTGGTCTTCCTCCTTCTTTTTTAAATCTAAAAAGTGCTTTTTCGGCACCCAATATCTGTATTGTGGATGCAGGCATAAATGCAAGTCGCTCCAATCCACCGGCAAGTGCTATCATCCTTGCACCTATTACGGGACCTATCAGGGCACTAGTGTTTGGAGCAATATTTTGCATATCTTCCTCGATTTGTTTTTCCAATCTTTCTGCCTCTTTGTTAACCATGGATGATAAATTTTCGAATGGCTGGATTTTTTTAGACGGAGTTGGAATTAGTGACCAACTGTCCAAACGCTCGGAGAGCAAGTTTGATGTCTGTACAAGATCGTCCAAGGCATTAACCATCTGAACAATCTGCAAATCCTCTGATTTAAGTTTATCATCTGTTTTTTCTTCAGTCAGCATTAAGGATGCTTTATGTAGCAAATCCTGAGAAAAACCGTAATCTTCTGGTTTAATTTCCATTTCTTTAAAAAACGAATCTTTAGGATTGTACTCTCCTATTTTTTGTAATCTTTTTTCATTTACCGTTACTTCAGTGTCTTTTGTTAATTTTTTTTCTTCTGCAAGTATCTCGCCCTCATCTATTTTCTTTAGCCTCTTTGCTATCTCTTTTTCATCTACTGGAAAAAGAATCTTATGTTTTATGCCACTTTTATCGCAGAGGAACGTGCCAAACCATTTTGTTACTAGATACATGTAAACTCTCAAAACAGATAATAGGTCTGTTTTAATGTATTTTGCGCTTTAAAATAAAAAGAAAAAAATGACACATTGCGTGTCATTTATTTTACAAGAAAGTTTGTGCGGCTAGATGGCCATCTTTTGCCGGATCATTTGGATCGTAGTAATCGGTTTCGGAGAAATGATGCCCAACTCCAAAAGACATATCCCAGTAACCCACATATTCTGGTCCGTTGTCGTCGATCAGGGGGTGCTGAGGTGGAAATTCCGGATGATTATTCAACTGATTTGCAACGTTTTGTGCAGCCAATTCATATGCTTCGAGTATTGAGATCTTTCCATCATTGTTTGGGTCGCCATATGTTCCATCTAATGCCCAGGTGAATGGCTCGATCCAAGATGCATCAGCAACTTCACAACCTCTTGAAGCGGTACAAACAATGTGATTTGGTCCACTCAATTCACTGATGAATCCACCACTCATACATGGTTGTAGCGCAAATATAATCTTAGCATTTTGATTGATATCATATATATAGTCATAAAGATCATGATCTAAGAGGTTTTCTGAGTCATCACCACCAAAGAGTATGGACCATAAGGGTCGTAGATATTCGGGAACAGTTAAAAATGGGCATCCAAAATATGTATGTCTACCAACTTCGCCACAGTTATCCCACTCAGCTGTCCAGAAATTAAAATCATAAACTTTAGCTCGGTGAACAAAAAATGTCCCATCGGTCAGATGGAATGTTATTTTTACCTTGTTAACCTCTTCTTTGTTGTCTAATTCTTTGTAAATATAGCCACTATCGGGCCAACTGGTAAAGTAGGATGTATTTTTCAAAGTATTTCCGTCATATAGTTCAAGCTTCATCTTATCAAGATAAATCTGATTGCCCTGCAGGTCTTTGTAGGATTTTGCAGATATTCTAAAACCTTTAATGTTTGTTGGTTCGTCTAAAGTGAGTGTGAGTGGGTCACTCCATCCGCTTTGGAGACGCTTAAAAATCGCATCCGTTCCAATATTATGATACGAGAGATGTTCTTGCACTGAAGAGTAATCATATGCATTTTCTTCATTAATCCAATTTGTATTAATGTAATTACTTGCTCCTATAAATTCGTTAACATAGTAATCATCGCCAGCGTAATTATCATCTACATTAGCTCCATGATCAATGAAACTAAAAAACAATTGATCTTGGTCATTTAGCGCATTTGTACCTTCTGGTTTAAAGGTGCTTAGAACAGCTTCTAAATCTTCTTTTGTTGATTCGCAATCTATCCAGTTTGAATTAAACTGAGGTGGTATCGTGTTGAAATAGGTTTTACCTTTCCAAGTTACAACTGGAAGCAAATGAACTAACAGAAATATACTATCATCACCATATCCGTATGTATCATGCAAGGTGTTGTACATCATTCCAGCAGCTTTTAAAAACCAATAATACGACTGGTTGACATATGTTAAAAAATTTGTTACACTTCCTCCAAAATTTAATAATCTTAGACCAGCGTATCTTCCTACCATTATCACGGCATATTTCTTTGCAGTGGATGGTTGCTGATATGATTGTATCTGCAACTGATCTTGTTGTTGCATACCAATGAGATTAAGCTCATTATTGGCTGTTAAAAAAATATCATTACTTTTAGTATTATCTAATGTAGGTATCGGTTTTTGCTCTGCAGCTCCTGATGTACCATCGACCGGCTTAACTTTTTCTATGAATCCTGCCAGACCATCTGAAAGTCCAGCACTAACAGGAATCATTGAAGAAATCAGAAACAACGCTACTATGAAAACGGCAGCCCATATCTTTCTTGTATTTCTCTTTGCTTTCATATTTCCACTTTTCTGTAATCTGTAATATATTATTATATAGCTTCATTATATATAAATATTACCATACTGTACCCCCACATACAAATCTCATATATAATATTTATAGAACAAACATCCTGCATGTATAATTTTAAAAAAATGCCTTTAAATACTACTTTTTAATTTAGAGTTCAGGTGTTATCTTGGTAGACCTCACTACAAAAATCGCATCTCTGAAGCTTAATAATCCAACTATTTTGGCATCTGGTTTGATGGACGAAGATGCAGGAAGCATGAAGAGAATCGTCAATTGTGGTGCCGGTGCTGTTGTCACAAAATCCATAGGACTAAAATCAAGAGAAGGTTATGCAAATCCAACGATAGTTGAGTTGGAATATGGCATTTTGAATGCAATGGGACTACCTAATCCCGGGATAAATGAATTCGGAGAGGAAATTAAAAAATTAAAGCGTTTAAACGCACCAATAATTGGAAGTATTTTTGGCGCTAGTTCAAAAGAATTTGTAGAACTAGGCAAAAAGATGCAGGGCCATGGAGCAACTGCACTAGAGCTGAATATGAGCTGTCCGCATGCAAAAGGTTACGGGTTGGAAATAGGATCTGATCCAAAACTGGTAAGAGAAATAACATCGAAAATAAAAGAATCAGTCAAGATACCTGTTTTTGTTAAGCTCTCATCAAATATTGCCAATTTGGGTGAGATAGCAAAAGCTGCAGAAAGGGGCAATGCAGACGGCATAGTTGCCATTAATACCATAAAAGCCATGAAAATTGATATAGAACTTAGAATTCCTGCGCTTGCCAACAAAATTGGAGGATACTCAGGTAAAGCAATAAAACCCATAGGGGTTCGTTGTGTCTATGAAATTGCAGAAAATGTTGACATACCAATTATAGGCGTTGGTGGTGTAACAACAGGTGAAGATGCTTTAGAGTACATTATGGCTGGTGCATCAGCAGTACAAATTGGAACCGGTATGTATTACAGAGAAGTGGATGTGTTCAAAAAGGTCTGCAAAGAGATGGAAAACTGGATGAAAGAGCATAGTGTGAAAAAATTGTCAGAATTGATTGGAGCAGCACACCTATGAATGGTCCATCAATAAAAAGTATAATCAAAACAACAAAAGAGACAAAAGATGTTAAAACATTTTTGTTTGAATGTCCTGGAAAAGTTGCACCAGGTCAGTTTTTTATGATTTGGATACCTGGTATAGATGAAATACCAATGAGTGTATCTTGCATTAACAAAAACATCAAAGGGATTACTTTCAGAAAAGTTGGAGAAGCAACAAACGCCCTCTTCAATTTGAAAAAAGGAGATAAAATCGGTGTAAGAGGACCCTACGGAAACGGTTTTGAAGTGAAGGGTAAAAAGATTCTTTTTGTAGGTGGCGGAACAGGCGTTGCTATGATTGCACCAGCCGTCGAAGAAGCCGTTCGTAAAAATATTTCTTCAACTGTGATAATCGGAGTAAAAAACAAGAGCGAAATATTCTTTGAAGATAGGCTTAAAAAATGCGGTGCCGAAATATACATTTCTACGGATGATGGTTCTAAGGGTTACAAGGGTTTTGCATCTGATCTTACAAAGGAACTGCTTAGTAAAGAGAAGTTTACATCTGTCCTAACATGTGGCCCAGAAATTATGATGAAAAAACTTCTGGACATTTGTAAAAACATTCCATTCCAAGCTTCCATAGAGCGATACATGAAATGTGGCATAGGTCTCTGCGGTCAATGTTGCGTTGGCGAAGGTTTACGAGTGTGCAAGGAAGGACCTGTGTTTGATGGTAGAACGCTAAAATATTTTGAAGATTTTGGTGTGTATAAAAGAGATGCAGCCGGAAGAAAAGTTAAAGTTTAACAAATAAGGGGAGGATAAGATGAGCGTACATCATAGTGAGATAAACATACAAACAAGTGGAGAAACAGATATTGTTGATATTACTTCAGACGTACAAAGTGCAGTTAGCAAATCAAAGATAAAAGAAGGCATTGTCTGTGTATTTGTGTCAGGATCCACCGGATCGATTACAACGATGGAATATGAACCTGGCTTGATAAATGATTTACCAAAGGCATTAGAAAAGATCGCTCCAAAAAACGTTTATTATCAACATCATGAAACGTGGCACGACGATAACGGTCATTCTCATGTGCGAGCAAGCCTTATGGGACCCAGTATAACTCTCCCTGTTAAAAATGGCAAACTAATTCATGGAACTTGGCAGCAACTTGTTTTTATGGAATTTGATACGAAATCGCGAGACAGAAAAATCATAGTTCAAATTGTTGGGGAATAACATGCCCTCAAATTTCTATATCTGTTGGAAATGCAAAAATAATGCGGTTGTCACACTTTTATGATAAAAGTAATCTCTTTTGATTTGGATAGTACGCTGATTAAAAGGACTTTTGCAGATGGAGTTTGGTTAGAAGGACTACCAAAGATTTATGCGGAAGAAAAAAAGATCGATATCAAAGAAGCAAAGCAATTTTTACTAAGTGAATACGACAGAATAGGCGACAATAGAATTGAATGGTATGACATTGGTCATTGGTTCGATCGTTTCAATCTAAAATCTAGTTGGAGAGAATTACTAAATAGATACAAAGATGTGGTTGAAGCATTTCCTGAAGCAACCGATGTTTTAAAAAGACTCTACAAAAATTTTGATCTCATAATTATTTCTAATGCCAAAAGAGAATTCATCGAAATTGAATTGGAAGAAGCAAATCTAAAAAAATACTTCACTCATGTTTTTTCATCCACGTCCGACTTTCACAAAGTCAAAAAAATAGCAGAATTTTATCTTATGATATGCGACAAATTAAATATCAAACCCAGTGAAATGGCGCACGTTGGAGATCATAATGAGTTTGATTATCAAGTACCAAAAAAGGTTGGTATCCAGTCATTTTATCTTGATAGAGACAAAACAAGTAATGGGAAGTTTGTTGTTTCTAATCTGGAAGAATTTGAAGAAAGAATCTGTAAGTTGTCTGTATAAATTTTAAATTGCAAAATTAAAACATATTTGACTGGCCTTTTCGCCACCGTACAATACGCCTATTTTCGCTCTCAACGAAAAACCATAGATTACTAGTTTTATAGATTTGAATTCGCCTGGAGCATCAATATTTCCTTGGATTTTTATTGTCTTTTCTTTCCAGAAAAATCCAAAGTTAGAATCTGACTCTGCAATCTTTTCTCCATTTTCATTATAGAATGTTAATAGAACACGGTTTACAATCGTAAATCTTGGTTTCTCCAAATAAATGGTTGCATTCCATGTACAAGGCAAAATTTCTGCAAAATCTGGTAACTCGTAGTTTAGCTCTTTTATAGGATTAAATTTAAATTTACCAAACGAGGCTTTTATTGTATCTTCACTTGAAGAGGGTTTCGCAGTTGCCAATTTTCCAGAACAAAAATAGAACGTATACTCCTTTGGATACAACATTATTTCATGTGCGGTATATTCACAAGAACCATTGTTGTCTACAACACTCAATACAATCGAATAGAAGATGGGATACTCTGTACGAAAATCATTTTGTAGCCCATATGTATGTGTCGCTGTTACTTCCTCTGCAGTTTGATTATCATCAAAAATCCATGCATAAGATTCTATCGATCCATCAGGATCGTATGATTTTGAAGCATCAAATGTTATGGAATCTCCAAAATACGCTTTTTCAGGAGCAGTTATAACGGGTACAGGAGCGACGTTATTAAAAATAGGTGTATTGTCTTCTTCCTGCTTATTTCCCCCAATACACCCAGCCAATATGGGTACAAGTAGCAAAGTTATCAATATAACGGCTATTTTCTTCTTGTTCACGTTCATTCTCCAATATTAGTTTAATAATTATATCCTATATATTAATATATAAATCTTTGTTTACAGTGGTTACCTTTTCGTTAATCGCCGTTAATAGAAAGGAATATTATATTAATAGTAAAGTATACTATTAAGCTAATAGAAGACAAAAAATGGGGGACAAATGCGTATTAAGAAGCTCAGTGCAATATATATTATTCTACTTCTTCTAGTATCATCACTGTTAGCAGCATCTGTTTCTTCAGAGGATAACATGCCACCAACATGGAACAAAGATTGGTCACATGTAGAAGAAATAAAACTACCCATATCAACGGATAGTCAATCCGCAAAATTTCAACCGATAGACGTTAGAATGGAATTTTCAAATAATTGTTGGGCAAAAAATGAAAGTATACATTCAGTTAGAGTTTGCTGTTGGGATGGATCGGCGTGGCATGAACTGGAGTCACAGACATACAATCTTGAATTTACAGATGCAGACCATATTAAATCATGCGGGTTAGTTTTTCTTGTGCCAGAGATAGCCAACGGTAAAGAACGGTATTTTGTATACTACGATGATAGTGAAAAACCTTCACCAAACTATCCTAATCATGTCGGTATCGAAGATGCATACTATTACATTGAACCCATATCCGGAATTTCAGTAGAAGCATACTACTATAAGATAACTGAGGATGGCTACTGCGTTTATGCAGTAGGACAAAAAGGAAAGGTTATTTACCGCCAACTCTCGCAGTGCATCATAAAAGAGAAACCTGGAACAAAAGAGTTTAGCTTGGTGGATTCAGACGATATAGCGTCATTTTCTTTTTCCTACCAGCATGGAGTCAAAGAAGAGGATGAGATATCATCAGATCAGTCGCTTGTTTCTAAAGAAATATTTGTAGATGGCAACCTAATGATCGAATTCGGCATTGTTAGTGAATCTCTTGGGAAAGATATGCGCACAACAAATATCTACAAATATTATTACTGTCCGACACCAAACCAAAAACGCATCTGCGTCCATGTAAAGCACGAGGTCTTTAAAGGGGAAAATGTAGAAGGTATAGAAAATATCGATGGACGATACGGTGCGTTGGTTTCATATAAATCAACAAGCGAAAGAGTCAAAATGATGCGTTTCGGAGAAATGCTTCCCTATATGCATGTTTATGATGAAAGTGGAAACATCAGAGAATACAAAATCAGTACAAACCCAGAAAGCAAAGAACGAGAGTGGCCAATATCTTCCAAAGACGATTGCGATCTTGGCAAGAATGCATGGTTTTCCTACGATGGAGGTGAAAGTGGGAAGGCTCACGGGATTCTTTTTCCGTCAAATGAAGATATTGTTAGATATGGTACAGATGAGCGAGACGGCATACAGCTAAAGGTAGCCGAAAAGAAATATCTTGACGCCCTTGGGGCGAAAGTTGGCTATATATCTATTAATTTTGGGAGAAATGCTTATGAAAAAGGTGGCGTACACGACGTAAATATTCCAGATGATCTTGTGGTGGAGTTTGACACAGAGTTTTTTACAACAGAAATTGGTGGATACAAAGACGTAATCGATGAGGGAAATATTTATCGCACGCTTATCAAACATCGTTTTAAGAGCGACGATTCCACGTTCGAAGATAGAAATATGCTTACTTTAACAGTAACTCCAAGTTTTAGTTTTGGTAGATTTTTTTTATCATATCCGTGGTTGAAGAGGATACTTGGCCCTAATCTCCCAGTCACATGGGTAGAATTGTATCAAGATGATTCTTTAATTTCAGCAGGTTCTACAACCAAGCCATTTCTGGGAGTACCAAAAATAAAGTTTCCAAAACTTGCACCGGGTGAATATTTAGTCAAGATATATAGAAAAGTTGGAGAGAGGGTTAAGAGTTATATCGGGGTTGAATCCGTTAAAATCGAAGGAGATACAACTCTTTGCGTGTATTGCACTTTTGAGAAAAACTTTAGATTCACTATCCTTGACCAATATGGAAAGGGCATAAGTGATGTGGATTTTATTCTTTATAAGAATAATACTGCTGTTGCAAGAAACATAACAAAAGATGATGGAAAATTGGCACTTAACGCACCTTACAATTATTTTGGTCCCTACACTTTGAAAACTTATTACAAGGGTTTTACTGTGTATGATAAAGAATTACCAACGAGACAGAAAAAAGTAGACATGTCTCTTTCTCTTTATGATTTGATAGTTGATGCGAAAGATGATCTTGGTTTAGCTCCGGGCGTAGATGTTAGACCCTTTATAACTAGTTCTGAAATGAGCAATCCTCGGACCATAATGCCGGAAGATACTGGATCGGGCAGATATTCCTTCAAAGATCTACCTGCAGCATCATATTTGCTAGAGATTTCTTATGGGGGTTTTTCGAATGTAAAAAACGTAGAGATACCAAAAGTTGGCGATTCTACAACCATTGAATTCACCGCAAGATTTGATCTGTGTACGGATTTATTTGATTCTCGCGGAAATCCAATTAATAGCCAAGATCTGAAGATAGATATCATCAGAAAAGGACAGACAATATATGATTCCATAGGGCCGAGTAGAATCGTTTCCCTGCCGCCCGGCAATTACGCAATCAATGTTTATTCGGATGGCAAATTTATAGGTTTTAAAAACATAGAGTTGACAAGCGATAGAGACATCAAAATTGTTACAGTATTGGAACCAAGTCTTCCAGTCGTGATTACCTTATTATCTTTAATATTTATAGGAGAAATCTTTGTTTTTTTGATATTTAAAAAGATCTCATTAAACACCTTCTTAAAATTATTGGCAATGGCCCTCATACTTCTATCTCTATTCCAGCCGTGGTGGGTATTAAATGCGTCAAGCGACAGTCCAATTTCTGAGAAAAATATCAACATGTTCATCGTTCCACAAGCAATGATAGATAAGACTATGTGTAACGATAGACCGTATCTTGAACTTGCAACAATACCGGAGTTTTTTACAAATTTTCTAGGCGCACTTCTGTTTATTGTTTGTTCCGGCTTTGTTCTTTTGGGTCTTAGTTTTATACCAAATATATTTTTAAAAAGAAGATTTTCAATAATATTAATCTCTGCTAGTATCTTGTTTTTTATTTTAGTTTCCGGGGCATTTTCATTAGGCATGTCAAAAATATGTGAAATCAGTTTGGGTAGTCTGCAAGGTGAAGGGGCGATGAATGTTGTATTGCCCGATGGTGTAAATGCCGCTATGTATGCCAGTTGGGGTTTGGGAATCGGTTTCTACCTTTGTGTAATATCGGCTCTAATTGCAACAGCGGCGGGCTTACTTGATTCCTTTAGAGAAGGAAGTATGCTGAGGAAATTATTCACAAAAAAATAAAGTTGATCCCTATTGTTTTATTGAATTTTTAATTCTCTGCACGCCACCTATTTCTTTTATTATCTCACATACTGACTCTGGAACAAGATCTTCCCATGCCTCATCATTCATCATCCTTCGACGTATTTCTTTGCCAGAATATTTGCTTCGATCATATGCGACTGTCTCTTTTACATCAAATCCTTTTTCTGAAAACAAGCGTTTTGTCAAAGAATTATTTGTGATGACGACGTCAAAATCTGAAATAATTGAGCCTACATATGGTACCCATTGAGGGTAATTGTGGATATCTGGTATCAATTCTATTCTGTAGTTTTTAACACCTAGTTTTTCTAGAGATTTCTCTATCATCAGTTTTCGCTCATTAGAAGTAAACGGGTTAATCTTCGTATCAGCATATTGAGAGCTACCTATGCCGATTATTATCTCGTCGTATTTCTTTGATGCACTCTGTATAATTTGCAAATGTCCTTTATGGAACGGCTGAAAACGTCCAATAAACAAGGCTTTCATAGTTTTCAAAAAGAGAATGTGGTGAGTTAATATAAAACATTACTTTTCTTTTAAAGAGGGGTCAGCCACATCATAATTTTTCTGGCTTTTTTTAGTAAAATCTTGAGGAACCGCTATCTTTTTTTCAGATTCCAATTCTATCTTTGCCGTTACCTTTGGCGGCTTCATATCTTTGAGTTTTTTTAGTAACTCTTTTTTACCCTCGCCAATAAGGGCATTTTCTATGACATCTATCAACGTCTCTACGGGTATAACTTCTATTTTGTCCTTGTATTTATCCTCGATGAGAACATCGTTTAGATTTGCTTTTGGAACAAGAACTTTTTTAATGCCTGCTTCAGCGGCTGCTTCAACTTTTGCTGTGACGCCGCCAACAGGAAGTACTGTTCCACGAATACTAATAGAACCAGTCATAGCTACATCTTGGCGTACGGGAACATTTTCCATTGCAGATATCACTGCAGTTATAACAGAAAGACTCGCTGAATCTCCTTCTACGCCTTCATAAGTACCAATAAACTGAATGTGAATATCATGTCTGGATATGTCTCGTCCCATGTATTTTTTGATTACAGCAGAAATGTTAAGAACGGATTCTTTGGCTATATCACCTAATTTTCCAGTTGCAATAACTTTTCCTTCAGATTGAGATCCAGCAGGTGTAACCTCTGCAACAATGGGTAACACTAGCCCAGAAAATTCACTCATGCTTGGGTCCGCAGAATGTACTGCTAGTCCATTGACTACGCCTATTTCTTCCCCAGTTGTTTTAAAAGAACGATATTCCTTACGATGCTCTATTGCTCTATCTACAACCTGTTGTTCTAAGGATTTAGCTATCTTTTTTGATTCAAGTACGTGTTCATGCGTTACAATTTTATCTCCTTTTTCATAAGCTATGTCTCCAGCAGCTCGAATTAGTCCACCTAACTCCCTTAGCCTCAGAGAAAGTTTACCTTTAGTACCTGCACGTCTCTGATCCTCACGTATAATCTCAGCGACAGCCTCCTTATTGAAAGGATGAATCTTGCCATCTTTTTTTACTTCTTGGGCTACAAAACGAACAAGCTTTTTCCTGTTTTCATCATTGTCATCCATGCTGCTGTTCAAATAAATTTCATAACCATATCCTCGTATTCTAGATCTTAGGGCCGGATGCATTCCTCTAAGTGCATCAAGGTTACCCGCGGAAACTAAAATAAAATCACATGGTACTGGCTCGGTCTTAACCATTGCACCAAAACTTCGTTCTGACTGACCAGTAATCTGGAATTTTTTTTCTTGTATTGCTGTAAGAAGATGTTGCTGAGATGGAAGACTCAATGTATTAATTTCATCGATATATAAAACGCCTTTGTGAGCTCTATGTATTGCACCTGCTTCAGTAAGTTGGTGTGGTGGAGTCTCCAATCCTGCAGATTGGAAGGGATCATGTCTTACATCACCAAGTAAAGCGCCCGAATGTGCGGCCGTAGCATCGATAAATGGAGGCATATCATTTTTTTCATGAGCTACTAATATCTTTGGGATTTGTTGCAACTCTTTCCTTTGCGTAAATGCCCCTCTTGCTATTAAAATATAAAACATTAGACCAGCAATCAATCCAAAAAAAGCATATTCGATATGATTTGTTAAATAAGCACCAGCAAATGATGCACCGATTATCATAAGAACAATTGCAAGAGTCATGCTACTTTGCTGCTCTGTTTTCTTTTTAGCTTCTTTTCTTTGAGCCTTGATAATCTCGTTTGCCTTTCCACCTGGTACAACTCGTATATGCGGAGTATTTGAATCATCGCTATTTGGATAGGCGATAATATCTTCTAATTCCTCTTTAGGCAAAAACTCAGTCATTGCTCGGGCAACCATGGATTTTCCAGTACCTGGGTCACCGATGAGCATAACATGTCGTTTTTGTTCTGCAGCTTTTTTTACAATTTGAACGGCTTGATCTTGGCCTATGACTTGATCTAACAAACGTTCGGGTACTTCTAGGTCAGCCGTAGTTTTAAATTTCTGAGTTTTAATCCACTCATCAATTGGCTGCATCTCTTTTTCTTGATTCGCCTTTTCTTTTTTATGTTCCTCTGCCAATTTGTCCACCATATCTACAAAATTCCCATTACATATCCACATTGTATTTAATTATTTTTTAATGCTGTATGATAGATGCATTTATCAAACTTTTTATTTATAACATGTATAGAGATTTTTTAAGCCAATACTTATAATCTTATTTAAAATAGCTTACTCGCTTTTTCTCTCCATGAGAATAGGATAAGAAAAACTAGAAACCTATATAAACTTATAATTAATTTACTAGTCAAACAAACCATATGAATAAATTATAGGTTGAGGAGGAAATAAAATATGGCAGAAAAAGGTATGATAGGAAAGCTAGCGGTATGGGCATTTCTGATAGGAATTGCAATAGCGCTAGTAGTTGGAATTTGGCACGCATACACACTAGAAACAGACGACATGACTGATACCTTATTTACAACAACAAATGACACCGGTGGCGCGATTGCATGGGTCCTAGTAATATTGGGTGCTATCGTTGGAATTTTGGCGTTCTTGGGAAAAGGCACAATAACATCAAAGGAAATACCGGCGTTTTTACTTGCAGGAATAGCATTGCTGGTTATGTACGGTACATTCCAGTTTATAAGCATGTCTGTAGGTACTTACATCGGGTCGTTACTAACTGGTGTCTCATTAAGCCTTGGGATATTTATAGCCCCGGCAGTAGGCATACTAGCAATAAAAGCCATATGGGATATCGGAAAAGAAGTTTAATTCCGTAATCTCACCTTTTTTTTCTTTTTTAGAATTAAAAAATAGATTGAGTGAGTGTTTATCATGAGAAAATTTGAATGTGGCCTAATGTAAATTAAAGAAAGACACTCACAAATCTGCATACATACAAAATCTGCATACATACAAATACTAATAAATAGTATTTATATTGCAGTTTGTAACCATGACCTCTCTTGAAAAAATCAAAGAAGCAGAAACTGAAGCAAAACAAGCAATAAGCGAAGCAGATATCAAAGCAAAAAAAATAATAGATGCCGCAGAAAAAAATGCAGAAAAAGAAAAGCACAGAATTATTGAATTTGCCCGGAAAAAAAATCAAAAAATGCAAGAAGGCGCAGAGGGGGAAGCAAAAAAAGAATCAGGAATTATTCAGCAACAAAGTAGAGAGGATCAGAAAAAAATTAAAAACAATGCAATAAAAAACAAGGAAAAAGCAATTGACTTAATTATTAATCAGATTACAAAGGGGGAATAGCGAATTCTTTTTCCTTCCCCGATGAGTAAATTAACAGCAACAGTGCATCAAGACTATATAGAAGAGGTTATAACGACTCTTTATGAAACAGGGATGGTTGAGATTATCAACATAGTAAATAATGCACTGCCCTTACACGATGAATCAGCAGATGGAGAGCTTCTGAATCAATGTTTTGATGCCTCCTTTGAGTTGAGATTAACACGCATTATTGATATTTTAATGAAAAGTAAAACACCACTTAAAGGCATTCGAACACTGCTGCATCCAAAGTTGCCAGAGGTTACAGCGGTAAAAAAATGTTTGTTGAACGAACTATATTCTTCTTGTGAGCACCTTTTTCAAGAAATTGAACCGTCTGTTCTTTCTTGTGAAAAACAACTCAATTTCTTAGAAGAACGAAAGGTGGTCATCCTACAACAACAAGAACAGCTTGCCTATCTTAGAAATATGAAGTTTAATCTCTCAGATCTAAACGATTCATCTTCGGTTCTTGTTAGAGTTGGAAAAACCACAGATATTAACTCATTGGAAAAAGACTTAGAAAAAACGGAATTAATATTGTTTCAATCAGAATCGTATACTATCGGAAAAAAAAAGGAATGGGCGATTCTTCTTGTTGCTCATCGTTCTGAACAAGAACATGTAGAAAAAATTAGTCGAGACTACCTGACATTGTTTTCTCTCCCTCATACTGACGAATCACCACGACAGGCTATACAAACACTCACTAATGCTCTTAAACAAATAGAGGAGGAAAAACATCAGATTCTTTCTCAACTCCGCTCATTATTGGAAAAACATCTTCAGATGCTACTTGTTCTAAGAGAGCAACTCCAGCTTGAACATGTACGTACAGAAGTATGTAAAAATTTTGGAAAAACGCAGTTTACCTATCAAATTCAAGGTTGGGTTTTAGAAAAAAATGCAAATAAATTAACTACTATACTTACCGAAACATCAAATGATCATGTCTATTGCAGTTTTGAGACACCTTCACCTAACCCTGATTATCCTCCTACCTACTTAGAGACGCCTCGATGGGGATCACTCTTTAAAACATTTGTTGATCTTTTTTCCACTCCAAAGTATAATGAGTTAAATCCAACAATATTCATTGGGATTTTCTTCATTTTATTTTTTAGTATTATGCTTGGAGATGCAGGATATGGTTTGGCCATTCTCCTGCTTTCAGTATTTGGGTATGTAAAATTTAGGAAATTTAGTCCGACCATCCGAGACTGGTCGTTTCTTGGTATCTTTCTTGGTATTTCAACTGTTATAGCAGGTTTACTGATGAACAGTTTTTTCGGAGATTTTATTCCAAGATTCATTTATCAAAATCCAGAGCAGCCATTATATAGTGCGACGATTCTGGGCATTCATTTTCCAATAGATACACTGGGTGATCCTCTGACGATTCTTACTATAGCGTTATGTTGCGGTTTGATCCACCTTAACATTGGAATTATTTTAGGTATAATTCAATCATTAAAACAACATGACTATAAAACATTTCTCACTCAGCGATTCTGTTGGATTCCGCTTCAGATCGGTGGCGGTATTTTAATAGGAAATATGATTCTTGAGTGGCAGACACCCACGTTGTTATTTTATCTTGGGGGGGCCCTCACGCTAATTGGAGTTATTTTATTGTTTATATCTTCGGGTCCTGTAGGCTTTTTTGGAATCACCGGATTTGTTGGTGATTGGCTTTCTTACGCCCGTCTTCTTGCTTTGGGACTTGCAACATCAGGAATGGCCCTGGCATTCAATGTAGTGGGAGATATTCTCTCAGGAATGATTCCTGTTATTGGCATAGTTATTCTTCCAATTTTTCTCGTTATTGCTCACACAGCAAATTTAGCAATTCAAGCGTTAGGTGCAGGGGTTCATTCTTTACGATTGCAATATGTTGAATTTTTTAATAGGTTTTATGAAGGCGGTGGTAGAGAATTTGCACCGTTTCACGTAAAAAGAATATACACAAAAATTGAAGGAATAAAAACTGGAGGTAAAATATGAGAAAAAAGCAAATGGCAATAGGAATTTTAACGCTAATGACAATCCTGCTTTTATCAGCAGGTGTTGCAAGTGCTCAGGAAGAAACTCCTGTCTCTCAAGCAGATAAGAACAAAATATTGTAAATATTGGGGTTTGCATTTGCGATAAGTATCGAAGTCAACTAATCTGCTATCGGACTTTCACTTGATGGTTCTTAAGCAGTGGCTGTTACCGCTGAAAAACCTAATCTTTTCGGGAAATGTCTGGTTCTCTCAGTATTACCGATGACACAGGCAGTTTATGGTTTGCTTACTGCCATCCTGTTGATGCTAGGGGCAGGTCTCTTGGGGGGAAATGCAAGAGCAGATATGGCTAACCCTGTTATTGGAACCGCGTCTATTTGGATTGGCCTTATCGTGGGATTAACTGGTGTTTCTGCAATAAGCCAAGGAATGGTCGCCTCTGCATCCATTAGTGCTGTGGGGAGAAACCCAGATGTCGCAGCACGTGGCATCATATTCACTGTTCAGACGGAAACCATCGCTATCTTTGGGCTATTAGCTGGCATTTTGTTAATGACGGGCCTTGGATTACTCTAACGCAATTGGTAATAGGACGAAAACAATGTCTGCAGAAAAGATAATTACTCGCATACACGACGATTCAGAAAAACAAATACGTCAGATTATTAACAAAGCGGAGAACACTGCTGAAGAGTTAATTCAAACTGCAAAAAGAGAGGCACAAAAAGAAGCTGAACGCATACTTGCTATGGGTAAGATACAAAGTGAAAACATTAAGCAAATACATATTTCAAAGGCATATCAAGAGACAAGACGCGATGCTAGCAATTTAAAAGAACACATAATTGATGAGTGTTTTACTCTTGCACTCCAACGTTTAACAAAACTTCCAGATGATCGTTATAACACTATTATCACTCAACTCATGCGCGAAGGAAAAAAGAAACTAGGGAGTTCTTGCGGGGTAGTTATATCTAGAGAACGTGACAGAGAAATAGCAAAAATGGAGAAAGTTCCAGTAAAGGGGCTCATCGCTGCATCTGGTGGGGTTATACTGCAATCAGAAGATGGAAAAATCGCTATCGATAACACCTTTGAGGGAATACTCAAACGTAAAAGAAACACAATCCGCATTGAAGTAGGACAATTATTGTTCCAATAGGGAAAGTACTATGTTAGAAGGGATACTAATGCCATCATCTTCCCTGTTCTGGGGGCTAATCATTGCTCTTATCTCTTTTGCTATTGTTATTATTTCAAGGCCTTTAGCAACCTATATTAAATTTGTTTATCCAAACGCAAAATTTGAGGCAATCGGTAATCCATTCATCCATGAAAAAGAGCTCTTTCATCTGATCGAGAGCAAGGATCTCACTTCTTTTAAAGATATATTAAGCATACTAAAAGACTACAAAGTTGAAGGAGACGATGTTGTAGCTCTACAGCGATCTTTAGATGAATGTCTAATCAAAACCGTTGAGATGATGGAAAACGATGGTTCAAAGGCATTACACCGGTTTTATACCGTGTACTACGAAAAACGTGATCTAGTTCTTATTAAACACTCTTTGAAAAGTATTCTTAGCGGTAAAACAAAAGACACGACATTAGCAGATAAGGCGTATCTATCACAAACCAAAGAATTGTTAAATAAATTACACGATGCAACAAAAGAAACCCTTGCTCCAATATTATCTGAGTATGGATATACTGACGCACTTATCCAGTTGTTGATAACAGAACCTCCCGATTTTTTTAAGATAGACTTTGCATTAGATCAGCACATCCTTAACAAATTCAAAGAAGTAAAAGTACCCTATAAATGTGAAAGAGCAAAGAAAAATTACTATCAACGATTGTTGGATATTATGAACATCAAATATCTGCTTCGGGCAAAGCATATTGGGTACGATATTGATGTGTGTAAAACAATGTTCCTGGGGGAGGGAACCGAGCTTGCTTTATGGAGATTTAAACAGATGGCTGAAGCAGAAGATATCCTAAACGCGATTGATGCACTTGAAGGAGCATCTTACTTTTCTGCATTGGATGGAGAAAAAGAAACATACGTTAAAGAAGGATCTGTTCAGATATTTGAAAAAGCGCTTGACCGGTTGCTTCTCAAGCATATAAAGGATATTTCTATGCAGAATTATTCAACACTTGGCCCTACGCTTCGATTCCTTGTGTCCAAAGAATATGAAATTCAAAATTTAAAAGTCATTGTAAAGGGATTGGATGAACATATGTCTACTGATGACATAAATCGGTTTATTGTCACGGAGGCAATGACATGAAAATCGCGGTGATAAGCGACAAGGACACGGCAGTAGGATTTCGACTTGCTGGCATACACCATGTATTTACCCCAACAGGGCAACCGTTTCCTGTCTTTCAGGATCTCATAGGTCGTAAAGATATTGGGATTGTTTTTATCACAGAACCCATGGCAAATCAGATGGGAAAGCCATTGAAAGAATATAGACTCAAAAATGATCTTCCACTCATTGTGGAACTCCCTGATAAAAAAGGACGTTCAAAAGATCAGATAGATTTTATCTCTCAACTTATTAAACGAGCAGTTGGAGTTGATATCGGGAAAAAAGAAAAATAAAATGGAGGAACACATATGACTCAGATTATTGGAAAAATCATACGGATCTCAGGACCAGTTATTGAAGCAGATAATATGCGCGGCGCAAAAATGTATGATGCGGTCCACGTTGGCAAAGAACGTCTTATCGGTGAAATTATTCGTTTAAATCATGATGTTGCTACAATGCAAGTATATGAAGATACGACTGGGTTAAAACCAGGTGAAATCGTTGAGTCAACCCAAGAGCCGTTATCAGTTGAACTTGGCCCAGGTCTTATAACAAGCATTTATGATGGTATTCAACGACCGCTTCCCGCTATCCGAGAACATACTGGAGCATTTATTGCCCGTGGTGTCCAAGCATTTTCTCTTGATAGAAAGAAAAAATGGAAATTCACTCCCAATGCACGGAAAGGAGATGCCGTCGTTGGCGGTGATGTCATTGGAGAAGTACCCGAAACCTCACATATTCAACATAAGATTATGATTCCTCCATTACTTACGGGGGTTATTGCATCTATCTCTCCCGAAGGGAAATATACAATTGAACAAGAGATTGCTACCATTACCACTGACAAAGGCCCTGTAAAAATAACGATGATGCAACGATGGCCGGTACGTAAAGCACGGCCGTTTATTGAGAAATATGATCCCACCCTTCCTTTGATTACTGGTCAGCGTATCATCGATACGTTCTTCCCAATAGCGAAAGGAGGAACTGCAGCAATTCCTGGTGGTTTTGGTACAGGAAAAACCGTGATGCTTCATCAATTAGCAAAATGGAGTGATGCTAAAATTGTTGTATATGTTGGATGTGGTGAACGGGGAAATGAAATGACTGATGTTCTCAGAGAATTTCCTATGTTGGAGGACCCAAGAACAGGTGAGCCTCTTATTAACCGAACCGTCCTTATTGCGAATACGTCTAATATGCCTGTTGCTGCTCGCGATGCAAGCGTCTACACGGGGATAACTATAGCAGAGTATTATCGAGATATGGGCTAC
Organism: Thermoplasmatales archaeon; assembly: GCA_041305025.1. GTDB lineage: Archaea > Thermoplasmatota > E2 > DHVEG-1 > DHVEG-1 > JBFYMG01. Next base: position 30,057 of record JBFYMG010000079.1, read on the forward strand.
GATGTTGCGTTAATGGCTGACAGCACATCTCGATGGGCTGAGGCAATGAGAGAGATTTCAGGGAGGCTCGAAGAAATGCCCGGGGAAGAAGGATATCCAGCATATTTAGCATCACGTCTCGCAGAATTTTATGAACGGGCCGGACGGGTGAAACTTCTTGGCTCGAAGCATCGCGAAGGTTCAGTGTCCGTCATGGGTGCAGTATCGCCATCTGGTGGTGATTTTTCTGAACCGGTTGCTCAGAATACCCTTCGCATCGTTAAAGTCTTCTGGGCGCTTGATGCCGACCTTGCAGACAAACGACATTTCCCCTCAATTAATTGGCTAAAATCCTATTCATTGTACCTCGAAGAGGTAGGAAAATGGTGGGAACAACAAGTTGGAAAAGATTGGCTTAACCTTATAAATCAGGCGATGACCCTTCTTCAGAAAGAATCCGAGCTTCAAGAAATTGTCAAACTCGTTGGACCAGATGCTTTACCGCCACGAGAACGTGTTCTTTTAGAAAGTGCTCGAATGATCCGAGAGCATTATCTCCAACAAAGTGCTTTTCATGAAGTTGACACGTATTGTCCTGGGAAAAAACAGTATGAAATGCTCAGACTTATGTTAAAGTTTTCAGAAAAAATTCTTGAAGCTGCAGATAAAGATGTTCATATTGACAAAATCCTTGCTCTTCCATCTCGAGAGGTTCTTGCGCGAATGGGTAAGATGGAGAACAATGAATTTGAACAACGATTTCATCAGATTGAGGACAATTTAGAAAAAGAATTAGATGCGCTTATAAAGGAGAAAATTGCATGAAGAACACCGACATTGAATATACCACAGTAACTGAGATAGCGGGCCCATTAATGGTAGTCGAAAGTATTACTGATGTTGCATACAACGAAATTGTAAAGATTCGAACTTCGTCTGGTGAGGAACGTACTGGTCAAGTAATTGAAGTGTTTGAAAACAAGGCTGTCGTTCAGGTCTTTGAAGGAACTCGAGGGCTGGATACGAAACATACCTCTGCACGTTTCATCGGTGAGACCATGAAACTTGGTGTATCAAAAGAGATAATTGGTCGCGTCTTTGATGGGATGGGAAACCCTTTGGATCACATGCCACCTATTATTTCTGAAGATCGTCGGGACATCAACGGCAAACCAATTAACCCGTACGCACGAGAGTATCCCCAAGAGTTTATTCAGACTGGCATCTCTACAATCGATGGACTAAATACTCTTGTTCGTGGTCAGAAACTTCCGATTTTTTCAGGTTCAGGTTTGCCTCATAACGAGCTTGCTGCTCAGATAGCACGACAAGCAAAAGTTCGTGGGAACGAAGAAAAATTCGCTGTTGTCTTTTGCGCTATGGGGATTACTGCAGAAGAAGCAAATCTCTTCATTAAGGATTTTGAGAACACAGGATCGCTTGAAAGAACCGTGATGTTTTTGAACCTTGCTGATGACCCAACCGTTGAACGGATTATTCTTCCACGTATGGCACTTACCTGCGCTGAGTATCTAGCCTTTGATCTTGATATGCACGTGTTAGTTATTCTTACAGATATGACCAACTATGCTGAAGCACTGCGAGAAATTGCTGCCGCGCGGGAAGAAGTCCCTGGACGACGTGGATACCCAGGGTACATGTATACGGACCTTTCGATGGTTTATGAACGAGCCGGAAGAATTCGGCAGAAAAAAGGGTCAATTACTCAAATTCCAATGTTGACTATGCCTGATGATGATATCACTCATCCTATCCCTGATCTCACGGGGTATATCACCGAGGGCCAAATCGTATTAGACCGAGGGCTGCATAAGAAAAACATCTACCCACCCATCGCTGTCCTTCCGTGTCTTTCCAGGTTAATGGATCGAGGAATTGGAAAAGATCGAACCCGGGAAGATCACGCAGATGTTGCAAATCAGTTGTACGCTGCGTATGCAGAAGGACGAGATCTGCGGGATTTAGTTGCTATTGTGGGAGAAGATGCTCTCTCTGAACGTGATCAACAATTCCTTAAATTTGCTGACCAATTTGAACAGCGGTTTGTTGCCCACAGTTCCCATGAAAACCGAAGTATTGAGCAAACTCTTTCCATTGCTTGGGATTTACTCTCTACACTACCTGATTCTGAGTTGAAAAAAATCGATGAAAAGTACATTAAAAAATATCATCTGAAAATAAAAGAGAAAAAGACGATATGACTGAGCAAATCCTTGAGGATGTCAACCCCACACGCATGGATCTCTTAGAAACGAGAAAGAAACTTGCGTTAGCGAGAAAAGGCTATACCTTACTTGAAGAAAAACGAGACACCCTTGTAGAAAAACTCTTTGGAGTTATTACAAAACGTAACGCACTGAAACAGACAATCGATACAGGTTTTCACGATGCTTTTTTCTCTTTGCTTCAAGCACAAATGCTTCTTGGCGAACAACAGGTGAACGATGCTTCTCAATTAACGCCGTCGGCTGGGGAAATCGATTTAGAACCCCGTAATATCATGGGAGTAAAGATTCCTAAGCTGAATAAACAGTACCTGCATCATCCTACTAAACCGCGCTACAGTTTTTTAGAAACCTGTGCATCCCTTGATGATGCCCATAAAAAATTCAATGACCTGCTAATTCAAATGATTGAGCTAGCTGAACTCGAAGGCATTATCAAATCCCTATCTGTTGAAATAGAGAAAACAAAAAGAAGAGTTAACGTCCTTGAGCACACCTTGATTCCACGTCTCCTTGCGACGATAAAGTACATAGAGATGCAGCTTGAAGAGCGGGAGCGAGAGGATTTCTTTCGTAGGAAAAGAATTAAAGCACTTTTAGAAGCAAAGAAGAACAAATATGTCCATTGAAAATGATCCCATTCTTGGCAGATTTTTTGATACGCCTGAAAAAAAAGCAAAATGGATTACGTTTATAAAAATTGGTTATATCTTCTGGATTATTTTCATGATTCTTGGGCTCATCTCACTTCTTCTCTACTACATATTTTAGTAATATATCAAAATAAATGCATACGAAAGAGGGGCCGTCATTGAATGATTACTTTTATCGATGAGTAGCTTTTAATGAGATTATACCAAATACCTATGATATTAAAGGAACATAAGTAGGGTAGCAATTGTTGCAATAATCATAGGTATTAATCCACCCACTAGGCCGATTTTTAACCAATATTTAAGTGTCATATGGTAGCCTTTTCTTTCTTCCAATACACCTAAAGCGACAATATTGGCTGTTGAGCCTATCATAGAAATATTACCACCATAGCAAGCACCAAATAACAGTGCCCACCAAAGTGAATCTGTACCGAGTGCTGCTGTCATGCTTTGTATTACAGGGACTAGCATAGCTACTACAAGAACATTATCAAGAAATGAAGAGATAATTCCTGAGAGGATTAAAATTAGAGGAATAAGCAGCAGAAGGTTTCCGCCTCCAATGTTCATCAAACCATTGGAGACTATATCGGTAACACCTACATATTTAAGACTGCCAGCTTTTGCAAAAAGGAACATGAAGAAAATGAGTGTCCACCAGTCCACATCTTTGGTGAGCAATTCCTTAGCTTCGGTTCTTCGCCAAAGCATGACAATCCCGGCACCGGCAATAGAAAATGCCACAAGTAACGTATTATGTGCTAGACCTAAAGCTAGCTCCAATCTGTAATGAAGGGCTAGGCCAATAATAACCACAGCAAAAATAATTAAACTGCCTCGAAACGATTCTTTATCCTTAACATTACACCATTCGCCTAAAAGAAGAGACTGTTCATGTTTTGAATTAGCTTGGATTTTTTGGTGAAGCTTTTTTAGATCGCCTTTCTGCCAAATTAAAATAATTATAATCAGGCTGACTAGTGCTAATATTCCGACAGGTAAAGCGGTTAAGAGGAAATCTTCAAAAGTCAGGCCTGATCTGAGAGCAATCATGACACCTACAGGATTACCTAGGACCGTCCAGGAACTTCCGATATTGGTGGCCAAAACAACAGAAATAATATAATTTACAGGTTTTACCTTATAAAAATCACAGAGATCAAGCACCAAGGTGCTTATTATAAGTATTGAGGTCACTTCATCAAGAAATGCTGCTAAAACAGCGGACAATACTAACAATAAAACCATTAAAAGGTTCACTCTAAATTTGGCTGCTTTAATAATTTTAAACAACATCCAGCGGAAACAACCAGAGCGTCGAAGCATCCCTACCAATATCATCATACCTATGAGGAAAATGATGACATCTAAATTCATGAACTCAATAGTATGGGGTAAATCAATTGTCCCAGTAAGCAAAAGAACGACGATACCAATAAAAGCGATAGGTACTCTTAATTTCCAGAACATTAAAGTTCCGATGACAAGAGCAATGAATATTGTAGTAGCTATAGTCTGAGGCCAATTTTTTAACAATTGAAAAAGTGTGACCCCGATGAGCATATTGATAATTAAATAAATGGTGAATTGTTTTGATGTCCCAACCGGTCCAGGACCTCCAAATTCAGCATCTGGATGTTCTTCCATTTATCTACCCTTAGTTATTCCCAAATTTTGTTTATATTTTCCTGTACCTTTTAGGAATATAATGCCTCCAACTAGTTCAAATTTGCATACTTGAAAAAGCAACGGAATTTAAGAATGTTATTATCTAAACAATTATTTTATTTTTAATTGATAGCTATTAAATTGATAGCTATTAAATACACGATTTCCGTTTATGAGCCTAATGAAAAACCGTTTGATGACCGGGTTTTATGAACTGAAAGTCAAACAAGTAATTGATAAACGTATATGGGATATCCCGGTAATTGAAGAAAAAGATGACATTGAGCTTGTGTTAAAAATTTTTGGCAGACGACACCATGTTTGGGTTCTTAAAAATCAAAAAAGCAAAGAGCTTGTTGGTGTAATTACTGAACATGACATACTCTCGATTCTTGTGCCGAAAAAATTTTCAGCCTATGGTATCGGAATGCCTGATATTCGATCACTTCAATATGGGACGGTTACAACAGCGAAGGATCTTATGTCGACAAAAATAATTTCTTGTGCGCCTGATGATACGATAAAAAATGTTCTGCAAAAAATGGCTCGATATCAAATACGTCGTCTTCCAGTAGTTGACGGGAAAAAGTTAGTTGGAGAGCTTACTCTTCATCAAATGATTCGAAGATACTATGAAGCGACTCAATACTATTCGCTCGTAGAGAATAAAAAAGAAGGTTGATTTCTACGGTTACGATAGTCGATATTGCTTTTTCCCTTGCATTAGCCCTTATTATTGCACGAGTAATGGGCTATTTTTTTGATAAATTAAAACAACCGACCGTCATTGGCGAAATCATCGCAGGGATCTTGCTTGGAGGGTTTGGTTTAGGAGTTCTCTCAGGGTTGACTTTTTCGTTCTTTGGTTTAGCGATTTCTCTTCCCCAGTTATCCTATACTTCTGAAGAATTCCGATTCTTCGCAGATTTAGGTATTCTTTTACTGATGTTTATTATAGGCCTAGAAACAAGTTTATCTAAATTAAGGGAGGTTGGAAAACCTACTTTTTTTGTTGCGCTTGGAGGTGTTATCCTTCCTCTAATACTAGGCAGTATTGCGGGTGCTCTGTTTGGTTTTTCTTGGCAAGAAAGCATACTCATCGGTTTAATGCTTGTCGCAACCTCAATTGGTGTTACGGTACGAACACTGGCGGATCTTCATGTCTTAAACACCAATGTTGGCATCACGGTTTTAGGCGCTGCTGTTGTCGATGATGTATTGGGAATTATTGCATTTGCTCTTATTTTAGGGATTTACAATCCACTTCAAATAGGTATTACCATAACGATTTTTTTCCTAATTTTCCTTTACTTGGGATTGAAAATCATCGATAAAGTGATGGGTCTTGGGGAAAAAATCAACATCCCGAAATCGCTCCTTAGCATTTCACTTGCCATTTTTCTTTTCTATTCGTTTTTCGCTGATCGCTGTGGAATTACTGGGATAACAGGAGCATTTGTAGCGGGGTTATTGATTGGACAAACCATACAATCAAAGAAAATCTCTGATGATGTGAAAGCGATAGGCTATAGTTTTTTCGTACCATTATTTTTTGTAGGAGTTGGGGCAAGCGTTGACCTCACTGCTTTCTTAGTTATTGGTGCTTTTTCTGTCGTTGTCATCATCGTGGGAATTATCGGTAAAATTGTTGGTTGCGGTATTGGTGCAAAACTGGCTGGCATGTCGCTTCGCCATTCCATACAGATAGGGGTTGGTATGATTCCAAGGATGGAGGTAGCACTCATTATTGTTAGCATTGCCATTTCTCGCGGGCTTATCACTGGAGATGTTGCTCATCAAATACTTGCAACAACGATTGTGACGACCATTGTTACCACGCTGATTACGCCTTTCTTACTCAAAGCTACATTTAAACATCGATATTGATGTAAAAAAAACACCAAAAAAGAGATGCATCTAACCTCGTGATTTGATGTTCTGATCTACTCTGAGAATCGTTCTCTGTTTTCTGAGACAAAATATCCCGTATTTAATTCACCGATACGTCTAATCCGGTCGTCTCAACATAATTCTTTTTTGTTAACGTTAACCAAACAGAACAAACAATGGCAGAAATACAAGAGTTACAACGGACATTAACTTGATGAGAATGTTAAGTGATGGCCCTGAGGTATCTTTACATGGATCTCCAACAGTATCACCAATAACCGCCGCCTTATGGGCCGGCGATCCTTTTCCACCAAGATTACCTGCTTCAATGTATTTTTTTGCATTATCCCAGGCACCACCCGCATTTGCAAGGAAAACGGCAAGCAAGAAACCTGTTGTAATCGAACCAAGGAGAAGACCAGCAAGACCTGCCATGCCCGCCCCTTTAGGACCAATGAGACCAAACACAATTCCGATAATAATTGGAGAAATAACTGCTAATAAACCAGGGATAATCATCTCACGTAATGCTCGTTTGGTACTGATAGTGACACATCGTTTGTAATCAGGTTTACTGTTCGGATCTGTTAACAAGTGGAATTCTTTGAACTGGTATCGAACCTCGTCCACCATACTCCGCGCTGCTTTTCCGACTGCACCCATTGTAAGTGCAATGAAAATAAATGGTAGCATCGCACCAAGAAACACCCCGGCAACTAGATATGTGTTACTGATTGACAGCATCTGACTGATTTCAATATCGGAGTAGTACAGCCGCAGGGATACCATAAACGTGGCAATCAACGCCAGTGCCGTGACCGCTGCCGAACCAATCGCAAATCCTTTCCCCATCGCAGCAGTTGTATTTCCAACGGCATCAAGTGCTTCTGCACGCTCTCGAACCTCTTTTCCCAGTCCGGCCATCTCAGCAATGCCTGCGGCATTATCCGCAACAGGTCCATAACAATCAGTTGCTAGTGATATACCAAGAACACTCAGCATTCCCACTGCAGACAATGCAACACCATAGAACTCAGCAAATTGATATGCAAAGATCATCGCTGCGACCACTGCAAGAACAGGGATGACTGTGCTCATCATACCCGTAACCATTCCTTGGATAATAGTGGTTGCTGGACCAGTTTTTGCCGCATCTGCGATCCCATGCACTGGTTTTTGTTTCTCTGAGGTGAAATATTCAGTGCTCAAACCTATGACAATTCCTGCAATCAAACCAGCAAGCATAGCATAATAGGGACCAAGTTCACCATCGAGCACATACCATATTGCGATACCGCCAAGCACAGCTACAAGAATCGTGCTTGCAAATAATCCATTTCGTAGTGCAGAGTAAACATTCGCTTTTTTTCCGGAGCGGACAAATAACATCCCTAGAATTGAGGCAAAGATGCCAATTGCAGAGATCAACAAGGGAAGCATCAGTGCCTTTTCACCATACATAGTGAATGCAAATCCTCCTGCAATTGCTGCGAGCGCCATTGTGGCGATGATTGCTTCAACATAGGATTCATATAAATCTGCACCCATACCAGCAACATCTCCAACATTGTCGCCGACAAGATCAGCGATAACTGCAGGATTCCTTGGGTCGTCCTCAGGGATATTTTCCTCGACTTTTCCGACAAGATCTGCTCCAACGTCAGCAGATTTCGTATAGATGCCACCGCCGACTCGTGCAAACAATGCTACTGAGGATGCTCCGAAACCAAATCCAAAGAGAATGTTAGTAACAGTTGCTGGATTGTAACCGAAGATTTCGATAAAAAGTAGATACATTCCACCAACACCCAATATGCCTAAACCGACAACGCAGAGCCCCATGACTGCTCCGCTGGAAAACGCGATAGATAGCCCTTTATTCATATTCTTTTTAGCGCCTTCTGCTGTTTTCGCATTGGCAAGTGTCGCAATCCGCATACCGATATGTCCAGATAGCATGGACAAAATTGCACCACCCAGAAACGCAAATGCTGTACCCCAATGAAGATTGCTGTTCGGGATAAACGATGCCCCTGCCAGGATAACAGTCATGATACCTACAAAGATGATGAGTACTTTGGTTTCACTGTTTAAAAAGGCAACAGCCCCTTGCCGTATCGCATTACTTATTTCCTGCATTTTTTCGTTACCTGAGCTCTCGCGACGTATCTTATACGCGAGATATCCTGCAAAAAATAAGGCAACTAATCCACTTATAAATACAACTATTGAAATGTTTTCCATAAATTATGCCTCACAGCGGGCGAGAACAATATTGAGATATTTAATTATTATGCAATTTACAAACAAACCCGCACGTGGAATTATCCAATGTTCCACATTCCGACGATGGGCCTGAACATTTTACTGAGAAATTTTTTGTAGAAACCGAAAGGTATATGACTGGAATTAACTGTAAAGAAAAAAGGTAAGATTCAAAAACAAGAGATGATTGTCATCATGACAGGCTAAATAATTATGGACAGATACAAACAATCTTTTTTCAGTAAAAAAAACGTTATTTCTAGAATCAAACTCCTTGTGGGTTTTATAAGTATTGTTACATTTGGTACCCTTTTTATTCTAATAATTCTTAACCTTTTACCACCAGAGCAACAGAAGTGGTATTCGGCTCTTTCTCTTGCTTACTTTATTCCTCCTGCCGGTAAAGAAACTGTAATCCCCCTGGGATTAAGTCAAGGTCTACCAATACTTCCCTGGTGCATTACTCTTTTTGTCTTTGATCTTCTTGTCTGTGCCGCATTTCTCACCAACTGGTGGCTCCTGGAATTCCTTATTGCACATATCCCCCCATTTAACTTTTTAGGAATACGAAGACGCAAACCTCATTTTTATAAAAAAAAGATTTCTCTTAAAATATGGTACGAGAAGTTGCATAAAAAAACAAGAGAAATCGAACATAAAAAATATGGCAAGTTGCTTCCAATTGCTCTATTTTTTTTTATGCTGGTTCCTTTTCAAGGAACAGGTGCAATGTCTACAACAATTATAGGAACATGGTTGGGTCTTCGACAAAGAGAAACACTGATCATTGTTTCAATAGGATCTTTTCTTTCAATTCTCTTAATTGTATCAATCTACCTGGGCTTCGTAGAAATCTGGGCATAAAATAAAAAAACTTAGACCGTAATTAGTCATAATTATCACTCAGAATATGTATGATAAATTACCTGTTTTTAGCAGATATTTTAGTTCAAGAAAAAACACTTTTTTGTTGGTAGGTAATGATTGCAGGATAAATCTTTTTTTGTGAACAAAAATAATACCGGAAATTTCTAATAGTCTTAAAGATTACATCGCCTGTAAAAAATTGAGGGTCGCTATATGGATAAAAATCTCCCCAAGTCGTTTAAGAAAGCGCTGTGGGCGTATCATTGTAATTCTGGCTCATGTAATGGATGCGACATCGAAATAATTGCAGCCCTCTGCCCCCGTTATGATGTGGAACGATTTGGAATAAAACTCGTTGGTTCGCCAAGACATGCGGATGTATTATTAATTACAGGACCTGTAACACGACAGCTTGCTGACAAAGTAAAGCGAATATATGAGCAAATGCCAGATCCAAAAGCAGTCATCTGTGTCGGTAATTGCGGTAATACCGGAGATGTGTTCTATGAATCATATAATCTTGTCGGTCCTATCGATCAGGTTATCCCTGTTGACGTGTATGTGATTGGATGTCCACCACGACCAGAAAACATCATAAACGGTGTTGCAAAAGCATGGATGAAACTTGAGACATTGGAGGCAAAAAAATGACGAGGGATCAACACAAAACACCTGAAGAAATTATTCAATCGTATCAAAATGCATTTTCACAAAACATCAGTGAGTCCCGTATCGAACGACATACAACCGGCATGAAAAAAACAGAGTTCGTCCATATCTGGATTCATATCAATCGGAGTGTGTTTAAAGAAGGCTTAAAACATCTTTTCCAGTTCGACGAATGTCCACATTTTGCAGTTACATCTGGATATGATATTAACGATAGTATAGACCTTATCTATCATTTCTCAATCTATCATGGTTTTCCGCATAAAGAACTTTCAATCAATTTCAAGGTAACGTTACCCAAATCAGACCCAACTATTGAAACCATCACAGATCTGTTCCCCG
>JBFYMG010000080.1:0-7149 GCA_041305025.1 Thermoplasmatales archaeon
CGTTTTTAAAGAATTAGAGTTACCCTTACCACAACGCAATCTAGATGTGGGTTCTGGCACACATGCGCAAGAAACAGGAAAAATGCTCATTGGAATTGAAAAAATCTTACAAAAAGAAAAAGTAGATATTGTGTTGGTTCAAGGAGATACAAATACAGTTCTTGCGGGTGCTCTTGCAGCAAATAAATTACATATCAAAGTCGGACATGTTGAAGCAGGTCTACGTAGTTATGATAAAACGATGCCCGAGGAACTCAATAGAGTTCTTACAGATCATCTTTCAGATTATCTGTTTGCACCAACGCCTGTTGCAAAGGACAATCTACTGAAAGAAGGTATTAGCAAAGACAGTATCTTTGTTACCGGAAATACAATCGTGGATGCAATTCACCAAAATCTTGAGATAGCGGCAAGAAAAGCAGACATTTTGAATAAATTGCATGTATCACCTAGAAAATATATTCTTCTTACCGCTCACCGCCAAGAAAACGTTGATGAAAAAAAGAAATTACAAAATATTCTTGAAGGATTGAAATTAATTTACAGGGAATTCAATCTTCCCATCATCTATCCAATCCACCCAAGAACCATGAAACGACTTAAGGAATTTAAGCTTGAGCTTCCAAAAGAAATAACCACTCTTGATCCTCTTGGTTTTCTTGATTTTTTAAATCTTGAGGCAAATGCCGCATTGGTTGCAACTGATTCCGGAGGCGTACAAGAGGAAACTTGCATATTAAAAGTTCCTTGCATTACCTTGCGAGAAAATACTGAAAGACCCGAAACAATAAGCGTAGGATCAAACATATTAGTGGGAACGGACCCAGAAAAGATTTTAAAAGGCGCTAGAATAATGTTAAAAATAAAACATGACTGGAACGTTCCTTTTGGCAACGGAACCGCAGGAAAAAGAATTATTGAAATTATAAAGAAGGGTTCAAAATGAAGGTATGTGTGCTTGGTTTAGGATACATAGGACTGCCGACGGCTTTGTTACTTGCCCAAAAACATCAAGTTGTTGGAGTTGACGTCAATAAAAGAATTGTTGATACATTAAACAGCGGAAAACTCCCGTTTGAAGAACCTGGTTTAGATGAACTGATGAGGAGCGCAAAGGGAAATTTTTCAGCATCACAAAAGGTTGAGGGAGCTGATGTTTTTTTAATAGCTGTTCCGACCCCTCTAGAAGGATCAATGAAGATTGCTGATTTAAAATACGTGAGATCCGCAGCAGAAATGATTTCACCTAATTTAAAAAACGAAAATCTTGTGATTCTTGAATCCACAGTTCCTCCGGGAACTAGCGAGCGACTGGTACTTCCCATCTTAAAGAGAAGCAAACAGAAAAATTTCTATCTTGCCCATTGCCCTGAGAGAGCAATACCTGGAAAAACTATTTCTGAGATGGTTAATAACGACCGGATAATCGGCGGAATAGACAAGATTTCTGCTGAGAAGACAAAAGAGCTTTACTCGTCATTTGTAAAGGGAAATATGTATCTTACAGATGCGAACACAGCAGAATTTGTCAAACTAATGGAAAATACATTTCGAGACGTAAATATTGCACTAGCAAATGAATTTGCCCAGATAGCAGAAGAGCTTAAAATAAATGTGTGGGAGGCAATTGATCTTGCAAATAAACATCCGCGAGTAAAAATCCTCAAGCCAGGTCCTGGCGTCGGTGGGCATTGTATTGCTATTGATCCTTGGTTTTTAAGCACGAACTCAACCAAACTTAAGATTATTCCGCTAGCACGTCAGATAAATGATTCAATGCCAAATGTCGTGTTACAAATTGTAAGAAAATTACTGAAAGGGACAAAAGATGCAACGATTTCCGTATTTGGTGTTGCATACAAAGGAGATGTCGATGACGCACGTGAAACCCCTGCAACTAAATTCATAAAACTGGCAGAAAACGAAGGGTTTGTTGTAAAAGTTCATGATCCTTTTGTGAAAGACTTTGAATACAAAATTTTAGATCTAAACGAAGCAGTAAAAGATAGTGACTGTATCGTCCTTATTACCGATCACACTGCATTCAAACAAGTTGACCCACAAAAAATAGCAGGCCTTATGAGAAAACGATGCTTGGTTGATACAAGAAACATTCTAGATCATGAGAAATGGAAACAAGCGGGTTTTATTGTAGAGGTTCTGGGAAAACCATTTAAGTAAATATTTTTTTAATTAGCAAGTAAAATGAAACGTTGGATCACCAACGATAATCGTTTCTCCTAGACATATATGTGAAATCATAGATTCTGCAAGAGTCTTACCCTCAGCTAAACCGGGTAGTGCGTTCTCAATGAAGCTTACAGGATAAGAAAAACCGTTTTGCGACAGAAGCCCAAGCACCATCACTTGCACGTATCTACTTGTGAAAATCGTTGATCCATACCAAAGACTATCGATACTTGCATCAAGTTTATTGTTATCAACTTGACCAGACCACCAACCACTAACATAGCATCCATCTGCTCCAAATAATGGTGTTTTAATTTCATTAATGAGCGCTGCAGAGAACCATCCACCATCAGCTATATTTAGATCCGTTCCTGAGGGGTTTGAATGACCATGCACATAATACATTGAATATGAGCCATCTAATGAATCGCTTAGTTCCAAATCTGTCGGGTCTTCGTAATATAAAAGCGTACCATACGTATCCATTAGCTTGTATATCCCCTCAGAGCGGGTGTTAACCGCAGAGCTCTCAAAGACTAGGACATCATCAAGATAATAACCACTGCGTTGTGTGCAAAATTTGTCAAAAGCAGAAACAATCTGTGATTTTTTTGTCTGGTAAGAAAGGTCATGCGTTGGATAAATCAAAGAAATGCAAATATCCATTATATATGGTTGACAAACAATACCTTGATCGGATAACTTATAAGCGTCTTCCCCGCCAGTGGTGAACCATGGAACAATACTAGGTTTTTCCATGTAATCGCAATCACCAGCTAGTGCGGTATCAAGATCCTCGCCGACCATTATGCAGGCCTTAATGTCGTACAAGCCATGAAACCTTTCAATCTCACGATCTATTGCTTTAAAGTCATTATCTGCCTGTTTTACTAGTATTACCTTGGCATTCCAGCCGAGATCGTCTTTGACAGCTTTGCAATACGAATTGATTGCAGTCTTAATTTCAGCATCAGCTGAATATTGAGGCGAAACGAAAATGAGCATATCTATGGCCTTTTGATCAATGATTGAATTAAATGAGAAATGTTTGGAAGATGCCAGATTTTGAGTAGCTGCTGATAAGGTGGACACTCCAGCAATAAGCACGATAAGAACGAGCACAATTGCTGTTTTTAATATACTTCTTTTCATCCTCCACATCCACCCATCGAGTTATACTCTTTGGTTACTAGTTATTATACTTATTATATGAGATACTCTCTCGTGCATACTATATAAACCTATCGTGCAAAAATAGCAAAATGAAAGAAATCCAACCAGTATTTTAACAGATGTATGATGCAGATTTACTAGTCTTTAACTAATTTCAACATCATCGCTCCATTATCAAAGAGAGTGAGTGCTGTATTGCCTTCAGAAAATTCATACGGATAACAAGTTGGGGTGCCACCGTAATTACTCCAAGCCAGTTGACACAACAAACCATCATGAACAGTAAAGTCAAACCACAACTCAGCAGTATAAGGTTCACCAGTGAAGAAATCAGTCTCAACAGTTATTAATTTCTGTGTACCATCACTATAGAAAATCCAGTGTTCATCCTCATTTTCCAAATTATGCCAGGAACCAATAAACTTCTCTGTTTCAGCATCAGACCCACCTGAGCCACCACCAGTGCCAGGATCAAGATAATCCGGAGTCCCATCATCATTGGTATCTGGTGGAATCGTATCGTTATAACCTTCTTCCTGGTTTGTCGCTCCATCATCATCAAGATCACCAAGAGGACCATCACTATCATCAGAGTCTAAGAAAGTAGGTATGCCGTCACCATCGCTGTCACCAGTGCCCTCTGCACTATCAGCTTTGCCATCATCATCTGAATCTGTATCAAGATAGTTCAGAACACCATCGCCATCAACATCATAACCATAGGTTGCGCCATACGCCAATTCACTAACAGTAAGAATGCCGTCACCATCATCATCGTCATCCAAATAATTAGGGATGCTATCACTATCTGTATCCAATGCATCAGATGGGTTTCCATCACCATTATCGCCAGGATGCTCGTCAGCAGTAGGTACGCTATCGCCATCATCGTCGCTATCAAGCGCATCAATAACCCCATCACCGTCAGAGTCAGTTGCATTACCGTCATCAGTCTCAAAGAAATCGTACACACCATCACCATCAGAATCAGGACTGGATGCATTTGTACCCAAGAGCGCCTCTTGTTCGTTAGCTAACCCATCACCATCTGTATCATCGGCGGTAATAGTTCCGCCATTCTGTTTTTTTTGATCAAAACATCCGCTCAGCCCAACAGTACACAAAAGAACTGCCAAGATAATAATTAACCAATACTTCTTCATATTCTTCCCTACCACGAAAATTCTGTAATATTTGCTCTTTTAAATAACCATCTCATTGCTTTCCCTCGATATTTATCTTGAATGTAAGCTCTATAAAAATTATATCTTCAGAACTCCTAGCGTTTACTCTTCATCCCACTTATAAGGTGCATACCTGTAGTCATCAGAAACTTCTTTGATCTTTACTAGCAAGCCATTTTTTGATATTTTACAGACTTCAACCATAGATATCACTTTTGTAATTTTTCAATATCGTTGAAAATATCTCTTATTGTAAATCTGCATAATACTATTTAAATATTTTTATTTAAATAATAATGTACATATATAGAAAAATTAAGACATGTTTATAAAGAATTAGCAGATTTGACATCTTACGGAGGTGGGTAATTGAAGGAGGGTTCAAATAAGAAATTCGGATTTGAATCAGATTATAAAAAAATATTAAACAAAAAAGACCCTTTTGATAAAGAAATTTTAAACCTAGTCAAACACGGAGAACTAAAAATAGGCGTCGTAGGGCTTAAAGAACCAAGTGAACACAATCCGGATAAATATAACCGAAATCCAGTACATCGCCGGGGAAAACACTCCGCTTAGAAAAACTGCCGCATACTACTAAGGAGTACTGCTGCTAGATTTCAAATTCATTAAAGAAATTGCTGATAACAGTGCTAATTGAACCGGGAGGCTCTCCGAGTATTTCCTCGCTTTCTCTCATTAGTTTTTCATCAATGATAACTTTTACTTGCCTTACAGTATCAGGTGCAATATATTTTTTCAATCCTTCAACAGTACTCTTAAAAGATTTTGGTGAATAAAAAAGTAGACTATAGAGGTCACAGAGATCTTTCACACGTTTGTGATGAATATCTCTGCCCAAGATACATCGTATCTTGATTGCAGAAAGTATTTCGGGTATTGGCATAAATAAATGATGACTAATCTGAGGTATTTCTACTTGATTCTGTGAATTACGATAGATCTCTTCAAGAAGTGGTTCCTCGAAGAAGTATTGAGGGATAATATCTGAATAACTTGGTGGATATGAATTGATGATGATATCGATATAAAGTGGAAATGATTCTTTTTCATCTTTGGTAATATAGGTAATATCTTTTCGATATCTTATTCCATCTACGTGAAAATCCTCTGATTCAAGGAGATGTATGAGTGTAAATAGTGTTGATGAAGTAAGTTTGTTTTTATTCATCATTGGCTTGATATACATTCCAAAATCAATATCATGTGAACCAAGATATGGACGATTTTTCTTCTTAAAAAAAGAGTTGTTAACGCTATGATATACAGCCCAACCTCCAAGAAGACAAACGCGATTATTAATAGATTTCATGAGAGTGGCAAGATAGTTTGCCGAGATGCTTGTGATTTGATCGCTATAATACTTCAGAATACCACTCCGAGATAAGCATGGTTGCAGCTTCCATGGCTACTCCCCCTTCCATGAGAAGATCGCAGATAAGTTGTGATCTGGAGACAAGAGCATACCCTTTACGATTGATGATCTGTTTATTAACAATTGCAGGATCAGCAATGATGATGCGGGTGTTTCCCGCTCCGATCAGTCCATTGGTGATGAGATGATTATGCCACCGGTTCAGTTCATCCGGGAGAATATAAAAATCTGTACGGGTAGGGAAAAGATGCCCGTGAATTAGATTTTCAGCTTGATATGTAGTGAGTGCATAGCTCAAACCACTATTTCGAATGGTTTTGAGCGGATCACTTTTAAGATGATAATCTGCACACTGGGGAGCAGAGCGGATCTTCAGCCAGTATTCGAAAAGCCCATACACATTGTTGACTTTGGTCTTTTTAAGAAAAGCCATATTTTCCAATTTTTTCAGATAGGAAAGTGCCCATGGTTGTGAACATCCGGCTTCAAGATGAATGCGGTATGCTGTAAGCCTGCCTTCGGGATTATTAAGGAGAATTCGTATGATTCTTTCGCGTTTATCTCCTTTCATAAATACATAGCAATAAAAAGTAATATTTAAATGTTTGCTATGTATAGGTATTTTCTATCACATAAGTATATTTGCTTACTATGCCTCAAATAAGACACGTCGTCTCTTTGGCAAAAAAACAAATTTTTATCATGTGAACTAATCCTGTGAAATTCTCAAAAAAGCTATAAAGTACTCAGAAAAAAATAGGGCATCATAGAAAACCCACCATCTTCTCGTATCTACTAAGGAGCATCTAGATTTTGTCTGAAAGCAACCATCGCCATAACGGTAGAAAACGTATCTTCTTTTTCCCTGCGATTTCTTCCCCAGAATAATCCTCAGTAATGATGAGTCCTTGACCAAGGTTTAACGTATGCATTGCTTCTATCAAATTGTCAATCTCGCGTTTTTTTGTTTTTTCATTGGTGATGTCCCAGCATACCTGGATAAGACTTGTTGGTTTGAGTCCTTCTTTGACCACAAAATCGACTTCACCTTTACCGTTTTTCCAGTAGTAGACATCTTTTCCTCGCCGTTTCAATTCAATGAACACAAGATTTTCTGCAAGTCTCCCACGCTCTTCTGAAATTTTAAATGATACTGCGTTTCTGAGTCCGGTGTCAATGCAATAGATTTTTTTGTTTTGTTTAAAT
>JBFYMG010000081.1:0-20682 GCA_041305025.1 Thermoplasmatales archaeon
ATTCTCTCTCCTTTACTTTGTTGTGTTTTTTCCAATTATAAATTCTCACCATTTTGCATCCCATCCATGCAAATAGAAATACAAAAACATTATTTATAATTTGAGACAAAGCCGTATTAAAAAATTATTAGCCGGTTTTGGCCTGTTCTTTCTTATACTTTTCTATAAAATGATGCAGTGTTATCTCCCCCAGTAGCGTATAGTTTTCATCAACAACTGGAACTTGTTTAATTTTATGTTGCTTCATCTTCCATATGATATCTATGATTTTTTCTTCTTGAAATGCTGTTACTGGTTTTTTTGACATAATGTCTTCTGCGTTGGAAGAAAGTCCGTACTGCAATGACTGAAGACTTGGCTTATCAAAAGATTGTAGGGGCGTATAAGGCGGTGAAAACAGAAGAATCGTATCTGATTCTGTAATTACTCCCATTACGTGCATGTTTTCTTTATTTTCAACTACCCAAACATGATCTTTCTTGTTCAAAGCCGAAAAAATGTGACTAAGATCAGCATTCTTTTCAACAAATTGCATATTGCTGCTAGTTGTTTTCATGAGATCCTTTGCCTTGAATTCATAAAGTTTTGTAATAAAT
This sequence comes from Thermoplasmatales archaeon, assembly GCA_041305025.1. Taxonomy (GTDB): domain Archaea; phylum Thermoplasmatota; class E2; order DHVEG-1; family DHVEG-1; genus JBFYMG01. The sequence continues at coordinate 597 of JBFYMG010000081.1, forward strand.
TTGCCGTTCTCGCTCATCTTTGATATAATCAACGAAAGATTATTTAAAATCTCTGAGCGACATTTTCGTTGATTTTAAATACACATAATATATTCTAATTTCTGTAAGTTTTATATTAAGGGATGCACGATATGCTACTTGAAATTACACTTGCAATTATTTTTGCAAAGGTTCTTAACCTTCTTTTCGAAAAGATGAAACAACCGGGAGTGTTAGGGGAGATATTAGCCGGGATTCTGCTTGGTCCCTGTATCATAGGTTCTCTTTCAGGTTCTTCAATTAATCTCTTCGGTGAATCAGTCTTCAAGTTTCACCTTAATTTAACATCTATTGAATTCAAAGAAGTCGCATTTATTGGTGTTATTTTTCTTCTATTTATTGTTGGACTAGAAACAAATATGGGGGATCTAAAAAGGATGGGAAAAGCGGGAGTTTTTGCTGGTCTCGGTAGTATCATTGCTCCTTTCCTCGCTGGTTGCATGGTAGGAATAATGTTCAACATGAATTTGGCGCAGAGTATGGCATTGGGTGCTATTTTTTTAGCCACGTCAGCTACTATAGCGATACGTATTCTTGCTGATATGGATCTACTTGCAACACGCATTGGGTTAACGTTACATACAGCGGTTGTTCTTAATGATATTTTCGCAATGTTTATTTTTGCTTTAGTCTTTGGAAATGGAAACTCTTTTATGCCTTTTTTACAAATACTCCTTTTTTTCATCTTAACTATAGGAGTAGGTCTTCTTATCGTTCGATACACCATGAAGAAAAATGCATCAAGGAAGGCCCCGGTTGTCGTTCTCACTGCAGGATTGGTGATCTGCTTCCTTTTTGCGGCATTAGCTGAGAATATGGGAATCACTGCAATCATTGGAGCATTTATTGCTGGTCTTTTTATCAGGAAGACGCCTCAATCAGGCATATTAGTAGATTACATCAAAACAATTGGTTATGCATTCTTCATCCCTCTTTTCTTCGTGTGGGCTGGAGCTAGTTTAAACTTTTTGTTCCTTATACAATCCAAGCAGATTGATACGCTCATATTTTTCATAGTTATTTTTGTGCTCTCTGCTCTTTTTGCAAATTTTATTGGAGGTTTTATTGGAGCAAGACTCTCAGGGCTTAATAAAAGAGAGTCCATAAGTATTGGTACCGGTATGCTGCCAATAATGAGTACGGGGTTAATCATTGTTACAACAGCAATAGATAAAGGCACATTTGGGGATACGAACAGCGTCCTTGCTAACCAGATCAGAACCGCAACGATATTCCTGATTATTACGAGCTGTCTGCTAGCGCCTGCCTTGTTAAAAAGAAGTGTAGCATCTCCAATTCTAAAACAATTTGGAAAAACTAAAACAAAGTTATCATTTTATTCCCATATGCGCTGTCCTGATTGTGATTATCCCCTCAGATTAACTGCTGATAAAAACGATTGGTATTGTGATGTTTGTAAAAAACATATTAAATCATCCGCAAAAACTCCATCCATTATTAAACACGAAGACAAAGAAAAAACTGACAGACGCATACAATATATAATTGGAGCAGCAACCATCTTGATGTGCGGTCTTGCAATTCAAAGTTTGGATACTACTTCGTATGAAAAAATCTATGCAACGATAGGAATTTTTATAGGAACTACTTTGGGTTTCCTTACTGTGAAATATCTATTTTCCGGTCGGAAAACATATTCTAGTCGAAAAAACGCATCTATTTGTTGGGTTAAAAAATAGAAATTTGATTTTTTTTTAATTTCTGGATTGAATTCTAAGAGGAAATTATATATCAAATAGAACTTGAACATGATATGGTTTTTTGTTTTTCACTTCTAGCATATGATATGTCACAGCTTTGACTTCAACACCCATCTTATGTTTTGATATGTTATATTTTTCTCCAAAAATATGGGCAGTAAGATGCTTCTTCTTTTCGTCAATTTCTACTTTGAAAAAACTAAAAACGAGATTTTGAGATGTATTTAAAAAAAGAAGTTCAGATAGCCAATCAACAAGCAACTGTTCCAGATCTGGTGCTTCAAGCTCGATATCATACTGGCCTGTTGATTCTATTTCAGAGTTATTAGTAATAATATCAAACATTCCCTTTGCTGCATTTTCAAAGGCCTCAGAAAGTGCCTTGCCAAATGCCTTTATGCCCACATCAGCAGTATGCTCTACAATTTCGTATTTCTTCATAGAGATGCCTTAGATAAAACGTCTTTTGCAGTTGCAATTTCTTTTTTTATCATCTAATGATTCGATGGTAAACTTTAATATTTTTGAAATAATCGGCTCTTTTTCCTTGTACAAAGTTGATATCTCGTCAGCCGTCAACTCACTTTGAAGACCTGCAGCCATATTACAAACAAGACAAAGTGATGCATAGCATATGCCTTTTTCTCTAGCTAAAACAACCTCAGGAACTCCAGTCATACCTACTACATCAGCAAATTTTGAAAAGAATCCAATTTCTGCAGCCGTCTCCAAACGAGGGCCTTCCGTAGCAAGATATACGCCTTTATCAAAAATTTTAGTGGATGCTGTCTTTTTAGCTAAATTTATCAAAATGTTTCTCAGAGGCGAACAGTATGGTTGAGTCATATCTACATGAATTCTCTTATCATCAAAAAAGGTATATGATCGTGATTTGGTAAAATCAATGAAATCATGTGGAACAACAAAATCACCAAGTTTTATGTTTTTTTTCAATGCGCCCACCGACCCTATTGCAAAAATACAATCGACGTGACACGCTGCCAACGCCTGGATGTTTGCAAGATAGTTTATCTTATGGGGTGGGATGTTTAAGTTTTCTCCATGACGATTAATGAAAAATATCTCGTTATTACTTAGGCCTGCTGTTTCAACAGTTACATCTCCATAAGGCGTTTCGATCTTTATCCTTTCCCCGTTTTGAATAAGATTTTGTATTCTATGTCCACTTATAATTCCAATTTTCATTAGTTATCCCTTTTCTTAATATGTAATAGGTTTAAAGCGATTTGTACAATAAGTGTTTATTTGTTTAAAGACATACCTGCTATGATGAAAGTAGCTGCATTATTCTCTGGTGGAAAAGATTCTACATATTCTGTTTACATCGCCAAACAATATGGTTGGGACGTAACACATCTTGTGACGCTACTGCCTGAAAATAAGGAATCGTGGATGTTTCATTCCATAAATATTCATTTAGTGGATAAGCTAGCGGAAGCAATGGACATACCTCTAATTAAAAGAATTACAAAAGGCGAAAAAGAAGAAGAACTGAAAGACTTGAAAAAAATTCTTTCAGATCTTGATGTAGACGGTGTTATAAGTGGTGCCATTGCATCTGAATACCAGCGGACAAGGATTGAAAAAATTTGCTATGAACTTGGGATAAAATCGTTTACACCTTTATGGCACAAAAATCAAGAGTTAATTCTTAGAGATGAAGTTGCTGTTGGTTTTAAAATAATCATCGTCGGTGCGTTTGCTCATGGATTTAATGAGTCTTGGCTCGGAAGAAACCTTGACGAAAAATGCATAGACGATTTAGTAAAACTACAAAAAAAATACGGAATAAATGTTGCAGGTGAAGGGGGAGAATTCGAAACACTTGTTTTAGATGGGCCTTTGTTTAAAAAGAAACTTGTACTGGATGAAGTGACAAAAGAATGGAAACGAGACAGTGGCATTTTACAAGTTAAAAAGGCGCATCTCGAATAGCTTAATAATAAATATAACCTAGATTTTTCATCTGTATCAGATAAAGAAAAAGCCTTTGATCGATATTCTTCTCATCTGGAAATTCTGTTTTCAATATTTCTAGAATTTGCTTTACTGTATTTACTCCATCGGAGTTTTTCCATACGATTGAGCCGAGTTTATCAAGATTTGCAACAAATGTATCGCCTTTGCGTAGAACTTTACAAAAGGATTTACCGAAGTTGCTAGTGAACTTCGGTACTTTCATTGTTACTAGGCCGTCTTCTTTGGTTTCCCACTCGAAGTCTAATCGCCTAGGAATGAACTCTAGGAATTCATCGGCCGTTGGTGCTCTTGGTTGCGGTTGTTTATTCTTCTTTCTTAGCATAGATTTCTCTCAGCGGGATATACGCTAGGAGAACCGCTATGAAGATGAATATTAGTAAACTTGGCAGTACTGGAGGATAGTCAAATAGCGCAAAGTGCAAGCCTCCTATATAGAGGAATGCCACCATGACTCCCATCAGCGCTTCTCCTGCTATGAGTCCTGCAGTGAGAAGAAGACCGGTTCTTATAATCTTTTCTTTCGGCTGCACATCGGTTTGTTTAATGGCAAGTTCCCATTCGCTGATTTCTTCTTCATCTGCGCTTCCGTATTTCTTGGCTATTGCTTTATTGGTAAAGTATCTTACAATACCGCCTAAGAATATGGGTACACTCAAAGTAAATGGCAGATAAATACCAATGGCCACCGGAAGTACTGGCAGATTAACTAGTATAAGAACAAATGCAAGTACCATGCCTGCGATAACAAATGGCCATATCATTTCTCCACCGAGAACACCTTTTACAATTCCAGCCATGAGAAATGCCTGTGGGGCAGCTAAATTAGTGCTTCCAATGTGGTATGCTTTATCTAACGCTTGTACCACTAGTGCAAGAATAGGCGCAGCCGCGATTACACCAATAATTTCTGCAATCTGCTGACTTCGAGGTGTTGCACCTATAATCTGACCACACGTCATAGACTGGAGAACATCTCCGGAAATAGCTGCGGCACAGCAAATAACTGCAGCAATGAGAATAGCAATACCTGCGGCGCCAACATTACCGGAAAGACCAAATCCAAGCAGAATTAATGAAGTAATGAGAAGCACGGAAACAGTTACACCAGAAATCGGATTGTTAGATGATCCCAAAAGTCCGGCCATATAACCTGCAATCGCACTTGCGACGAACGCAAAGAGTACTGCAAAAACAGCCATGACTGCAGAAACTGCCCATAGACTTGATATCCACACGTACACTAGGAAAATTGGAATTACCAATGCACCAATTAATAGGAAAACAACTTTTATATTCAGATCCGTGTCGGTTCTCTTCTTTGCTTGCACTTTGCCGCCTGTTAATCCACCAATTGCCTCTTTGATTCCACTGGCAAGGTTGGATCGTAGTTTAAAGATCGTATATAGACCACCGACGACCATGGCACCGACACCGATGTATCGGATGTAGCTTCCCCATATTTGGATGAAACCCCATATCTGACTACCTATAGCAAAATTTCCGCCACCATACTCTTTTGCATCGGCTATCTGTTGTGCTAGCTGTTGCACAGTAAGACTCGGATCAGTACCAGGCACTGGAAGACCAGTTGCTAGCGCAATAAGAGGTGCAAGTATAACCCAGCCAAGTAATCCACCGACGAATACAAACGCAGCTATTTTTGGTCCAATAATCCACCCTACACCAAGTAATGCTGGTGATGCTGCAGTTCCTCCATAGAGAACTCCTTCTTTTTCTCCTGCACCAATATCATATTTGCCGATATTTACTATACCGTGGATTGTTCCGCTAAAGGTTTTTAGAGCCACTTGCCCAAATTTGAATAATCCTGCAACAAGAACACCAACAACAAGCCAAATACCGCTCACACCGCTCTCTGATTTTTTTCCAGTTTCTGTTGATTCTCCACCAACTGTCGTTGTTAGAACAGCTGCAACAGCAACTCCTTCAGGGAATGGTAAGTCTGTTTTGATAATAAGCGCTCTTCGAAGTGGCACCATCCATAATACACCAAGGGCACCACCGAGGAATGCAATAATAGTTGTTTCTAAGTAATGGATTTCTGCCCAGGTTCCAAGCAGAACGAGAGCAGGTATAGTAAATATGACACCAGCAGCAAGTGCTTCACCAGCCGCTGCACCCATCATGCCTATGTTTACTTCAAGAATCGTTCCTTTAAAAGGCTTTAACAGGGCAAAAGCCATTACAGCTCCAGGAATAACAGCAGAAACCGTCATTCCTGCGTAAAGCCCAAGATATGCATTTGCCGCACCTAGTATAACGGCAAGAAGTGCTCCAACCAAAAGAGCTTTTATCGTTAATTCAGGTATCTTCTTCTTATCAGGTATAAATGGTTTGAAATCTTCTCTTGACGCCATGGTTATTACCTATACTATTAATATATTCTGTTATTTATAAAACTATCGGTACAAGTATGTCCTTTTTATAGAAGATTTAATTTAAATTTTGGTTCCTTAGTGAAGGATATATAACTTGTGCGTTATGATAATATTGCTTTATTATTATATATCTAGTGGATAGCGTAAAATACCTGCCATGCCACCAAATGCAGAGTAAAGAGAATCACCTTCTTCACTATCCTTTGAAATAAGCCTAACGTTGCATCCTGTTTTATCTGCAAGGTCTGAAAGTTCGTCAATAATATCCTTCGTTTCCATCTCCATTGCGTCTGCTGCTCCACATTTGGTACATTTGGGCGGAGTGAAATCATTCATTGTTTCTTCATCAAGAGTCCGTTCCTCAATATAGCCACAGGACGCACATTTGAGTGTAACCCTATACTTTCTAAGATTCTCTGAAAGAAGTAGTGTATCTACAACTCCCATCCCTAGCGCTTTTCTTACTTGTTTTTCGCCATAGATTGCAAGACCGGCTTTGCTCTTCGTCACTTCCCTGAGAAATCGTTTCATAACTGCTTTTTCTTGAGAAATCTTGAGATTGGTCATCGTCTCCGATGCTGCTGAGACTAACTCCTTCAATCCGTATTCGTCAGTATAACCTGTATCAAAAATACCTACAATTTTATTTTGAAGCTCGTAGTGAAGATATCCTTCATCAATAAAATATTGTTTCGTTGGACCTGAGCCACCAACTATAATTCCTTGCAATTTTTCTTCTGCGCGAAAAATTTCGCTTGCCCTCTCACCACATTTAACAAACCATTCGTGGGCTGCAATTTCAGTAGCTCGTTCAAATCGTCGCTGGGATTGCCCACCTCGCCCATGTTTTCCTGGCACCTGTGAAGTCATATATTTGATCAGGTCAGTTCTATTACCTCTCAACATACCGATTGTACATTCTCTTCGATCCATGAGGAAAAGCCCATAGATTTCTTTTTCAGTAAAAATTTGTTCCAGTGGTTCAAGGAAAAAAAGAGAATCGCAACGATACAGAAATGTAGCAACAGGCATTGGTGGTTCTATTACATAGGCCACCATTTCAGTTCTGTCAGCGCCGATGCTCTTATGACCAACAAACATAGCGAGGCCGTTTTCGGGCGGTTTTTTGTATACTTTCAGTCGACTCATTATTGATTCGATGGCGGAAACTACATTTTTCATCGTTGTCTTTGATTTAATATTTTGAGATTGAGAATACTCATTTCTCAGATAAGACATCACATCAAAAATTTGTTTTGTTGGTGGAACGTACAGCGAAATAAGCTCAGTATGTTTACCTCTGCATGACTTAAGCTCCTCAAGTTTTCGCCTAAGATCATATTTTTGTCGCGCTGACATCTCAGTCATTTCAGTCATTTGATTCTTTTCCTTTTCTAAATTTATCTTTAAAACATACTAACAAAATATAAACCTTCGTTTACTGCTACAAGACTGTTATTTCTCCATTATTTGGAGTGAAAACCTCTGCGAATTCAGATATTGGTCCAACCAAAGGTTCTCTATTTTCACTATGAAAAAGCACTACTTTTTCAGGATTACATTGTTTGGCAAATTTTATCAGTTCGCTATGGCCTGCATGGGCTGAGAAATCAAAATAATCAACCTCACATTCAACTTTTTCTACAACACCATAGAACTCTAGTTTGCCTTTATCCATCAAAAGTCTGCCATTGGTTCCCTCAACTTGATATCCTGTTAGAAGGACTGCACTTTTTTTATCGTCTTTCAGTTGATTCATGTACCAGAGTACGGGGCCACCTTCCATCATGCCACTTGATGTTAGTATTACATCTGCTTTCAAGGCTAATTTTCTGCTATGATCTGAATGAATGAGATTTACCTTGTTAATTGCTTTCTTGAGATCCTCTGGGGATCTCAGATATTGTCGATGTTTTAAAAATAACTTGGTAACTTTTTTACCCATACCATCAAACCATACATTATAACCTGCATCTTTCAAAACAAGCAATATCTCCTGAGAACGAGAAACAGCAAAAGCCGGTATGACGGCAGTGCCACCCCTCTTTACAACTTCGTCGATTTTGTCCAGGAATTCTTTCTCCATTTCATCTCGCGGGGGATGTTCTCGTCCCGCGTATGTCCCTTCTAAAAACAGGATGTCACAAGATACTGGTTTTACTCCTCGTACAAGCCTTGTGTCAATAACATTCATATCGCCTGTAAATAGAATTTTTTTAGATCCTACCAGTTCAAACATTAGAGAGCCGGGAATATGACCTGCAGAATGAAAACGGATCTCGTTGTCTTCTCCAACATTCCTTTTTTGTGACGGTGCTACCTCTATGAAACTATTTTCAGCTTCGTTTATGTCTTCCTTGGAGAAAGGTATTGAATATCCATCCATTTTCGATATTTTTATAGAATCTTTGAACAATAGATTACTGACTTTATTTGTAAGATCCGTAGCCATAATGCCCTTGTGCTCTCTACCGCACAACCAGGGTATCATACCGGAATGGTCGAGATGCGCATGCGTGAGTAGGACAAGATCAATTGGCGGAGGTGGAAGTGGATATGTTGGTGGTTTACCTGGAGATACACCATATTCAAAAAGAAGTTTCATTTCGTCTGTCTCTAGTACCATTGATAGACTGCCTATATGGTTGCTACCGCCAAGAAATTGAATTGTTACACCGTCGTTATCCATTTTAAATCAGACCGTGAAAAAAGAGAAGGGGTTGATTAATGTTTGGTACACTCATTTAGTTCGATAAATTAACCGAGGTTTTTAAAAGGATAAACAACTTTATGATGTCATAAAATATCGTAACTGTGGAGATTTGTCATGTCAGAAATTATAAAAATAAAAGCACGAGAAGTACTAGATTCGAGAGGAAATCCTACTGTTGAAGTCGATGTAGTAACAGAAAATGGCATTTTTAGAGCGATGACGCCAAGCGGGGCAAGCGCAGGACAACACGAAGCATTAGAATTGAGAGATAAAGATAACTTGCGATATTTGGGTAAAGGTACGCTTAAGGCTGTTGAAAATGTAAATAAGAAAATTGCTCCTAAATTAATAGGACTAGATTGCCAACACCAGCAAGCAATTGACAATATAATGATAGAATTGGATGGAACTGAAAATAAAGAGAAATTTGGAGCAAATGCAATACTCCCTATTTCCATGGCAGTGACAAAAGCCGGGGCCGCTGCAAAGAACATTCATTTATATGCTTATGTCGGAGAATTATTTGGTGTTATACCGCACAAATTACCTGTTCCGATGTGTAATGTAATTAACGGCGGTAAACATGCAGGTCAAGAAAATTCCATACAGGAGCACATGTTGATGCCTACTGGGGCGAAGTGTTTTAGTGAAGGCATCAGGATGGTTTCTGAGAGTTATCATCATCTCGCAAAACTTCTAAAAATTAGGTTTGGTGCAGGTGGTGTTTTAATTGGTGATGAGGGTGGTTTTGCCCCTGCACAAATCACTGATGTTAATGAAAGATTAGATTTGATGCTTAAAGCAGTTGAAAACGCAGGCTATAATGATAAAATAAAAATTGCGTTGGACCCTGCATCCAGCGAGTTTTTCCATGATGGAACCTACAAGATTTGCGATAAATCGTTTTCTGGCGGAGAGCTAGTTGATTTCTATGTTGATCTCTGCAACAATTATCCGATCGTTAGTATAGAAGATGGTCATGCTGAGGATGACTGGGATAGTTGGGTTGAGATGACAAAAAAGTTAGGTAATAAAATTCAGATTGTTGGCGATGATATTTTTGTTACAAATACAAAGAGGATAAAAAAAGGCATATATCTAAAAGCAGCGAACTCGGTTCTAATTAAACTTAATCAGATTGGTACGGTTACAGAAACATTGAATGCTATCAAGATGGCTCATGATGAGGGTTGGACTGCTGTTGTAAGTCATAGAAGTGGTGAAACAGAAGATGCTTTTATTGCTGATTTAGTAGTAGGGGCAAGTGCTGGGCAGATAAAAACAGGTGCTCCGGCCAGAAGTGACAGGAATGCCAAATACAATCAACTGATAAGAATTGAAGAAGAATTAGGCGATAAGGCAGAGTATCCTGGCAAAAATTTTAGGATGGCATGATCTTATCCTCAGTTTACTGAAAGCGTAAACATTTTTAGATAGTTACATATATCGAGCTTTGGGGAATTACTTATGAAAATATTAATCACAGATAAAACAGAAAATGAAGTCATTCAAAAATTGAAAGATGCGGGTCATGATGTTACATTCAATGAGATGGATGCAAATACCCTACTCAAAGAGATACAAAATTATGATGCTTTAATGGTTCGTAGCAGAACCAAAGTGGTAAAAGAAGTGGTAGAAGCCGGAGCCAAAGGAAAACTAAAGGTTATCGGACGAGCAGGCATAGGTGTCGACAATATCGACATTCAGACTGCAGCAAAACACAAGATAAAGGTTGTTAATGCACCAACTGGCGCGACCGCTAGCGTAGCAGAGCTAGCGCTTTTACACATGCTTGCATTAGCTCGCCAGTTGCCCAAAGCTGATTGTACTACTAAAAAAGGCGAATGGATGAAAAAACAACTAAAGGGAAGGGAGCTGTCTGGAAAAACGCTTGGTCTTGTCGGTGCAGGAAACATCGCTAAATTATTAGCAAAATATGCTAAAGCGTTTGACATGCAGGTAATTGGCTATGATCCTTTTATTGATGAAAAAGCAATGAAAAAAGATGGAATTAAAAAGATTGATGATCTTGGTAAACTTTTGGAGAAAGCTGATTTTATATCACTACATATTCCGCATACATCAGAGACTCATTATATTATAAATGAAGCCATGCTTGCAAAGATGAAACCATCTGCATATCTTATCAACTGCGCGCGTGGTGGTGTTGTTGACGAAAAAGCCCTGTACAATGCTATTAAAAACGGAAAGATAGCAGGTGCAGCAATGGATGTTTTTGAACAAGAACCCCCATCGAAAGATAATCCCTTGCTTACACTAGAAAACGTAGTTGTATCTCCACACATCGGAGCAAGCACAAAAGAGGGACAGCTGCGAGCAGGAGTTATAACAGCCGAACAGATGACAAAAGTTTTAGATGGAAAAGAACCTGACTACTGGGTAAACAAAAAATATTTTGCTTAAAGGAAAAGTATAACTACAGGAGATGACCTTATTTCTGCGATGAAGAATTTAGATAAGATTGTAGATAAAATTGAGAAAAATATAGACGAGAAAGACAAAGCTCGCGAACAAGCACTAAAATCTTCAAGAGATGTAATAATTGGATGCAGAAAGGCTATACAATGTATGCACCAGAATCTGATACCAGACGCAGAACAGCATATAAATAAAGCCTACAGCGAACTATCAAGTTTGTACGATATTATTATAGGAAATCACGATGACCTTTACCACGCAGGTTTTGTGGAAAATGCAGCTCAGGAAGTTGTAGAGGCAAAATGCCTTTTGAACATAATGCAAGGTAAAGATTTACCAGATCCTGATGAAATTAAAACCACCTACAGTTCGTATTTGCTGGGATTGTGTGATGTTGTTGGAGAATTGAGACGAAGTGCCTTGGATTTTTTAAGAGAGGGAGACAATCAAAAAGCAAATGAATATCTTGACATGATGGAGAGCATCTACGATGCCATCATAAGATTTGATTATCCTTCCGCACTTGTTCCAATCCGTAAAAAACAAGACATGATAAGAGGTTTGATGGAAAAAACTAGAGGAGAGCTGGCAATTGCAAGTTGCGAACGACGTATTGAACATAAAACTGATGAATTCAGAGGCATGCTTGATAAAATTAACGGGGAACAAAATAAAAAAGAAAATAAGAAAAACAATGTTGATTTAGATATTGATAGAGTCTGGTAAATTAACACCACCTATGCCTTTTTCGTGAACGAAATGTTTATAAAAACTCTTTATATACTTCAGGGAGGGAAGGCATACATTATATGACGGACATGAATATTGAAAATATAGTAGCTTCTACTCAGATAGCAGATGAGTTAGACATCAAACTATTGGCTGATAATATATTTGATTCCAAGTATGATCCTGAAAAATTCCCAGGACTAGTTTTGCATATTGAAAAACCAAAGACGGCCGTCTTACTTTTTTCTAGCGGAAATGCCATTTGTACTGGCGCTAAAAGCTTAGAAGAGGTTGACGAAGCAATACGTGAAACAATCAATAAAATAAAGAATGTTGGACTTCCTGTTTCTGAGAATCCAAAAATAAAGACACAAAATATCGTTGTTTCTTCAGATTTAAAAAAGGAGTTACAACTAAGTTCGCTAGCTAAAGCCTTATTGTCGGAAAATGCAGAATACGAGCCTGAGCAGTTTCCTGGTTTGGTTTATAGAATGGATAATCTGGGTGTGGTATTGCTTCTTTTTGGTTCCGGAAAACTTGTATGTACTGGAGCTAAAAATCTTGAGGATACAACCACCGCAATAGATACGATGAAAGATAAGCTCTCATCCATGGGAATATTGTAAACGAGGAAAAAATTATGCCAGAAGTAATAGTTGAAAATATTGTAGCGTCTACATCTTTTGCAGATAAATTGGATTTAGACGTAATAGCACAATCGTTAGAAGAAGCTGAATATGAGCCAGAGCAATTTCCTGGACTTGTGTATCGGTTGAGTAGTCCAAAAACCGCTACCCTCTTGTTTAGGAGTGGAAAGGCGAATTGTACCGGTGCAAAAAATATTGAGGATGTACGTAAAACGGTCGACATAATAGCGGAAAAGCTTAGAAAATTGGGCGTAGACGTATACAAGGATCTTAAGATAGTTATTCAGAATATTGTAGCCATATCAGACCTAGGAACTGAGCTCAACCTCAATGAGGTAGCAATGGGCCTGGGGCTTGAGAATGTTGAATATGAACCAGAACAATTTCCTGGCTTGGTTTACAGGATAAAAGAACCAAAAGTTGCTATGTTGCTCTTTGGCTCTGGAAAAATCGTTTGTACTGGCGCAAGAAGAGTAGAAGATGTATCTATAGCAGTGGAAAAATTGTCAAAAGAACTGCATTCTCTAGATCTCTTCAAAAAGTAAAGACTGGTTTTTCCTTCTTTTTTATTTTTCTTCATCAAGTTTAGACTAAAAAATCACTCCAATAATTATGGAGTAAATCTTTAGTATATGATTGACATTACGCATTTTTTACAGGGAGCTGAAAATGATGAAGAAAATTTTCTTGATGGTTATCGCTTTTTCAATTCTGGCATCTTCGTTTTGCCAGTATTCTAGTGCAGTCTCAACAGGCCAAATAAGTGAAGGAAGAATTTTCTTAGAATATCATAATGTTACTGTTTATGCTCCTGCAGTCGCCCAAACAGAAACTGGATATGTTGGAGTTATTTCGACAATCACTGTAACTATACAGAATAATGGGAATGGACATGTATTTGTTGATACGTTACCTTTGACGCAAATTGATATGCAGGGTTCAGCACGACTTGCAGTAAAGGTTGCCAGTGCCCTTATAAAAAATGATGAGAATTGTACGGTAAATCCGTCTGACTATGATTATTTCTTTGTAGTAAGAACGTCATCTCCAATTATCGGCGGTCCATCGGCTGGGGCGGTCATGACTCTTGCCACAATATCTTTGCTTGAAAACTGGACGTTAAACGAAAAAACAGTTATGACGGGCATGATAAATCCTGACGGAAGCATTGGCCCGATTGGAGGAATACCATATAAGATAGATGCTGCACATTCTGTGGGTGCTACACGATTTCTTATACCAAAGGGGCAAGGAACGTATACTGAGTTGGTAAGAGAGATCATAACAGAAGACGGATGGCCAACAATTAGATCACGTACAGTTACTACAAATATGGCCGATTATGCAATGGAAAATTATGGCATGGAAGTTGATGAAGTAAGTGATATCAACGATGCGCTTAGATATTTCACGGGATATTATTTTTCGATGCCGGAATCAGATCATAAGATTACAACAAAGGACTATGTGGATTCTATGAAGCCTCTGGCGGAAACTATTTTAGACGAGGCTAGAAACCAGTACAGAAACGCGAGTGAATTGTTGAACAAATCAAAATCAAAGATTCCCAACTATTACCCTGTGAGATATAGGGACCAAGTAATGACTTTTATTGATGACGCAGCAGATCGCCTAGAAGAATCCGAGGAGTGGTATGAACAAGGGTTATATTATTCAAGTACTAGCAAGTCATTTCAATCATTGATAGATTCGCGGTTCGTATCATATTCCTGTGGATATTTTAATTCGGACGACGAACATCAATATATAACATCCATTCTTAATGAAGTAACATCTTTTTATAATAACAAAAGTAGAGAAGCAAAAAGTGCAGAGATAGGAGGAGTGGTATCGCTACAATGTGTGGGAGCAGCACAACAGCGTGCATCTGAGGCAGACTTGTACATATCTGGCGCAAGTGATAGTTACAGCGAGAAAGATTATCTGGGCATGCTATACAAATTAGCGTTTGCAATGGAAAGAAGCAAGAGCGTTGGATGGTGGATTGGCATTGCCTCTAATTTCAATGATACTGGAGAAATTAGTAATACAACCATGGAAAATCTTGCAACGGAGTATATAGAAGATGCACAACAGGCAATTGTCTATTCAGATGTTATCATCCAGGAGATGGGAAAATCATCAGGTTATCTCACTGACGCAGAAAGCCTATTGGAAACTGCAAGAGGCGACTTGGAAAAGGATTACCCTGCCGCTGCGCTATTTGAAAGTTTAGATGCATTGGTGAAGGCAAATCTTGCTATTGAAACTGTAGATGGCGTTACGCAGGACAAAATAGATAGAGCACGCGAAAGTGCAAGCATCAGCATAAGTAGAAGCAGAAACAGCGGCATAGAGCCCGTATTAGCTGTTAGTTACTACGAATACGCCGAGAGCCTGGCAAATGAGTCTTCACTTGATAGTGCGATTGTATACTACAAAAACAGTGGAATCATAGCTGGTGCCATAGATTTTACAAATTTCTCAAAAGGTGCAACATCGTCACGATATGTGGGAATTCCAGAAATAGAGGTTAGTGCCAGATGGTATGATATTTTTAGATATTCGGAATATCTTATTTTCATGGCAGTAATTGGCGGCTTTGCTGGTCTTGGCTTTGGTTTAATCATCGGCAGCCTATTGTCAAGAAGAGAAAAAGAGGATTACAGCCACTGGACGCCAAGAAGCATCCAAGATTATCACAAAAAAAACAAATAAACCAGTACAGGCATACTTTTTACAATGCAAATCTTTGGAGAATTGACAGACGACAAGATAATCGTTAAAAAAACGCGAGATGTGGGAAGACTCTACAACAAGTGTAGTTTTGGTAAAACTGTCACGGGAAATAAGTTGCAGTTAAATCTTCTTGAAGGTATTTTTTTACTTGGGGAAGAAAAGATCAGGATCTTCAAAAATAATAAAGAAGTGGATTTTCAAAGCCTTGTTAAGTTGGCTGCAGAGCGAATATCGCGATTTGAAATAAAATACCTTATTTTTAGAGACCTTAGAAAAAGAGGCCATGCAGTAAAAATTAGCGAAGAAAGCAAGGAATTTGATTTTTACATTTTTAAACAAAAAGATGGAGGGAATAGTAAATCCTGTTTTATATCAATATATTCTGAAAGAGACATCGTAAATATTGACGAAATTAAACACTTGATTGAAATGGCAGATAAAACAAACTACGACCTATGGTTTGCTATTGTTGATGAAGAGGGGGATCTAACATATTACGATGTTGCTTTTATTGATGTTAAAGGAAAAATAGGTGAACATGCTTTTTCAAAAGCTACCGGCATTTTACTTGAAAATAGAGTGATTGTTTTTGATAAAAAACTTGGTGATTCTCTACTGGAGAAAGAGTTCTTCGGCAAACCTTTTGGAGCTGGTTTACAGTTATCACTCGCAGAGGCATTTTATCTAATGGAAAAAGATGCAATCGACATACAAGATATTGATGGAAAAAACCTTTCATTAAACAAATTCAAAACTTTTATACAACAATCTCAACCTGATATCGAATCAAGGATGACTGTTTTTAGAGATTTGAAAAAACGTGGTTTAATTGTAAAAACCGGTTTCAAGTTTGGTGCTCATTTCAGAGCATATGCAAAAAATCCAAATGAAACGCATGCTGAATATCTGATCCATGCAGTGAACAAAGGTTTTAGAAGCATATGGGCTGAAATTAGCAGGGCAGTTAGGCTTGCACATTCTGTTAATAAGGAAATATTATTTGCACGAATTGACGATGGTGCAGTAAATTATGTTAAATTCGGACGCTTGCGGCCATAATTTATTTATAACCATGACATAATCTGTATGACTGATAGGGGAGGAAAAATTGCTTCAAATACGATGGCACGGTCATTCATGCTTTGAGATAACGGGCGAAATAACGATCATGACCGATCCACATGACGGAAGATCCATAGGCATACCTGCACCTAGTTCTAAAGGCGACATTATTTTGGTATCGCATAGTCACTACGATCATAGCAGCGGCATAAAATTAGTGGAAAAAGATGATTCAAAGCTTATTACTGATGAGCGGAAAAGAGTTATCTCAAACGTTCAAATACAAGGCATAGAGGCATTTCATGACGAGGTGCATGGCGCAAAGAGAGGAAAGAATGTTATCTATAAATTTACGATAGATGGCGTGACGTTCTGTCATCTCGGGGATCTTGGGCATGAACTGGATGATGAAACTGTTCAAAAAATAGGTAACGTTGACATATTATTTATTCCGGTAGGTGGTACATTCACTTTAGATGCAATGCAGGCATGTAATGTAATCAAAAAGGTAAAACCAAAAATAACTGTTCCAATGCATTACAAGATAGGGGGATTATCAATTCCAATCGCAGGACTTGATTCTTTTTTAGAAAAAAACAAGTGTAAAGTTCTTCGCGTTGGAAATGAAATAGACATTGAAAAAGAGGATCTACCAAAGGACCCTGAAGTTTGGACGTTTACGCTTTAATCTACAAAAGAATTATTTCAACTTTTCAGGCAAGATGTAATCGCCGTGTGTTTTCCTTGCTTTTTCAAGACGCTCTCGCTGTTCCTCTAAAACTATAAAAACTATCTTTGGTGTATCCTGAACCCGTACTTTGTAAATTTCCGTAAGTCTATTTATTTTTGCAATATTTTCAGGAATTCTTATGGTGAATTGTTTTTTGTAGTCGGCTTCAGTATAATCTTTGTGGAGGGTCGACTTAAAGAGTTTCTTAAGGTCATGATATTCAGGAATTGAGCCGGTTGGAGTATTTATCGCACCAACCTCGTTATGAACCCTGAGATCCATCCATTTTAACCAGATGTGTTTATCGTTTTTATGATTCATGAATTTTCCATTTGCATCTCTTAAAAAATAATTCACAGAGAATATTTTTGGAGGGGTGCTAACAGCTTTACCAAAATTCAAGTTATCTTCGATATATCGACCTATCGGTATCGACAAAAAATCTAGATTTGACATCGGATTAAAGACGCGAACGCCTTCTTTACCAAGTGTGGCAGCGGTCGTTTCTGATTCCAGGCAAGCGCCTTTTGTGATAACGCCGTGTGTCCAATCAAATGCCTCTTCTACAGGAACTGAAGTATCGGAATCTCGCCCACCATAAATGAAACCACTAACTACTACGCCTGTTGGATTGTCAAGATTGGCATCCACGTTTTCCAGGATTTTTAAATCAAATGTGAACCGTGCATTCTTATGAGATGCTGGGATTTCTTTTCCCTCTGCATTTTTCTTGCCTTGGACCCAATTTCCTGA
The DNA here is from genome assembly GCA_041305025.1 of Thermoplasmatales archaeon. Classification (GTDB taxonomy): domain Archaea; phylum Thermoplasmatota; class E2; order DHVEG-1; family DHVEG-1; genus JBFYMG01. Next base: position 18,572 of record JBFYMG010000081.1, read on the forward strand.
GAAGTTCACTCCTTTATCTGGAGCCGCTCCATCTTTTCCGTTCCAATATTCCTTTTTGTCATCTGTAATCAAAATATTTGAAAATATTATTTCGTTATTAGCATGAAGTGCCTTCCATTGAAGTGTATCGTCTTTTGAATTAATGCCATCAATAATACCGAAAAGCCCTTTTTCAACATTCACTGCACGAATCTGCCCTTCAATATTTCGTATGTAGGCAATATCATCACCAACTATCGTCTCGCCTTCGATCATGGCAGTAGATGTTTTACCGCACATGGATGGAAAAGCTCCTGTAAAATAGCTTATTCTTCCGCCTGTATCGCGTATACCCATAACCAACATGTGTTCTGTGAGCCAGCCTTCGTTAGATGCCCGATTTATGGCAAGACGCATAGCCAATTTTTTCAGTCCAATTGTATTGCCGCCGTATTGAGTGTTCGTACTGTAAATAACCTCATCTTTAAGATCGATGTACACCCTACGTTTTTCTATGTTTTTGCTAACAAGCAAACCAAGCCCTGCCTCAATTAGCTCACCTTCAGAGTGTACAAATTTGAAAAAGCGTGCGGCATCTCCAAGTCGTACAAATTCTCTATACCCTTGTCTGTAAAGCAAATTCTCACTATGAGCAACATAACTAGAATCAGTGAGTTGAACACATGGAATGGAAAACTCTGAGTTTTGCGGTCCGAGACAGAAAAAATTGACATACAGTTCATGTCCAACCATAATATCTTTTAAAATATCGTGGATTTCTTTGAGTCCTGCTTCTCTTTCGATTGAATTGATTTCTGATCCCAGATTAACACCGGCGGGCAGAAGGAATTTAGTTTGTTTTTTATCTCTAGCTTGGTCATTATAACCATCGAAATGGATTGTGTGGTTTTCTATGGCAAGTTCTGCTTCTTCCCTATTTTGAATAGCTGCATCTCTGATATACTGAATATCTCTAGGAGAATCTGTGCAGACAAATACTTTAGTAGGATTGCAGAGAGCTATGTGCTCTGCAATAAAATGATTTAGCTTTGGATTGTTTATTGTAACAAGTTTTTGATAATCGTCTGGCCCCAATCTAGTTTTAAGGGCATTTACTAGTTCTTGACTCATTTTTTAAACCTCTGAAATTTTATAGTGTTATATAATCAACAAACAATTTTTCATCTGTTGATTTTGAGCCCTAATTCGCGTCCATATCTTTATAGTTTTGGAGATAGCATAAAAACTAGTCCTTTGTACAAAAAATTATTTTTTCTTAAAAACTTCAGGATTTATGCAATTTGGTGGAATTTTGCCACTCAGCCCTGCAATCATGTTTTCAGCCGCCATTATTGCCATCTTAGTTCGTGTTTCGGTAGTCGCAGAAGCAGAATGCGGTTGAAGGATCACATTATCAAGCTCTAATAATTCTTTTTCTATATTTGGTTCGTGCTCGTAAACATCCAGGCCTGCACCAAAAATCCGTTTTTCTTTCAATGCTTTTACCAGTGATTTTTCATCAATAATAGGCCCACGGGAGGTGTTAATAAGAACGGCATTTTTCTTCATCATATGTAGTTCTTTTTCGCCAATCATATAATGGGTGGCTTCAATCAATGGGACGTGAAGAGAGACATAATCAGATTCTTTCAACAGCGTTTGTAAATCAACTTTTTTCGCATTAAGTTCTTTTTCTAACTTATCATTTCTGTTTTCATCAAAATACAATACATTCATATTGAATCCTTTACTTTTAAGAGCAAAAGCAGCACCTATTCTACCAGCACCAATAACACCAAGTGTTTTGTTAGATATATCTTGACCGAGCATGAGCAATGGCGCCCAACCATTGAATTTACCTGCTCTTGTAAACCTATCACCTTCAACAGTACGTCTAGCAACAGAAAACAAAAGAGCCCATGCCATTTCAGCTGTAGTATCAGTTAAAACATCTGGCGTATTACTAACAGTTATGCACCTTTCAGTTGCCGCCTTCACATCGATATTGTTATACCCGACTGCATAGTTTGCAATCATCTTCAATTTTGGCTCAGAAAATATAACATCCCTGTCAATAGGATCGGTCAATAGACAAAGCAACCCGTCTTTTCCTTTCAATCCTTTTATAATTT
>JBFYMG010000082.1:0-37472 GCA_041305025.1 Thermoplasmatales archaeon
TGCCACCAATCAGGGTAATCCTTTGGTGAGAAATCATTGATTATATTAACAAAAATAAAACTTGGTAAAGCTATTTCTAGCGCCAGTGGGGACAATAAACCTATTAGGCTTGTCGGCAGTATCTTTTTTCTAGTTATCCAGAAACCTATTACTGCTATTCCCAGTAAGACTGCAACTGAACCTAAGGTGGTGATAAATATATCCATATATCGTCATCAACTTCTGATTTAATATCACTTTTAGTACAATGTAAAACGTATAAATCTTTTTGGGGAAGCTCAAAGAATGCCCGTCTATGTAATTAAAAAGTTTTCAAACTAGCTTTTCCACAAACCATGTATATTGCAGTACTCTCTCGCCTCAACTTTATCTGCCTTAATCTCAAACTTTGCTTGTGGTTTATCACCAGGTTTCAGAAACTTTCTATAAGATGCGTTATCGGCAATAACCTGAATCCATTCTATGTAGTGTTTCTCTTCCATCGGGTGATCCTGATTCTGCCCAACTTTCACAAGAACACCATCTTTTGTTTTCTCGATATATGGAACATGTTTTTCAACAGCCGAATCCTGGGTTTTCTCCTTCTGCAGTTCCATTGGCTGTCCACAACAAACCAGTTCTCCAACGCCTGCGTGTAAAACTTCCACAATATTTCCACAAATATTACATTTGTATATCTCTCTTAATTTCGTCATAATTTTTCCTCCCACACATTAATAATTTTCAACCAAGATTTCATAATAGCTCTGTGGGTGTTGACAGGCCGGACATTTCTTTGGTGCCTCTGATCCTTCGAATACGTATCCGCAGTTTCTACACTTCCATTTTGCAACTTTAGTCCTTTTGAAGACATGTCCGCTCTTTACATTTTCCAAGAGTTTGCGGTATCTTCTCTCGTGATGTGACTCCACTTCGGCAATCTGGCGGAAGCTCTGCTCTATTTCAGGAAATCCTTCTTTGTACGCAGTCTTTGCAAATGTTGGATACAAATTGCTCCATTCTGCCTTCTCACCTTCTGCAGCAGCCAAAAGATTCTCGGCAGTTGTTCCTATCTTTCCAGCAGGATACCATGCTGTAATCTCGGCATCGCCTCCCTCAAGATATTTAAAGAATACTTTGGCATGCTCTTTTTCATTGTCAGCGGTTTCCAAAAAAACAGCAGATATTTGCTCATAGTCTTCCTTCTTTGCCTGCGAAGCAAAGAAGGTATAGCGATTTCTAGCCTGTGATTCTCCTGCAAAAGCTGCAAGTAGATTTTTTTCAGTTTGTGTTCCTTTTAAACTTTTCATATATTTTTTCCTCCTTTAATCAATTAGTCTTTTTTCTCCTTTTATTTTTTGAATATCGGCAATATCCATAGATGCCTCAAGGCAACCAAGATATTTACCCTTTTTATCTTTCAAAGCAAGATATTGTATCATGACCTTGTGTTTCTCGCCACCTTCCCCAATTGGTAAATCAATCCAAAAGGCTGCTTTGTCGCGTTTTCCAGATTTCATTTCATTTAAGATCTGTTCAACTTTCACAAGACTTTTTTTTGGGTGGCAATTACGAACGTCTCTGCCAACCACTCCCACGGGTCTTTTGAATATTCTTGTCTCGTGTTTGTTCCATGCCAGTACCTTTTCATTTTCATCAATAACTGAAAATTCCAAGGGAACTGTTTCAAGAAATGCATCTAACACATTTTCAGGTAATTTTCCTATCATTTTTCATTTCTCCTTTATCTTTTAAGATTACTTTTATGTAAATTGAGATGATCTGTTTCAATTTCGACCAATGCACCGAAAAACTCTTTCATCCTAGGCTCTATTGCTTCATCTCTAGACGTGGAGTAGAAGTTTATTGCACGATCCTCCCGCGCAAAACCCTCTTTTGTATTTGTCTGCATATCTGTGCTACATGTAGGTTTATCCAGATCAGGTGGTGTTATTTTCAAGAATTTTGATATAGCAGCAGCATGTTCGCGTTCAACTTTCATAAGAGCTTTGAATTTAGCAAAACCATAGTGGTCTTTTGCTTTATCAGCAGCATTTTTTGCGCATTCATAAAAACCTGCGTTGTTCAACTCGAGTTTTAATGCAGCTTCAAGGTTTTTACGTGAAACATCGCTGAGTTTAACGTTGAACTCGCTTGGATTCCATTGCCCTGCTTCAACAAAGTATTTTTTTGTTGCACCGCAAAAGGGACATCGACTTGGTGCCTCTGTTCCAATGTATGGATCACCACATATTCTACATCTGAAAACTTTTACTTTTGCCATTTTCAGTCATCTCCTAAATTAAAAAATTACTCTGCATCAAATTGATCTTTTGGAGCGCCACATACAGGACATACCCAGTCATCTGGTAAGTTTTCAAATTTTGTTCCTGGTTTTATTCCATTGTTCAGATCGCCTTTTTTTGGGTCGTATACATATCCACAAACTTTACATACATATTTGTCCATTTTTTTCATCTCCTTTTTTTCTTTATCAACTTCACCAACATAAGTAGGTGCGTTTTTTGGCGAAAATCCGCCTTTAACCTTATGATAATATTCGTAGGTCATTGGCTTGTCTTCTGTTAAAATCTCACCACCCTCAACGCGGCCGATAAATATTGTATGTGTACCTACGTCAATTTTATCTATAACTTTGGCTTCAACATATGCTAAAGAGTTATCTAACACTATAGGGATGTGAGTTTTTCCAAGTTTATATTTAACATCGTTAAATTTATCAATATTCCTTCCAGATTTAAAGCCAAATGTTCCAATAAATTGCAGCGGTGTATTCTCTGAAAGAACAGAAACTGTGAACGCCTTGCTGTTTTCAATAAAATCATGTGTAAGATTTTTTTTATTAATGCTGACTGCAATCGTTTGTGGTTCAGCAGTAACTTGGAATAGCGCATTTGCGATCTGACCGTTTATCTTTTTTCCTTTTTTGGAACAAATAACATAGAGGCCGTAGGAAATTTTGTGTAATGTTTTTGGGTTCATTTTTGTCTGGCTTCCTTTTTCATACATTTCTTACATGTGCCTTTGAAGTATCCATGTACCTCATCTATTTTGTATCCATTTTCAGATATCTTTTCTGCATTTGGACACTTGATATCTATGTCAATTATGTCACCGCATTTTTTGCATAGGAAATGGTGATGCATAGTGTTTTTGAAATCGTATCTCGATTCTGAACCAGAGATCGTAAGTGATTGGATCAGGTCGTGTTTTCTAAGTATCTCTAAGGAATTATATACCGTTGTTTTTGATAACGCTGGATTTTTTTCTTTTAGTTTTGAGTATATTTTATCAGCATCTGGATGTGTTCTATGTTCATCAAGATATTTCAAAATACTGAGTCGCTGTGGTGTTATTTTTATTTGATTTTCCTTTAGCAATCGTACATATTTTTCCAAATCCGCCACCTATAATTTTGTAATTGTTACTAATTTGTAATCATTACAATTTAGTACGTAATATTGATTTGCTATTTAATATTTTCTGACGATGGTTTTCTGCTAGATTTTAACAAAAAAAATTAGCAAGAACTATGTTCGATGGCACCTTTAGGACATGCATTGACACATGCACAGCATTCAATGCACTCTGCAATATTTTTGGCGATTGCCTTTCCATCTTTAACTTCAAATATTCCTACCGGGCAAGCAGTAACACACTCACCTATTCCAGAGCATTTATCATGATCTACAATAATTTTTATGTTTCCTTCTTTAAATTCTTTTTTCATATGTCTAAACCCCCAACTATAGAAAGCTCGTAAACAAATGATACTATTTTAGAGTTTCTTTTCGGCATATTTTTTGCTTTTCGAAGCTTTTTTGAATATCAAACTGTTTCATATGAAAACCAGGGGAGCAAAAACAGTTGATAATAGGATGTGGACATTGATGGAAATAATTGAGAGTGGAACCGGCGAGCGAATAGGATGGCACGATCCTGACGAGAATCGCCAATGGATACTAAAAAATAAACTTAGAAGCCTTGAAGATAAAAAAATTACTGCAAAACAGGCTGTTTCGAAATTTATTCACGATGGCAACTTCATCGCCATGGGTGGTTTTGGTCATGTACGTGTATCAATGGCCATCATCTATGAAATTATACGACAGAAAAAACATGATCTAACCATGGCTGGAAAAACAGCAGTCCACGACCTCGATCTTCTAGTTGGTGCTGGATGCGTAAACAAGGTTGAGGTTGCGTATTCGTTTGGCCATGAACTCAGAGGGCTGTCTCCTGCATCCCGACGTGCTGTTGAAACAGGAAAATGTAAAATTGCCGGGGAAATAAGCAACGCTGGATACCAGTGGAGATTTCTATCAGCAATGATGGGACTACCATTCATCCCAACAAGAGTAATGCTTGGTACAGATACTTTTAAACATAGTTCAGCCAAGAGCGTAAAGGATCCTTTTACGGGCAAACCTATTTGCCTGCTTCCAGCTTGTTACCCTGATGTTGCAGTAATACACGTTCCGCGATGTGACAAATATGGTAATGCACAAATCGACGGCATTACAGTTGAAGACTTTGAACTTTCACGTGCGGCAAGGCGTGTTATTCTAACAACTGAAAAAATAATCGACAACAAAAAAATAAGAAGTGAGCCTCACAAAACAGTAATACCTTTTTATCTTGTGGATGCCGTCGTAGAGGTACCATTTGGTGCGCATCCATGCCAGATGCCCTATCTGTACTTTTTTGATGAAGAACATATTGGTGAATGGCTATCGCTTTCAAAAACAGACGAGGGTGTTAAAAAATATCTAGAGAAATATGTGTACAGCGTTGATGATTTTCAAGATTATCTAAAATTGATTGGCGGCTCAAAAAAACTTGAGCAGCTAAAAAGGATAGAAAAGTTAGAAGAACCGATGAGTGCACCATGGATCAAAGAGAAAGACAAAAAATCATCAAAAGAACCGTATTCATCAACAGAGATGCTTGCCTGTGTTGCATCACATGTTCTTGAAGATAAAAAATCAGTGTTTGTTGGTACGGGCCTTCCAATGATTGCAGCGATGCTTGCCCAGAGAACTCATGCTCCGAATCTTCTATTATTCTTTGAAGCAGGTGGAATTGGTCCCGAGATACCGGTTTTGCCAATTTCCGTTGGTGATTCACGGACGTTTCACATGGCAGTTGCCGCATCAAGCATGCATGATTCCATGTCCATGGCCCAGGCCGGTTACATTGACTACGGATTTCTTGGAGCAGCACAGATTGACAAGTATGGAAATATTAACACGACTATCATAGGTTCATATGATAAACCCAAGGCAAGGCTTCCCGGTAGTGGGGGTGCAAACGATGTTGGTACGCTTTGTAATAAGACAATTATTATAATGAGACAGGACAAGTATCGATTTGTAGAAAAGATTGATTTTCTTACGACACCTGGCTATTTAGATGGTTTTGGCTCACGAGAAAAAACGGGTCTGCCAATAGGTAGTGGACCTTACCGAATCATCACACAACTTGGAGTATATGGCTTTGATGATGAAACAAAAAGAATGAAACTTATCTCCACCCACCCTGGAGTCACCATTGATCAGATCAAAGAAAACAGTGGATTTGACATTATAATTCCTGAGCATATTTTATTGACAGAACCACCGTCTAAAAAAGAGTTGAAGATACTAAAAGAAATCGATCCAGCAGGAGTCGTATTCGGTAAATAAAATTTAATTCAATAATTTAATAAAAAGAAAACATTTTTTAATGAAATTCACATTACGTTTTCCTTGAAAAGAAGGGGACTTTTATAATTTTTTAGTCTCATGTGGGTAGATGATTAGATATGGCAAGAAAAGTATGTATCATAGGAGGAGCTACAACACCTTTTGACTATGGTTCAACTGGTTTTGAAAGTATTGAAGGTGGAGCAGCTGAATGTGTAAAAGAAACACAACAAGACGTCCCAGCGTTCTCGCTTCGTGATCTTGACCTCATGATTTATTCACATTTCTCAGTGCATTTCGGCCATCAACTTGCCCCAGAGTGGATTATTCATGATCACCTGGGTTTAGTGGGATTACCACATTATCGAGTAGAAAACGGTGGCAACACGGGTGGCTCTGCATTATATGCAGCAGCTCTTGCAGTCATGTCAGGCCAACATGATGTTGTTGGAATTGTTGGCTGGGAGACAATGGATTCTGTTTCACAATCTCAGGGTAGCGAATTCATCGCTCTAGCGTCTGATACAAGATACGAACTCATGGTTGGAGGGATCTACCCAATTTACTATGCAGCAATGGCGAACAAATGGATGAAAGACAACAAGGTTAGCGAGGAAGATGTTGCAACTATCGCAGCCAAAAACAGGAATAACGCAATGGACAACCCCAAAGCCCAATGGTACCGCAATGAACACAAGCATATCACGGTAGACGACGTTATGAATTCTCGTCTTATTTCATATCCAATAAAAAAATACGACTGCTGTCTAATGACTAGGGGTGTTGCATTTACTGTTGTTTGTTCTGAAAAATATGCAAAAAAAGTGAATCCAGATGGGTACGTTACTGTAGATGGCATGGGACTCTCAAGCTGTACGATCCGTGCTGGTGATCGGTTGAATAATCCTGGCTGGAAAGAGCGGTATGGTCCAGGATACCCAGGGATGACAGAATTTGGCGCCTGCAGAAACTCTGCAGAACAAGCTTATAAAATGGCTGGAATAAAAGACCCTTTAAAAGACATTGATTTCGGTGAAATTCACGATGCTTTTTCCACTTCAGAAGCACAAATATACAAAGCACTAGGACTTGCTGATGAAACTAATATCGCAAAATTTATCCGCGATGAACGCACCAGTCTTAATGGTGATATACCGATGAATCCTGGTGGTGGACTCCTGGGTTACGGACACCCAGTAGGCGCAACAGGCATCATGAGCACTATCGAATGCTTTTATCAGCTTGCAGGAATGATACCGAAAAAACATCTAAGCAAAAAAACAGAAGTCCCTGATGCGGAGTGTGGCATTGTAAACAGCCATGCTGGAACAGGCACAAGTATTTCGAATTTCATCTTAAGGAGGCACTAATAATGAGTCCGGTGGTTGTTATGGAAAACAAGAAAAAAAATAAGAAAAAATTCGCTGAAGAACCTATATTTACTGAGAAAAAAGACTACAGGCCTCAAGGAGTCGCAGAAACTGGACTTGCCTTTGTTGGTCATGAAATCTCTGATGATAGAACTGTGATGAATCAATTTCTTCACTACGACCAACTCTATACAATTAGACATGGCTGGAATAGTAAATTCTTTATTGGACTGCTGGACGGGAAAATTTGGGGAACACGATGTCCAAATTGCGGTGACACATGGGTACCGGTTCGTACACATTGTTGGAATCTTGATTGCAACCTTCAAAAAACAGAATGGGTGGAAATGCCACTCAATGCAAACGTTCATACTTGGACTATAGCTGGTTGGAGTGGTAGATCTTCTCTAAAAAGGCTACCCATTGTTTTAGTTTATGCAATCATTGGGGACAGCAAGGTCGCTATTGCAAATGAGCTACATGGCATCAATCCATGGGATGTAGAATTTGGCATGCCCCTCAAAATCGTTTTCAAACCAAAAGATCAACGCATTGGAGCGGTTACTGATTTCCATTTTGAACCATCTGACGGCTGGAAACCGTCACCAATGAACCCTGAGAAAGAAAGGATAAAAAAACTCGTTGAACCTGTCTACGAATGGGTTAAAACTCTAAAATAGAGTTGATAAATAAGGTTTAAACATACCTCCTACTTACTTTTCTTTCAATGGACTACGTATCAGGTGAAATACTAACAGAATACGGTTTACAAAAAGGATATTTAGGTTTTGAAAAAAACAGGATAATTGAAAGTGGAAAAGGACCATCTCCAAAAAAACCAATCTGCAAAGGCTTAATCATTCCAACTTTTGTAAATGCCCATACCCATATCGGTGATTCATTTATCAGAAAGAAAGACATAAAACTTCCAAAAAACGTTGAAGCACTTGTCGCACCACCACATGGCTTGAAACACAGATTATTAAACGAGGCTTCTGAAAAAGAAATAATTGACGGCATGAAGGAATCTTTAGGCATCATGAAAAAAACAGGTACGTCATGTTTTTGTGACTTCAGAGAAAATGGAATTAGTGGAATAAATCAACTAAAAGATTCATTGAAAAATACTACCATCTCATCGTTGATTTTGTCAAGACCCGATAAACTAAAATACGACAAAGATGAAGTTGAACTACTGCTAAAAAACTCCCAAGGAATTGGTGCAAGTAGCATCTCTGATTGGGAATACTCAGAACTTGCGAAAGTTGCAAAACACACGAAAAAAAGAAAAAAAATATTCGGAATCCATGCAAGTGAAAGATCAAGAGAAGACATAGATCTCATCCTTGATTTGAAACCTGATTTTTTGGTTCATATGATATATGCCAATGACAATGACTTTGAACGTGCAAATGAAAACAACATTCCAGTTGTTATTTGTCCAAGATCAAACACATTTTATGGCTTGAAACCAAATTTAAAGTTGATAAAAAAACACAAGGTTAGCTTGCTTGTTGGAACAGACAACGCCATGCTAAGTCCACCAAATATTTTAGATGAAATAAGTCATCTAAAAACTATTTCTAAAGAATTTTCTATCTTAGAATTACTGCATGCTATAACCTATGCCCCTAGGAAAGCTTTAAATTTAGATGACTGCATTCTTGCTTCCAATTCCAAGGCTGAATTTACAGTATTGGAAAAAGAATATTTGAGAACTTTATATATCTCAGCATATTAAATTAGAGGGGTCAAAATGAAAATAGAAGACGTGATGTCAACTGAGCTAATTGTTGGATATGTTCCTGGCACAGTAAGAGATGCTCTGAGAACACTTGCAAAAAATAATGTTTCAGGTATGCCGATTTTGAAGAAAGATACAAAAACTGTTGTAGGAGTTGTAACCAGAAGCGACATATTTAGAAACGCTGACGAGGAACAACTCGCTTTAATCATGAGTGATGAAATACACTTTGTAGAAAAAGACCAAGATGTTAAAGACGCTGCAAAGTTACTTTATAAAAATAGAATCCATGGGTTGCCTGTAATCAACAAAAGAAAACACCTCATAGGCATCATAAGTCCTACTGACATTCTAAAGGTACTTTCAGAGCGAAATAAGGATGTTGCTGAGAAGTATTTTACAAACGTGGTCGTTCCAGTTTACAAAGAAACGCCCTTAAACATCGTTATGGAGATAATCAACGTAACAAATGAAAATGCTCTACCGGTTTTAAACGACGAACTTAAAGTCATAGGTATTGTTAGCGACGGTGATTTGTTTAAATTAAGCCATGTTAAAGAAAGCGTATCACGTACAGATATGGGAATTGGGGATGACGAAGATCAATGGACCTGGGAAGGAATAAGAGACACTATAAGACTCTATTATTCGACATCAAAGGTTGACTTACCACCAGTCCCTGTAAAGCAAGTCATGGTAACCAATGTGATAAAAGCATTCAAGAACACACCGATAAAGGAAATAGCAAAGAACATGATAAAAAATAAAATTAGTCACATGCCTGTGGTAGACGAAAGCGACAGGCTCGTTGGAATGGTCACCGATATCGATCTCATGGCCTGCATGTTTTAAATCCCATTAACTCATTCTTATTTTTTATAAATCAACATTTGGAGAAAGATGAGTTTATGCCGCTTGATATTCACGATAAAATAATGATGCTTGCCAAACGGAGAGGTTTTATCTATCCATCTTTTGAAATTTATGGTGGTGTTGCAGGTTTCTATGATTATGGCCCTCTTGGTTCACAACTTAAAAACAACATTGAGAACATCTGGCGTAAATATTACCTGTTGAAGGATAAGTGCGTTGAGATAAATACTCCGGCTGTGACCATTTTTGAGGTTTTGAATGCCTCGGGCCATGTAGATGAGTTCACGGATCCGACTGTGGATTGTAAGAAATGTAAAATATCTTACAAAGTTGAAGACATCATTGACAAGAAACTTACTGTCGAGCAGGCTTTGAAAGAAGACAAAGTAAAATGCCCCAGTTGTGGTAGCAAACTATGTGACCCGCATGATGTCAACCTTATGTTTTCCACGAGCATAGGAATAGGCGACAGCAGGAAAGCTTTTTTACGACCTGAGACGGCACAGGGCATTTTCACAAACTTTCACCTGTTATATAGGCATGCTCGAGAGAAACTACCATTTGGCGTAGTGCAAATCGGTAAAGGATACAGGAATGAAGTTTCACCAAGACAGGGGACTATAAGACTACGCGAGTTTAGCATGGCTGAGGCCGAAGTATTTTTTGATCCAGAGGATAAAAGACACCCAGGCTTTGATAGTGTTAAGGAAAAAGAGCTGTATCTTTTTGATAGCAAGAAAGAGATAAAGATTTCATTAGAAAAAGCTGTGAAAACAAAGGTGATCAACAACCAAGCATTAGCATATTATATGTATATTACACAAGAATTCTTATTAAGTATCGGTGTGGACCCAAAGAAGTTTAGATTCAGGAAACATGCCCCTGATGAGCTAGCCCACTATGCTACTGAATGTTGGGATGCGGAGCTTTTTAGTGAGCGTTTTGGTTGGATAGAATGCGTTGGAATAGCTGATCGGTCTGCTTATGATCTAGGTGCTCATATAGAATCATCTGGAACGGATATGTATGCTCTTAGGAAATATGATGAGCCCAAGATTGTTGATGTAAGAAAAGTTGTTCCTAAGATGGATAAACTCGGCCCGCTGTTTAAAGACAAAGCTGGTAAAATCAAAGAACTTTTAGAAAAAATTGAAGCGAAAGATACGAAAAAAACTTTATCTGTTGTTTTAGATGGGAAAAACGTTGAGATACCAGCTGATTGTTACGAGATAAAACAGGTGAAAGAGAAATTATTTGGTGAAAAATTTGTCCCACATGTTATAGAACCGTCTTATGGCATCGATAGGATTTTGTATTTTGTTTTGGAGCATAACTACGTTGAGACCAAGAAAAAGGATGAAGAATACACTCTGCTGAAACTCAATCCGTTGGTTGCTCCTATAAAAGTTGGTGTTTTCCCACTTATTGGTGATGAGAAACTTGTTAAAGTCGCTAAAGAAATAGATGATAGTCTTAGAGGCGTTGGTATAACCACTTATTATGATGATGGTGGGACGATCGGCAGGCGTTATGCTCGTATGGATGAAATAGGAACCCCGTTTTGTATAACTGTTGATCATGATTCGCTTAAAGATAAAAAGGTGACAGTTAGGAATCGTGATACAACAGAACAAGAGAGAATAAAGTTAGATAACCTAGTACAATATTTTGAAAAAAAATTATACTAAAAAAGGAAGAGGCTAGTTAGTAGCGTTTATCTGCTTGCTGTTTTGCCAAGTAGTGTAGTAGAACCAATTGTGGTCTGAATAGTGGTTTTACTAATTGGTTGGTTGCTTGGCTGGGTGCTAGGTTGAGTTTGTGGTGATGAACTACCACTAGATTGAAGGGCATTATCGCTATAAACCAATAAATGCATTAATGGATAATTGTCAGTATTATTTCCTCCAGGAATATTATATGGTGTATCCCCAATTCCGTCTCCATTGATATCATTCCCAGTGTAGTCGTCCCAATAGTTACCACCGCTTGGATAGCCATTGTGCCACGTATTAGTTCCCGCGTCATTCGCCTGATTTACGTTAGATTCAAAACTGTTGTGATACAAAACATTTGAATAACAACTTGAAGAGATATATATCCCATAGCCATCATTGTCCCGTATGCTATTGTTTCTAACTTCATTGTTATTTGAATAATTGGCTATTTTAATGCCAATTGAGTTTTCGAATATTTCGTTGTTTAGGATGTGGTTGTAACGTGTGGATCCTTGATTATTATCTCTATCAAGAAGGATTCCATTTCCCGCGTTTTTTGATATGATATTGTTAGAGATAACATTATATTCTGAGCTTTGGTAATTAAAACTTTCAATAGTTAGTCCGTTCTCAGAATTTTCTGAAATGTTATTGAATTTAATCAGATTATCATCAGATTGAAACATTCGAATTCCATTATTTGAATTGCCGACGATGCTATTATTCAGAACATGGTTATGATCACAACCACAATACAGATTCAGTCCATTTCCAGAGTTATTATTGATATCATTTTTGATAATATCATTGTTATCTGCAAAATTAAGAATTATTGCATCTCCGCCGTTTTCAAATATGTTATTACAATAGAAATCATTGTAATGTGATCCTTGAAGCTCAATCGCAATATCAAAAGAGATACTTTCGCCAATATTGTCATAGATTTGATTATATGAAACATTGTTGTAATCAGATGATGAAAAAGCGATTGCCATTCCGGTTCCACCGCAAGTGCCACTTCCTGTTTGATAATTTGAATATATATTGTTATAACGTATACTGTTAGTTATACACTGGTCAAAAATAATTCCAATTCCCGTATACAATACGTTAGAGGATGCATCTTGACAATTTCCATAATTTTCAAATAAATTATTATTTTCAACATTTATGTTATTTGAATTTTCAATAGACAAACCAATACCAGAATAACCCCACAGCATGGAAATACTGGAACCATAATTTCTAAAAAAATTGTTGTTTTCTATAATGATATTTTCTGAATTTTCAATATATAGCCCAATACCAGAATCACCCACCGAAGAGTAAGTATATCCACTAGAACCATAATTTCCAAAAAAATTGTTGTATTTTATGTTTATATTTTCAGAATTATTAATGAACAATCCAATTCCTGAATAACCTACGGACGCCGATTGTCCACATATACAATAATTTCTAAAAAAATTGTTGTTTTCTATAATGATATTTTCTGAATTTTCAATATATAGCCCAATACCAGATTCTAGACTGGGGTTTCCATACTGCCCCAATGCATGGTTTTTAGAAATATTATTATAAAGGACATTGACAAATTTAGAATTATTTATGTGTACCCCGATTCCTCTTTTAAATCCGATTCCATAGTTTTCAGTGACATTATTCATAAATAAAGTTGAATCAGTCGATTCGTTTAGATATATGCCAACGACATTTCCTGAGATGTGGTTATGGGCAATTGTCACATTATCAGCAATTGCATAAATACCATGTTCGCAGCCGTTTCCAATTATATTAAAGCCATTGATATTTACCCAATTTGCAGTAATATTGACAATATTTCTGATTCCATCGCCAACGATGGTGCATATCTCGTCCCCATTATCAGTTAAATCTACCTTTTCCCCATTTAAATTTACTGTTTTATAGATGTTAATATTTTCATAATAGGTTCCTGGGAAAACCTTTACTTTTCCATTTTCCTTTACTTTATTAATGCCGGCTTGGATTTTATCAAAATGATTTGACCCCCAACCAGGTGTAGAGCTATTGTAATCATCATCGATGTAAACAATCAGCGGTTTGCAAGCATAAGCATTAACACCTGCTATTGAAGTCATTAGCAATAAACCTATTACTATCATTGGTATCATTATTTTCTTCATATTTCCTCACTCAGCATTTTTTCTAAGATTTTACCATCTATTTTCTACATAATCGTTTATAAGCATTGTTTGACAGTTCTTACCAAAAAAGTGAAATGGGAGTTGTGCAACCTAGAACTCGGGTAGTCTCTCTTGACAAACCTCTTTGCAGACCCTTGCAAGAACAAGCTTGCAGTCCGCAGCAATACCCACCAAAAATCACACCACCAGCAGACTTGCCCAGAACTTGGGTGGTGAATGCACTGCAAAATCACCTGGCTCTCAACAACTTTTTATTTTCTCCACAAAAAAATCAAAAAGAAAAAAGGGATTCTTAGAATGCTTTCACAGTTTTATCTAGTATTCCAAGTGCTTCATCTATTTCTTCAGAAGAAATCGTCAATGGCGGACGGAATCTTATTGTTGTAGCCCCGCAAGTAAGAACAAGCAGATCGTTTGCATAGAGTTTACTTTGCAGCCCGTCTCTTTCTTTTGGAGTTGGAAGGTCGAAGGCGCACATGAGGCCTCTCCCTCGTGCATTTGATATCTTCTGTGGATATTTCTTTTCAATTTCTTCTAATCCCTGGAGTAATCGTTTCCCTTGCACTTCAGCATTTTTAATGAGGTTCTCCTCAGCAATAACTTCCAAATATTTCTGACAGCGAACCATATCAATTAGATTTCCACCCCATGTCGAATTAAGACGACTTATCACATTGAAAACGTTATCCTTGACTTCATCTACACGACTACTTACCATGATGCCACACACCTGCGTTTTCTTGCCAAACGCAAGTATATCTGGTTCAAAATCAAAATGTTGATAAGCCCACATCTTGCCAGTAAGTCCAACACCACTCTGCACTTCATCAACGATGAACATCATCTCGTGTTCGTCACAGAGTCGACGAAGTTCATGAAAGAATTCCTTGCGGAAATGATTGTCTCCACCTTCACCCTGGATTGGCTCTATGATTAGAGCAGCTACATCGTTAGGATTTTTGTCTACAGCCTTTTCTATATCGGCTACTGCTTGTTTTTCAATCTCCTTTAAATTCTTTATGTTCTCACTGTTTAACGGGAATCTAATCTTCGGATTTATGATACGCGGCCAATCAAACTTGGTGAAATACTTTGTTTTATCAAGATTAAATGTATTTGTCATGGAAAGCGTATATCCTGTTCTACCGTGAAATGCCTCTCTGAAATGGATTACTTTTCGTCCAATCTCTCCTTTCCCTCGTCCGATGTTCTTTCGTATCTTCCAGTCAAAAGCAGTCTTCAGGCCGTTTTCTATTGCCAGTGCCCCACCACTAATGAAAAAGAGATGTTTGAAATGAGTCGGGACTGCATGTTTTGCGAAAGTGTCGACGAAATCAGCCATTTCCAAGGTATATATGTCAGAGTTCGTAGGATTGTTAATTGCTATTTCTCCCATTTTTTTAATAAAATCTGGACTGGTTAATGCGGGATGATTGCACCCAAGGGGCGCTGTAGCAAAAAATGAAAAACAATCAAGCATGTATTTATTGTTTCTTGAATCGTAAATGCGGCAACCTTTACTCTTTTTAAGGTCTAAAACTAAATCAAACCCATCTGCAAGCATGTGTTTGCTAAGTGTTTTGTGAACTTCCGTTGGTTTAATCGACATGTAATTTGTTCCCCTTTAAAATAGACTATTTTCCCGTTAGAGCGGTATACTTCGTCGTTATAAAATGATATCGGTTTGATTTTAAAAAATGATAAAATGAGAGAGGGGAGAAGAGGAGGTGATGGATGGGATGCACCCCTCTCTCATTCATCTTGTAATTAATGTGTTTTTTACACCAGTTGCACACTGTTAATTTCGCTAAGATCGTCCAGGTTGTTCATTTTCACAAGGTTATCTGAAATCGTGTACAATACATCGCCGATGTACAGGGTTCTCTGTATGGAGTTTCCATCATCGTACATGTAATACAGTTTCTCATTGTTTTCTTCTTGGTTTTCTGTTTCTACATCGTGTGATATTGTACCTTTTAGTGATATACCATCATCAATAGATATATCGAACACGTAGGCCTGTTGTTTGTTATAGGTTCCAGCTGGTATAACTAGGAGGTTCTTTTCTCTGTCAAACAGGAACGCTTTGTGTTCGTATAACGCCGAGGAATCTGACCACCATGCGTTTTCTTCATCCTCATTTTGTATAGTATAGTTGGACAGCTCAATCGGATTGCTCATATCACTTACATCAAACAAAGAAATCTTCACTTGGCTGCCATCTCTGCCAACACCTATCATGTGTGTTTCGTCATATGGGTGTAGATACGTTGAGTAACCTGGTATTTTCAACTGCCCTAAGACCTGTGGGTCTGTAGGGTCGCTGAGGTCTATGACAAAGAAAGGATCAACCTGCCTAAAAGTAACTAAATAACATATATCGCCGACGAAACGTGTGGCATAAATTGTTTCACCTGGTGCAATCTCTTCTATGCTGCCGACAAGTTTTAGATCCATGTCCAGAACATACACATTGTTCTGAGATTCAATACTACCTATGTAGTAGCTTAAAGTTGATCCTGAAAGAGTTGATGACACACGCAGGTAACCATTATATTCACTCAATGAAAACTGGTTGTTAACATAACCTGTTACAAAACCCTGTGCCTCATAGCTTATCTCGCCATTATCAATACTTATGCGATGAATGATGGTTTTTTCAGTTTCTTTGGCAATATCTTTTACGATTTCTGATTTTTGTTCATCTGACATGGATTGAACATAGCCTTGTATAATCCATTGTGCAATATTTTGTTTCTGATAGTCCTCTAAACTAAGTCCCTCAACTGTATCAAGCTGTGCTTTAGCAGAATCTGGAAGAAGTGGTAGAAGTTTATCCTCTAGTATTTTTTCCAAAGAAAGATAATCATAGTACCACATGGAATAGGAAACATAGATGTTGTTTTCTGAGACATATAGTGTCTGGGTTGTTCCAAGCAAGAAGCTCTTCTGATGCACATCCTCGGCATCATCATGAATATTAACAGACATAATATTTGTGAATGTGCTGCTTTTTTCAGGTATATCAACATAATATATATCAGATAAAGAGACTTCCACTACTTCGTCATTAATCATGAGCCTTGGGATGATTGTATCGTTTTCGTCATAGCTGTAAGAATATTGTGTTGTTATAACATAGACGTAATCACCAATAAGCCTTGAACCCGAAAAGCTACCGGCTACAACGATATCCTTTACTAGATTGGGTTGGCTCATATCCTCTAAATCATAAATCTTTACATATGTGTCAGTGGAACCATACCAATAGTTGATTTTAGACTCCTCAGCAAATGTGTTTCTTAGAATGGGATAATCGTATGTCTGAATGAAGACCACAAGCCTAGATCCATCAATAAATATATTCAAAACAGATAAAGAACTATCAAATTCTATCTTACCAAGTATCTCAGCGTCTTCAGCAGGATAAGCGTTTACAATAATCACCGTATTATTAGATACAATGTACAAATAGGTGCCATCGGTTTTCACTATGTCTGGTTCATCAACACCTTCCACTTGTACATTTGTTTTTGAGTAATCAACATCCGTGCCACCTTCTTGTTTTGCTCCATCAGTTCTTTCTTCTGCCGCACTAATTGTTAAACCATTTGCAACTAACATACCATCGGAAAAACTTGACCCATAACGACCAACATTTTGATTACCTGTAACCAAAAAATTTGTTAGTTCTTCATATGAACCAAAGTTTTTAATTTGATATGTGCCTGCACCACTAACTATCTGTTGTTGAAGATTTACTACTACAACAAAGCCTGCAAAGACTATTACACCAGCCACCATTAACGCATATAGTTTAGAATTTCTTTTTTCACTCATAGTTTATCACATCACTTTTCCTTAGAAGAAGGTTATATCATTTTTAGTTTATATACTGGTCGAAAACGTTCGGAAAAAGCCGAATGAACACTCCATATAAAACTAGATTTTAGAAAGAGGGAGAGTATATCTCTAAGAATAAAATTTCAGAGGAATAGATCTAAAGTTTCTCTGTTTTCTCAGTGAATTTTATGTTCATTTCTTCCAGTTCATCCAATATTGGATTATATATTTCTGGAATTACCGGAATATAAACGCCGGTCATGTTCATTTTTTTCTGAAGAATCATTTTTACGGCAATAGCTGCTGGAAGTGCAACAGTTCTTGCAACAGACGTGTCACCATCAGGTATGCCATAGTCAACCAAAGTAGATGTTATGTATTCCTTTTTAGAGGGATATTCTGCAATGAATTCATGATGCATGACAATCATGTCTCGCTCATGCTCATCCATGGACATCTTTTTCAGAGTAAGTACATTCAGATAATCTAGTGGATTGTTTTTGTCTTTGGGCAATGGCTCATCGCCAAAAAGGCCTAGCCACCCAAGTCTTTTTATTACCGCAGAATACGGTTTTAAATCCAGGTATTTTGCAGTTGCATTTGGTAAATTATCATTTGGTTTAGCACCTATTAAATGTCTGGTTATATCTCCATAAGTCTTGCCAGAGAAACCCTTGGGTGTTTCTTCACTGAGCCAACCAAGAGCTACTATACTCCTCATAGTTTCGCACCATCCGGTAAATCTGAACGTCCCGCGATAAACTGTTTTTGCGTCTTTTAATCCATATATCTCTTTATATGGTACAGAATTTCTATTAGGATAATTCTCAAAAGTTCCCGCACCTTTGACATCCTGCAAGTAATAGTTTTCAAAAAGCTGCTCACCGGGAATTGAAATTTCTTTACCGTTTTCCAACCATTTAGCAGCATTACGAGACGCAAGAAGAACTCCACGCGGGGACCATGAAAACTTGTATCCAAAAGGATTTTTGTTTGCCTCATGAGCTGGAAGAGCACCAGTTGTAGATCTGAAACTTATGACCTTTCCCCCATTAGCACCAACATCATGAATGATCCTCATAGCAGACATATGATCAATACCTGGATCAAGACCGCATTCATTGAGTATTAGTATACCTGCAGATTTTGCTTTTTTATCCAAAGCGCGCATTGCATCACTTACATAGGATGTCGTAATCATTTGTTTCCTATGTTTTATACACATCTCTGCAACCTTGACATGATAAGTATATGGTAAAAGACTAACAACAACATCTGCTTTGGAAACAAACTCCTCTACTTTTTTATCATCATTTACATCTAATTCAAACGCCTCACCTTGCGGATGCCCGTCAATCATTTTCTCAACTTTACTTACAGTTCTACTTGCCATTATCACATGAAAATCTGATTGATCCAAAAGATATCTAATCATAGGTTTGGAAACCATGCCTGCACCAAGGACTAATATTTTTTTCATAACTATTTCCTCCGAGTTCGTAAAACTTTCAAGCAGCGAAAAGGATTACATTATAAATATTTGTTGATATAGCTGTAATTTGGTGTTAGTTTTCCTTTATAGAGTACTACAGCATTTTTAATCTCAAATGGTAACGCTAATTTGTCAAAATCATCAGCTGTGAAATCTGCTTTCATAATCTCTGGAACAAAGCGCAATAACGTTTCACTAAAAGATTGTGATGATTCACGAGGTAGCTCGCACGGGAGATTATCAACTGCCATAACTACCACACCGTCGCCCTCATATCCATCTTTTATTGAATCTGTGATGGGGTTATACACAAAAATGGGTTTGTCTGGAGAAGTCGCCTTCTCAGTAAATTCAATTGCACCATTCACATCAGCGCTTATGTCACCTATTGCTTTTAGACGAAGATCATCTTTATTTTTGAAAGATTTTTTCAAATATTCTTTTGTAACAAGACGTGGATACTGTGCGCTCCAATAGATACAATTCATTAGAATAGACAAGTGTGAAACGTAACGTTCGAAGGCAGGGCGATAATTCTCAGGATGGCCATAGTAGTCTTGCAAATCAAATGTTTTGCCAGATGGAGTGGGTTCTACTATGTGCTCTTCTTTAAAAACTACTTTATAAATTACTTTATTTGAAGGATTTTTGTAGATTGATTCGATTTCTTCTGGTTTTATCTCTTTTACTGGTAAAATGTCAAGAATTTCCTGAGCACCAATTGATACATTACCATATCCTGCAAATCCGATTATCAGAGGTGTCAGAACCTTAGGCAATCCTTTCGTTTTCATATCTTTACCAACAGCGGTTAAATGTTTCTTTATGTCCTCCAAATCTTTGTAGTGAATTGTCTGTTTAATATCATTAAAAGGCGAGTCGATATGCTCCCATTTTAATCTTTGTCCAAAAGTCCAAAGTGTATCAACCATGCCAGCAAGACCAGCAAATCTGCCGAAAAACACCAAACGTCGACCCTTTGAATCGACGATGCGTTCGTAATCAATCAAGTTGCACTCCAGCTCCATCATTTTTTTCAGCATCGGCATATTGTGCTCTTGACCTTTGATTGTATGAGAAAAAAACACGTAAGTTTTTCCGCGCTCAAAAAAATCAATGGGTATTTCTTTAACGGCAAAAACAACAGAACACAAAGATAGAGTATCTTGAACCTGCGCACCTGAGTCCATATATTCTCTTTCTGAAAAAACACGTATCTCTGATGGTTGAATTATCGTCTTGATGTCATATTTCGTTTTCAATTCTTGCACGTGCTTTGGTACCAGCGGAACTCTGCGTTCCCAGCGATTTTTGTCTTCTCTGCGCATGCCTAGTGTAAAACTCATAATATAAAACCAAGACACCCCATCTCTTAGGCTTTAATAGGCTTTACGCAGGGAAAATTTACTTTCAGTTACCTTCTAGCAATAAATAAATAGTTTGTACACTTTTTAAGAGCTGATGGGGCGTACGAAACAAACCACATTTCATAGTACAGATGTTATTAGTGCTTCAGAAATAGGACAATATCACTATTGCTCCATGGCATGGTATCTACATAAATGCGGATATGAACCAATATCGCCATCTTTAGATGATGGTGCTAAAAAACATATCGAACTTGGCAAAGCAATAGATTATACAAAAGCCCGTACCAAAAAATCAAGAGCGCTTGCTCTAATTGGATATCTATTGCTTGCAATAGTGATTTTATTTGTCATATTTGAGGTGGTTCTATAATCCTAATTCTGCTTGGTATTGCTCTTTTGCTTGCGATAGCAATTTTTGCTATTTCTAAATCAAGAAAGATGGCACAAGATGTTCATGAGTTTAAAGTAAAAAACAAGATCCAAGATGGCAAAATAACATATTCGGATTTAAATACGCCTGCAAAACCGTTGTTTTCACAACGTCGTAGAATTTCTGGCAAACCCGACTACATCGTGAAGAAAAACAATCATTACATTCCGGTGGAGGTAAAAACTGGAGAGCACCACAAGATACAAAAAAATCACGTATTTCAGCTTGCAGCCTATTGTCAACTTTTGGAGGATAACTACGGTGGTTTTGTACCATATGGCATACTTGTTTACAATACAGATCAACAATACAAGATACCTTTCGATCCAAAACTACGATTTGAACTAGATGCTTCGATCAAAGAAATGAGGCATTTGTTAAAAGCCAGGAACATCCAAAGAAACCATGATGACCCGTACAGATGCAGAAGTTGCTCAATGAAATCATACTGTGATATCAAATTGACCTAAAATATTTGCTAAATTTTATTTTTTAAAAAAGTTTTATAAGCAAATATTTAATTACATAACTTGAGGGAGGCTAGTTATGAGAGACGATTTAACATTTGAGGACGGGGTTTTACTCTGCAAACATATCTATCAGAGTGCTATTGATAAAACGCTTAATGGAGTAATGGAGCAGGAACAAATATTTTGCAGGGCACATGAAATGTTAAGCAAACTAGAACATAACTTCAGTAACGAACGCCTGGACGAACTATTACACATATTAAACATGGAAAACGTCTATGCAATAATATAAAAAAATAATATTTTGTCAAATATTTGACATTGCATTAGATATTGAACTGACCTTAGTCCAGAGAACGCTTATCTTCGTTTTAGAATCATGTCGAAAGCTTCGTTAAGAAATGCTCTTTCTTCAGGGGTTGGACACCAGGAAAAACCCCTTTCATCTTTAATGAAATTAGGAGCACTCGGGTCAAAACGCGTCATTAGGTTTAGCTCTCCAGATGCAGGGTCTTTACTTATCTCAAGCCTTATATGTATTCTTTCATCTTTACTCATGATATCCTCATCCACCTAATATGACCGAAATGAATCGTTTCATAGAACTTATAGTTTTCTCTATGAAAAGCTTTTTAACCGGCTTGCTTTTTTAAATTATTGTAAAAAATATATAAAATATAGCAATTTAATAAAACGAGTATAAATCCCGTGAAAAAATGAAACTTCCCGAATCGTTGCAATTAATTGGGGAATACCTGGAAGAAAAAAGAGGTGGGGCCAACCGCATCAACGAATGTGATTGTATTGTTTCGGATATAGAAAAGAATATTTTGATACTTTCCCTTACAGATTGTAATTCTTTTACTGACAAAGGTTTTAGTAAAAACGACGCCATCGATGTAAAAATTTCCAATAAAAGTTATTCTGGAGCCATTAAAGAATTGTATTCTAAGTATTGCTATGTAGAAATCCTTGCTAAAAACATTAACATAAAACCAAATGCTTCAGTTTCCTTGGTTAATTCATTAGATTCGTCTTTTTTGCATGAAAATATGCTTAAAGCGTATACCAAAATATTTGAAACATCAAAATACAATAGACTAAGAGAGTTTTTCATCAAGGTTTATTCTGGTGAAAAATTAGAATGCCCGATTGCACTTAAATCATCTCAAATAACGCCACCGGGTAGAAAAGCGCCAGAATCTTTTTTCAATCAAACGCTGGATACTTCGCAAGAGGATTTGGTTAACGCTACTTTAAATTTAGTGTCTGATGAAAATAGCCTATTTTATCTGGGTTTTGGTCCTCCTGGATGCGGGAAAACGGCAACTATTACTGAGATAGCGCTACAGTTTCTTAAATTGAAAAAAAGATTGTTGATTACCTCTTTTACCAATGTTGCAGTGGATAACGTTATTGAAAGATTGCTTGACATCGATTCTAAAAATCCAGGAATTTATAACATCCGGGAAAAAATTGTTAGAGTAGGCTCCCAAAGAAACATCAGAATACCAAAAGTAGCTGAGGTTTCCTTGCAGAAAAAGTTGTTGAGTGGGGGACTTGATAGAGATGAACTTATCAACAATTCATCTATTGTTGGCGCTACACTTGATATGCTGGGCACCTCTGCTTTTGAAAATACCCAAAATTTTGATCTAATGATAGTAGACGAAGCTTCAATGGTTGAAACAACTAAACTTTTGATGGGGCTTTCTAGATGTAATAAATTTGTACTAATTGGAGATCCACTTCAATTGAGGCCTTTTTTGGATTTTAATAGGCAACACCCAAAATACGAAAGTTACAAAGATGTGATTGAAAATCCTTTTTTTACAGTACTAACGGACCATTTGTCCAATTCTGGTAACGATAGTTTTCACACGCAGCTTGTGTATCATTACAGAAGTCCTGAGGAAATAATTAGATTTTCAAACGATAAATTTTACAACAAGAAACTGATCTGTAAAACTAGCAAAAAAAATATTGAAAAATTTGATGATGCGTTCAATTGCTACAGCAAAGAAAATAATTGTGATTTTATCAGAAAGATTTTTGATCCGAGCAACAAAGTTATTTTGATAGATACGACAAATATTGAAAGAGTTACAGACGATCATCCCAATCAATGCGAGTATGTCGGAGACACGGGTTCGAAATCATATTGCAATGTTGCAAATGCAGCGATAGATTTGATGGTGCTTGTTCATTTTCTGAATGTTTTTTACAATAACCCAAATTTTAAAAATGGCTACAGATCCAAAATTGGTATTATATCGCCATTTAACTATCAAGTTGATTTGCTGGAGAAATTTATTTTTGAGCACCCCGAGTATGACCCATATTTTAAGGAAAATTTTCTTGACAGCAATCCAGTGTCTTCTCTATTTAGATTCATCGAACTATTCAATCTTAAAGACGAACTAGAGATCGGAACCGTTAACAAATACCAAGGACGAGAAAAAGACATCATAATATATGATTTTACATATTGGCTCAAAGATCATTCAAAAAAATATCATCCTGCGCTAAGAGACGTAAATAAATTAAATGTCGCACTAACTAGAGCGAAATCAAAACTAATCATCGTTGGATCTTTTTACAAAACTGGAATAGATATAATTGATGAGTTACACAAAAAAGAATATGTTACTTTTAACCCCGCATGGTATGGCCCAGACAAGATAGAAAATCTGATAAAACCTATAGAGACGCAATATAAAGACATATATTGCAAATTAAAAGAGATACAAAAGAAAATACTCAGCAAAGCGCCATCTGATTATAACGAAAATCTACTTAGAAGGATTAAAAAAATAAATTCTCAAGAAGAAATTATTCGAGAAATTGCCAAGGATATAAGAAGAAAATATTCGAATTTCGACCATGAAACAATTTACAAGAAAATTAAGGAAAAAGTGGAGATATTAACGGAACGTTACTACAACAAATATCCTCAAAAAATAGACACACTAGCTGAAAAGAAGAGATTTGAGCACTACCTTGATTTTGAAATCAAAGATGATATTGCAATTGAAAACGAGAGCCTTTCTAAATTTGGTGATTTAGAAAAAATTGAAGATTTGGAAGTTTTAAAAAATTTTGAGAATTACTTAGCGGATAAGAAAAAGCAACTTGAAAAAGATACGTATTTGTACGAAGGAATAGAGCACACCATACAACTTGTTAAAACAAAGATTAGATTGGAAAAAAGATCTAAAGTTTCTGGCTCTTTGAAAAATTTTGCAAAATATTTGAAAAAGGTTCTAAAACCTAGTTTTCAATAAAAACTTTTAATAACCCTTATTTTCTCATTCTCACGCATTATGCGTATAGCCGTACTATTAAAAGATCGGTGCAAAACGAAGAATTGCTCCAAGGAATGCATAAAATATTGCCCTAGAGTTAGAGCTGGAGACGAAACCATCATTATGGGCGGAGAGGGTTTTCCGATTATTTCCGAAGATCTCTGCGTTGGATGTGGCATCTGCGTTCACAAATGTCCTTTTGAAGCAATAAAAATTATTGGTCTTGCTCAAGCACTCGATACAGATCTGGTTCATCAGTTTGGAAAAAATGGCTTTAGACTATTCAGACTTCCTGCTCCAAAAAAAGGAAGTTGTATCGGTATCCTTGGTCCAAATGGAATAGGAAAAACAACAGCTGTAAAAATTTTATCTGGGCAGCTAAAACCAAATTTGGGCGATTATAAAGATGAACCAACATGGGACGACATCATTGAGTATTATGCTGGAACAGAGCTTCACGACCATTTCAAAGATTTAGCAGATAAAAAGATAGAAAGCGTTGTAAAACCGCAGTATGTAGACAAATTGCCAAAAATAACCAAAGGAAAAATCAAAGAGGTACTTAAAAAAGCAGATACATCTGGAAATTTTGATAGCATAGTCGAAAGGTTGGGACTTGCAAATGTTCTTGATAAAAATATCGAAAAAGGAGAGATTTCTGGTGGTGAACTGCAACTTGTGTCTGTTGCAGCGGCATTACTTAGAGATGTAGATTTGTATTTTTTTGATGAGCCATCCTCATATCTTGATATATATCAGCGATTAAAAGTAGCACGTATCCTAAAGGAACTTGCTGAAGAAAAAAAAGTGATAGTTGTAGAGCACGATTTAGCGGTGCTTGATTTCCTCTGCGACAATGTGCATCTCATGTATGGTGATGAAGGAGCATATGGTGTTATAACCCATGCTCGTGGCGTACGTCATGCGATAAATACATATCTTTCAGGATATCTTAAGGAAGAAAACATACGATTTGGAGAAAAAATAGAGTTCTTTGCTCATCCGCCTAAACAGAGACAGAACATGCGCATTCTTATTACATACAATAATCTTAAAAAGTCATTCAGAGGATTTTCACTTGAAATTGAAAGCGGCATCATAAGACAAGGTGAGATTGTCGGCATAGTTGGACCAAATGCCATTGGAAAAACAACGTTTGTAAAAATGCTTGCGGGTGACACAAAACCCACAGACGGTGAAATAGAATATAGTGTAAAAGTAAGCTACAAGCCACAATACATATCCACAGATTCCACCGGTACAGTTAGAGATTTTCTTGAGGAAAAGGCCCAACAGTTGTTTACATCACCATTTTTTACAGCTGAAATCTTTGAGGCGTTCCATCTGAAGTATCTTATGGATAAACAATTGGATACACTGTCCGGCGGTGAGCTGCAAAGAGTGGCAATTGCCAATTGTCTGGTGCAAGATGCAGACATATATCTGATCGATGAGCCTTCCGCATATCTTGATAGTGAGCAGAGAATGGTTACGTCAAGAACCGTCAGAAGGGTTATAGAAAAATCAGGAAAATCAGCAATGATTGTAGATCATGATGTATATTTCATTGATATGGTAAGCGATGCATTGATAGTGTTTGATGGTGAACCTGGAAAACACGGACGAGCTCAAGGACCGTTTGGCTTGCATGAAGGTATGAATCGTTTCCTAAAAGATGTCGATATCACGTTCCGTAGAGATGAAGAAACTAAAAGACCTCGTGTAAATAAACCTGAGTCGTACATAGATAGAACGCAGAAACAAAATGGTGAATATTACTACGAGATGTAAATTTCTGGTGAGTGATATGGTCCGTGAAATGGTAAAAGAGAAGAAAAATAAGGGACTGATGGAAGAAAAAGATTACATTTCAGAAGCATATTTGCAGGGTGGCAAGGCAATAGGGGAAATAGTAACAAAGAAGACTAATAAGAAGCATAGATGAATTATTGCATTCGAACGACTTCACCTTTTTTAATAACGGTTTCTACCAGATTAACGCCAAAATGATAAGGTATGAACTTGTGATTTGGGCAATCCAGTATTATTATGTCTGCCTGTTTTCCTTTTTCCAAACTACCGACTTTATTATTTGCTTTTATGGCACATGCAGCGTTAAATGTAGCCGCGGTAATTGATTCAGCAGGAGTCATTTTCATATTGAGACAGGCCAACTGAATTATGAATTGCATATTTTCGGTCCAACAGTTTGGATTAATATCTGTTGCCAGTGCAACTGGCACACCCATGTCAATTATCTTACGACCTGCACCATATTTTTCCAACATCAATGAAAAAGGTGTGCCAGGAAGAAGAACGCCAATAATACCTTTCTTTGCCATCTGCTCTAACCCTTGATCTGAAGACATCAACAGATGGTCAGCACTGATTGCCCCAACCTCGGCGGCAAGCTCTGCGCCACCCGTAGTAAAGATTTCATCAGCGTGTATTTTGGGAATAAGACCCAGCTTTTTTCCTGCTTTCAATATCTTTCTTGATTGCTCAACAGTAAAAACACCTTTTTCACAAAATACGTCACAAAACCGTGCTAACCCTTTTGTTTTAGGAAGCATATCACGTATAATCATATTGGTATATCTGTCAGCATTGTATCCTTTTGGAATGGCGTGAGCCCCTAGAAAAGTAGAAACGATTTCCACCTTATGTTTTTCATTTAACTTTTTTTGAACTTTCAAAATTTTAAGTTCCGTATTTGTATTTAGACCATAGCCGCTTTTTGCCTCACATATTGTAGTTCCATGAGCAAGCATTGCGTCTAAGCGCTTACAGCTTTGTTTAAATAAACTCCCTTCAGTTGCTTTCCTTGTTTCATTTACAGTATGTAAAATTCCTCCACCTTTCTCCAGAATTTCCATATATGATAGACCTTTGAGCTTCATATCCAGTTCAAATTCTCGTGATCCTGCAAATACAACATGGGTATGAGGATCAACAAAACCAGGCATTACAACTTTACCAGAGGCATCAATTACTTTTTCTGCTTTGTATTTGAGATTCTTGCCGACAGCCAAAATTTTGCCATCTTTAATCGCTATGCAGCCCTTTGCTATTGCTGATAGTTCACTCATCTGTTTTTTTGTTCTTGGGCAATTGGGTCCTTTTAGAGTAACTATCTCGTTTGCATTTTTTATGAAAATATCTGCATTTGGCATGTTTTCCCAAATAGTTAAAAGAAGAACCTACATTAAGTGTTTACGGTGTATTTATGGAAAAAATCGTCGAATGCGTCCCAAATTTCAGCGAGGGCAAAGATAAATCTGTAATTGATGCAATTGCAGCTGCGATAAAGTCTGTTGAAGGAGTGAAGCTACTCGACGTTGATCCAGGTGCTGATTTTAATAGAACTGTATACACATTTGTAGGTGAACCAGAAGCCGTTCTTGACGCTGCTTTCAAATCTGCAAAGGTAGGTGTAGCGCTTATTGATATGACAAAACACAAGGGGGAGCATGCAAGGATGGGTGCATTGGATGTTATGCCATTCATTCCAATCAAAGGAGTAAAGATAAACGACTGCGTCGAGCTTTCAAAGAGATTTGGTGAATGGATGGCGAAAGAGCTTGACATACCGGTGTTTTTGTACGCGAACTCAGCAACAAGGCCAGATCGAATTAGACTACCCGACATTAGAAAAGGTGAATACGAGGCTCTTGAGAAGAAGTTTAAGGACCCATCGTTCAAACCTGATTTTGGTAAACCTGTTTTTGTGCCTAAAAGTGGAGCTACAGCAACTGGTGCAAGGGAGTTTCTCATAGCTTATAACATAAACCTTAACACAAATGATAAGTCGATAGCATCTGATGTCTCAGGAAAGATCAGAGCCAGCGGATATACAAAAAAGGATGAAAAAGGCAATCACCTCATTGGGACAGACGGGCATCCAGTGAAAGTTCCTGGAAGGTTTAAAGGGGTTCAGGCTGGTGGGATGATGTATAATGAAAATATCGCGCAGGTTTCTATGAACCTACTTAATTATAATGAGGTAAATCTCCACGATGTTTTTGAGGCTGTAAAAGAAGAGGCTGAAAAATTAAGAGTGAAAATTACTGGTAGTGAAATTGTTGGTGTTGTTCCAAAAGAATCTTTAGTTTTGGCTGGAAAATTTTATGCTAAAAAAGAAAAACTTAATATTAAAAATGAAGATGAATTTGTTACTATTGCAATTGATAGACTTGGCCTTTCTCAACTTTATCAGTTCAAAGCTGAGGAGAAAGTGATTGAATATATGATTGAAGAAACTGGCCCACTTGCAGGCTCAACAGTAAAAGAATTCCTATCCGAACTTGCGTCAAGCAGTCCAGCACCGGGTGGTGGGAGCGTTGCTGCATTAGCGGGTGCACTTGGTGCTGCGTTGACTTCAATGGTTTGCAATCTTACAATTGGAAAGGAAAAATACGCCGATGTTCAAGATGAAATTAAAAAAGTTCTAAAGAAAAGTGAAGCCTTAAGAAATAAACTTACAATTCTTATCGACAAAGATACCGATGCTTTTAATGATGTCATGAAAGCATTCAAAATGCCAAAAGAAACTGAGGAACAAAAGAACAAAAGAAGTAATGCAATCCAAGAAGGTTACAAGATTGCCGCCAGTGTTCCTCTTGAGACAGCAAGAACCTGTGAAGAGATTCTCGATGTTGCATTAGTTGTTGCCAAGAAAGGCAATCAGAGTTCTATAACCGATGCTGCGATATCTGCCATTATGGCTAAAGTAGGTGTCAAGTCAGCTATCCTTAATGTAAAGATAAATCTCGGTTCAATAAAAGATGAAAAATTTGTGAATAGGATTAATAGTGATCTTGAAAAAATTGAGAAGAGTGCTGCCGATAAAACTGATGAAGTAATGAAAATAGTCGATAGTAAGGTTTAGGTTTATGAAATCAGATAAAAAAATTGCAAAACCAGTAAAACTTCGCAGCATTTTTGACATTGCAGAAAAAGCAGGACTGCAAAAAGACGAAATCATCCCCTGGGGCGAATATAAGGCAAAGATTTCTCTAAGAGCACTAGACAGAATTAAGAACAGTAAGAATGGCAAATTGATTTTAGTTACAACGATAAATCCTACCTCAAGTGGTGAGGGAAAAACCACAGTTACAATTGGCCTGGCACAGGCTTTAGCAAAACTTGGTAAGAAAACTATGCTTGCGATAAGAGAGCCATCTTTAGGTCCTATGATGGGAATGAAGGGTGGTGCAACAGGAGGAGGACGATCACAAGTTCTCCCAATGGAGGATATAAACCTTCATTTTACAGGGGATATGCATGCGATAACAAGCGCACATAATTTGCTTGCAAGTCTTCTTGACAATCACATTCATTACGGCGATGCGTTTCATATTGATCCGCGGTATATTGTGTGGCCCAGGGTGCTGGATATTAGCGACCGATCTCTAAGAAATGTCGTAGTTGGACTGGGTGGTCCTCAGGATGGCGTACCTCATAAAGTTGAGTTTGCAATTACTCCTGCATCAGAAATTATGGCCGTTTTATGTCTGTCTAAAGATTTAGATGATTTAAAAGAAAGACTAGGCAAGATAATAGTGGCATACACCTATGACAATAAACCTATTACTGCAAAGGATTTGAAGTCGGTTGGTGCAATGGCGGTACTGTTGAAGGATGCACTAAAACCTAATCTCGTGCAGACGACAGAAGGCGTTCCTGCTCTGGTTCACGGCGGTCCTTTTGCCAACATTGCCCATGGAACAAACAGCCTTCTTGCAACAATGATGGGATTGAAACTTGCTGATTACTTTATCACAGAGGCAGGATTTGGTTCTGAACTGGGAGCAGAAAAATTCTTTGATATTGTCTGCAGAGTTGGGAATCTAAAACCGGATGCAGTGGTGTTGATTGTAAGCATAAGAGCGTTGAAGAGACACGGAAATGGAAAAAATATGGAAGCCGTTAGAAAAGGTTTATCAAATCTTGATAAACATCTTGAAAACATATCGTGTTTTGGTGTTCCAGTAATTGTTGCAATTAATCATTTCGCAGGCGATAGAGATAGCGAGATAGATTTTGTGGAAAATTACTGCACATCAAAAAACATCCCTGTTGCGGTTGTTGATGTGTGGCAAAATGGTGGAGAAGGTGGAATTGAACTTGCGGGCAAACTTGTGAGCCTGATACACAATACTCCTTCGAAGTTTCATTATCTTTATGATGTCAATCTACCCGTAAAAGAAAAAATAGAAATCGTTGCTAAGAAGATGTACGGTGCAGATCGTGTTACTTACACAGTTACTGCGGAGCAAGATGTAAAGCTCTGTCATAAACTGGGACTGGATAAACTGCCCATCTGCATTGCTAAAACACAATTTTCATTATCAGATGATCCTGAATTACTAGGACGACCGGAAAAATTTAAGATAACCGTTAGAGAAATAAAATTCTCAGCAGGTGCGGGCTTTTTGGTTCCAATGACTGGCAAAATTACAACGATGCCGGGACTTCCAGCAAAACCCATTTCAGAAAAAATAGATATTGATAACAACGGAAAAATCTCTGGAATGTACTGAAATATTTTATAAAAAATAAAGATAGATTGATATATCAAATAATCTATCTATTTTGGGGGCTACTTATGGCTGTTGATGAACTTCAATCTCATATAGATGACATATTAGATGTTCTTAGTGAAGAGTCTGATAAAGAAGTAAGCAGAGAAGAGTTGGAAAAACAATTAAGAAAATTTATCGATTATGGAGTACCTGTCGAGCAGGCCAAACAAACTCTTATTAAGAAATTTTCTGGAGGCACAACATTACCTGCATCCACAGAGCGAACTTTGATAGTTGACCTTAAACCCAATGTATCTAGTGTAAATTTACTATGTCGGGTTATTGCCATAAATCCAAAAGAGATAACAGTGAAAGGTGAAAAACGCAAGATATTCTATGGAATTTTTGGAGATGAAAGTGGTACCATTCAATTTACCGCATGGAAAGATTTTGAGATGGAAAAGGGAAATGTACTGGAACTGGCAAATGCATACACAAGAGAATGGCAGGGCACAGTACAATTGAATCTTGGAGACCGAGTACAGATAAAAAAAACTGATGAAGATAAACTTCCCGAGGCAAACTACGAGCCAAAAGAAGTCAAGGTAAAAGATCTAAAGTCTGGCCTAGGTACAGTAGAGCTTACGGCAAGAATTCTTGAGCTAAACGAGAGAAGCGTAGAAGCGGATGGTAAATCCAAAAAAGTTTTTTCCGGAATAATTGGTGACGAAACTGGTAAAGCACAATTTACATCCTGGCATGATTTCAAATTTAAAGCTGGAGATGTAGTAAAGATATCTGGTGGATACATAAAATCCTGGAAAGGCATTCCCCAATTGACCTTTGACGAAAAGGCATCTGTTAAAAAGCTAGACAGCAGTAAACTTTCAAAAGACAAAGTGCGTATGCAAAAGATGCCACTTTATGAACTTGTAGAAAAACGTGGGGCTTTGGATATTGAAGTAGAAGGCACAGTCATAGAGATAAGAGATGGTTCTGGGCTTATCATGCGATGTCCTGATTGCAAACGCGCTCTGCAGAATGACGAATGTAAGATTCATGGGAAAGTGAAAGGCAAGCCCGACATAAGGACAAAGATTGTTGTTGATGATGGAACAGGTTCGGTAAACAGTATCATGGGCCGAGAGATCACCGAAATGCTTCTAGGAAAAACTTTAGAAGAATGCAAAAAAATGGCTGAGAAATCAAAGGATGGGCATGCTCTTACAGATATGATGAGCTCTTTACTTTTTGCCCGTAGAATTAACATACAGGGTAACGCACTTGGCGATGAGTTTGGCACTACAATTATTGCAAAAAAAGCTAAAGTCGTTGATGTCGACATAAAGGAAGCGGCTGAAAGATTATCATCAGAGCTGGAGGAGATAAGATGAATCGTGAGACTGCTTGGAGGGTTTTTGCTGGCGAATACAACGATTCAACCTTTGAGATAAAAGGCGAAGGGGAAAAAGTTCCTTCATACATTGTTACACCCCTAGGTGCCAAGGTTAATCGACTGTTTATCATAGGTGTACTTACCGATGTCGAGAACATATCTGAAAGCGGAGAACTATTAAGAGCACATGTTTCAGATCCAACTGGTGTTTTTACGTTGTACTCTGGTCAGTACCAGCAAGATGTCACAAAGGCTCTTTCAGATATAGATGTGCCTGCCTTTGTTGCAATTGTCGGAAAGGCAAGAACATACGCGCCTGAAGAAGGTGTTTTTTACGTTTCCGTTCGTCCCGAAAATATTGTTGAAGTTTCTGCGGAAGCAAGAGATCAGTGGATTTTGGAGACTTGTACAAGCACAAAGAATAGAATTGAAGCAATACTTGAAGCAATGAAGATGAATCAATCAAATGCCTACGATTTAAGGAAACTTGGCTATAGCAGAGAGCTTTCAGAGGGAATTGTTGCTGCCCTGAAAAATTATGGAAGCAAAATTGATGTTGACAAATACTTGACATTGATACAGGAATCCCTCCAATACCTCAGACCCAATAGAGAAAAGCTACCAGATCTTAAAGTAGATGAAAAGAAGATAGATGCTGAAGAAGAAGTAAAAGACGAAGAAGAGCCTAAAGAGGAAAAAAAGGCTAAGAAAGAAGCTGTTGAGGCAAAAGAATCTGATGAAGAAGACACAGATGAGCCTGAGGATATAGAAAATAACGTGCTGGAAATAATAAAAGGAATTGAAGGAAAGGATGGTGCATCTTGGGATTCCATTACCAAGAAATGTGAGAAGGCTGGGCTTGACAAAGATGCAATAGAAGAAGCACTTACCTCACTTATAGATAAGGGTTTGATATATGAGCCGGTTCTTGGGACGATTAAAACAACATAAACGGGTAAATAATCCATTTTACTCCTGTAATAATCCCATTTTGACAATTTTACAGGATAATATTAAATATCTGGAGTAAGAAATATTAAACTGTATAGAGAGCAATAGGAGAAGGTTATGAATAAAGGCGGAGAAAGGGGAGTTGGTGGGTATCCATCACTGTACGATGCTTTTAATCTTGGGGATAGGGTAAAGCGCATCCGTAAAGATAAGGAGGGCAAACCCAAAGAGTATAAAGGCACAGTACTGGCCATTGCTGAAGAGACTATAGAAATTTATTGGGATACTGTAAATGGCAAATTCAGACCAGAGGATATGGGTATTGCATTTACTACATGCCCAATCTATGAGATATTCAACGGAACTGAAAACTATACTCCTATAAAAAAGGAGCATCGTTAATCTCTTGGGATATATTCTAAGACATATTTAGGAATGCCTTAATGTATATATTTTGAATTTATTTACACAAAAGTCTTTATACCTTACAACCATAATTTTGTAAATTGTGGGAGCGTAGGGTGGTGAATAGAGAATCTTTGCCTCTGATATTTGCCATATTGATTCCTATTGTCGCAGTTTCATTGATTGTGCTATATCTCTATGGGTATGATATAACCCTATTTTTTAGAAAAATTGATCCCATATATTATGTAATTATTGCTCCTATAGCGCTTGGTTTTTTGGCTGCAATAATGCGATGGAAGAGAATAGATTGAATTAGTAGATATTCTGAGATATTTCTACATGCAGCTTATGGGTTGCTTTGTTATTCTATATTATTATATGTTTTTTTATTAAATATATCATACAATTGGTAACAGTTGTAAAATAAGTTTTATATAAGTATAATTATAAAATTAACTATTGAAAACATGTTGGTCATAGGATTACTATCAAGCGAACAGGAAGTTGAAGAAATAAAATACATTGCAAAGATATGTTCACTAGAGGATAGGATACATTTTGTAGTACGAATGCAAAGAATAAAGGAACTGTTAAAAAAGGAATCCGAGCGTCTTTAATAACAACTTTAAAAAGATGCCTTCTGTTTTTCATCTGCAAAAGGATGAAAACTTATGTCTGTTTTAATAATATCCTCAACTGAGGATCCCGCAGGTACAAACATTAAAAATAGTCTTTTAGCGCAATCATCGTGGAGTGAAATAGACTCTTTCAGCAATCAACCTGTACATCAAAATTCTAAGATGAAAGATGTATTTATTGTTACAATACAGGATAGAACAATACTTCATGAAAATATTGACAAAGAAATAAAGGAAAAACTAGGATTAGAACCAAAGCAGGTTATCTTTATATCAAGGCACAGAAGTAAAACAGGTCCACCAACCCTTACAACGCATCCCATTGGCAATTACGGGGGCGTAACAGACTTTGGAGGTGAACCAAAAACATTGGTCAAATCCTCACCTTGCCTAGCAACGCATCTATTGAGACTTATGAAAAAAAACGCTGCAAAGCTCTATCACAAGGTATGTTTTGAAGTAACGCACCATGGACCCTATCTGGAAACACCAACCATTTTTGCAGAAGTTGGAAGCAACGAAGAGGAGTGGGAAAAAAAGGAACCCGCCAGTGTTGTTGCAAAATCATTGTTAGAACTATTAGAAAATTATCATTACGAAGAAGATTTCCCTAGCAATATTCCGGTCTTAATAGGAATAGGTGGCGGTCACTACGCACCAAGATTTACAGAGGTTGCCTTAGCAAAGCGCGTGGCATTTGGCCATATGATACCATCGTATCAGATAGAAGACGAAAATATAGACGATGAAATCCTTGAAAAAACAATTCAGGCAACACCTGGTGTAAAAGGAGTGTATCTGCACAAAAAGGAACTCAAGAAATCTCAAGTATCGGAATACAAGAAATGGTTTCAGGGGAGAGGAATACCTACCATCTCAAGTAAAGAATTACAAGGGTTATAACTTATTTTTTCTTTAAGGGATAATCCGATTTGAAATCATCAAAAAACACATTTTTAAAATTAACGATTTTTCCATCTTTAACTTCTATTCCATCTCTTTTAAGTCTTCTTATCTTGTCATCAATTCCTAGACCAAATCCACCTAAACTACCATCAGACTTAACAATTTTAAAACAAGGCATCGTGTCCGCATCTGGATTTTTATTCATATATTTACCAACAGCCCTTGCATATCGTTTATTTCCAAGAGCTTTGGCAACTGCACCATAAGTTGAAACACGTCCTGCTGGAATTTGTCTAACAAGATAGTAAGTGTATTCTGTGATATTCATGTTTGGTTAAAAGACCGAACTAAAATAAATAACTTTTTGTCTTAAACAAAATTCAATCTACTTTTAGATCTACCCAAACATCTTTGAAACTATCAATAAGATTGTACGGCTTATATCGTATGAGAAGGCGGGTAACCATTTCTTTATTGATAACGGAATATCCTTTTTCCTCGCCATACGATTGAACGGCAACAACGCCGCAAGTCACTAATTTTTTAAGATGATATGAAAGCGTTGAAGGTGCAACATCAAGGTTTTGAAGAATTTCTTTATGCTGTGAGCTATCGCATTTCAAAAGAAGTAGCATTATTCTTAACGGAACGTTCTGACGCAGTAGTCCTAAAACTTTTTTGTCTTCTGTTCCTACCTCACCTTTGACATAGTATCTGCTGTAACCTGACTCATCGACGGGAACAATCAACTGATTTTTTTCCAAATAAAATAAATGATATTCCACAAGCGATATTCTCATGCCAAGTATCTCTGCGATTTTACTGAGATGCAATCCAGGATTTTTTGTCACTAGATCGTAGATTTTTCTACGGGTTTCTAGTTCGAGAACATCATTATTCATAGAACTATCTCTTGAGGGTGGCTACAAATAACAGAATCAGTACCGCCAAATCAAATAGTTCGAAATAGGGATTTGAAATTATATCTGCTAGTTGGTTGTTGAATAGATTAAAGCTAAGGAGTATTCCCTTTACAAAAAATATTAAAAATACAAAACTTACAAAGAGAAGTTTTGAATTCTTATATTTCCTGTAACTAAACAGTGACACCAGTAGCAATCCAAGTGCGAATATTGTTATACCTGCGTCTAAAACGATACTTACAGTCTCCATCCTAACCACTCTCAATCATATAGAAATAAAAAAGGAGAATATAATGGTTCTCTAGAATCTTCTCCTGATGTAAATAGTACCTATAAATAAAACTGATACAATAACGCAGATTGCAATGTATGTAAATACTGCAGTAACGCCGCCAAGCGCTTCTACTGCTGCACCCACTGCACTGTAAACTGTTATTTCATGCTCGCTGAAATGTGGAATACTTATCAATATTTCGGTAGCATTTGCACCCAGAGTTAGAATATATTCTGCATGAGCGCCGTCATCGTTTGGGTTTAGAACATCGGTTATATTGTCAGCCATTGAAATGACTTCACCATCATATTTCACAACGATGTCTTTGGCATTTTCAAATAAGCTTGGATCAGCTGTTATTGCTATTGTTTTACCTCCGCCGGTCTCATCGCCACTAACAATTAATGATATTTTTCCTTGAGCAATTTCTTCTGGTTTAATTTCCACACCTTTGTAAATCGTAATTTGTTGTTCGTAGTTACTACCATTTCCACATTGAATGCTTATCTCTCCACCGACATCTCCAGATAAAATAGATTTATCAACTTCCAAGCGAGTTTCACTAATTTCTATGATAAAATTAACCTCTGTTACCACATATTCTTTTATTTCTACAAATTTCTGAGATATGTAGAGTTTATTTTTCATTGCTTCCATCATATAAGTTCCGGCTGAAATATTGGAAATTTTAAATTCTCCGCTTTCATTTGTTAAATAGGAGGTTCCTTCAAGAGATATAATGTTTTTATTGCTGGTATCTTCTTTGCTTGGATAGATATATATTGTTATGTTTTCCCCAGGATACGTAACGTCTCCTGATTTTAACATTACTTTGCCGGAAACCCATCCATAATGGATAATTGGCTTTTCTGAAAATACCCATATGCCTATCACGATGTTTAAGGGATTATAAGTAAGAGTTATTGTACCGTAGCAACTAGTGATGACATCACCGGCAACAACGTAGGTT
>JBFYMG010000083.1:0-4243 GCA_041305025.1 Thermoplasmatales archaeon
CATAAGATACAAACTAGACCCGCAAAAAATAATGTTTTCATCTGGAAATATGGATGAGCGCATACGCATGGCTAAGATATCTAGTAAAAATGAAACAGTCGTCGATCTATTTGCAGGCATCGGTTATTTTACTTTACCGATTGCTGTTTACAGCAGACCAAAGAAAATTTTTGCATGCGAAATAAATCCTGTAGCATACAAATATTTGTGCGACAACATAGTGTTGAATAACGTTATTGATATTGTTCAACCTGTTTTTGGTGATAACAGAGAAACTGCACCAAAAAATATAGCTGATAGAGTTGTAATGGGCTATATAGAAGACACGCATAAGTTTTTGTCAACTGCGATAGATTGTTTGAAAAACAAAACAGGAATTATCCACTACCACGAGGTATGCCCCGACGAACTTTTCCCAGATAGGCCATTGAAATATATCAACAAAGCATCTGAAAAAAATAGTAGAAAAGTCGAACTCTTAAAATATAAACATATAAAATCATACGCACCTGGCGTTGGTCA
The DNA here is from genome assembly GCA_041305025.1 of Thermoplasmatales archaeon. Lineage (GTDB taxonomy): Archaea > Thermoplasmatota > E2 > DHVEG-1 > DHVEG-1 > JBFYMG01. The sequence goes on from JBFYMG010000083.1 coordinate 523, forward strand.
CTACGTGCTTGACATTAAAATAGGTTAAAAATGAAAGAAAAAATCAGACTCTATATTTATCATATGAATGAGGATGACCCGAAGAAATGTAGTGCTAAGAAGCTGCATAGGTTCAATTTTGCTAGGCTTGAAAAAAACCTTAAAAAAATACCAAGGCATGCAATTTTATTAAGTCCTTTTGCTGAAAAAAGTATTTCGATAGAGGATTTGTCAGTAGCTGAAGAAGTAGGAATTCTAGCTTTAGATTGCTCCTGGGAGAATGCAGAACAACGTTTCCAGGATCTTAGCAAATCATATGTGCCACGTGCCATACCATTTGTTGTGGCAGTTAACCCAGTTAATTACGGTAAACCATTTAAATTAACTACGTTAGAGGCTTTTGCAGCCTCACTTTATATCCTTGGCCAGGTTGATTATGCACTTGAGATTTTAAAAATCTATAATTGGGGGCCTAATTTTTTAGAATTAAACAAACAACCATTAGAAGATTATAGAAAAGCAAAGAACAGCACAGAAGTTATAGAAGCAATGAAACAGTATATTTAAGATATCAATTAGAAATGAATCCGGTGATTTTTGATGAAATGATCGAGATGTGCATAGATTGGCCATTTTGACCGTTATGTTGTTGGTTTGATGGTATTGTATTAGGTGTTATGTCGATTTCATCAAATGTTGGTTTTTCACCAGTTTTTATAATCCATACATCGCCTTGGGCAGTTGGATGATGCATGGGAAATTGTTTAGATCCGGCCACAATGTATCCGCCATCTTCTACCTGCAACACAAAATTCCCAACATCATTATATGGCCCACCGTAAATCCGAGACCATTCCTTTCTACCATTTGCATTGGTTTTAACTAATTGAAGATCTTGGCTCATCAAAAAATCTCTGAATAGATATTTTTTACTTCCTGTGCATATATAGCCGCCGTCAGATGTTTGCTGCACGCATTTACCTCCATATGGTTTAGTCCAAAGAAGTTTCCCTTTGTCATCAGTTTTCATTAAAAAATTCCCATCTGGTTCGTATATTTCACCTGTCACAATATATCCTCCATCCGTTGTTTGTTGAACGCATTTGCCTTGCTCTGCAGGTTTTGGATCACCGTATGTTTTATCCCATTCTATATGACCATTGACATCTGTTTTTATTAACCACACGTCTGAGTAGTTTACTTCGTCTGGGCATTTTAGTCCAGTTATTATGAAACCGTCATCTGATGTTTGCGCAACATAAAATCCCCAGTTGTAATGGGGCCTTTCAAATACCCTATTCCATTCTTCAACTCCTTCAGAGTCGATCTTTAGAAGCCATGTATCATAGCTGCATAACCAGGCCGAAGGGGCAGTAAAACCAACAAGAATGTACCCTCCATCTCTAGTAGGTTGAATGCATCTGCATGCAGTCTGTGCTTTACAACCAATTATTCTTTCCCATTCTTTTGTTCCATTTTCGTCAGTTTTTATAAGCCAAACATGAATGCCACCGATTCTAGTCTCAGCCAATACCAAGTAACCTCCATCATCTGTTTGTAAAACATACCAGCCGTAATCAGGCTCATGTTCAGGTTGACTGTTGCTGAAATGATTTTCCCATTCAACATTTCCCTTTTCATCTATCTTTATTAACAATACCTGAAGGCCATATCCTTCCCCTACCACAATGTATCCACCATCCGTTGTTTTTTGGATGCAGTGAGCTTTGTCATCATAACCCGAGTCAAAAAGTTTCTCCCACTCTATAAAACCAGTTGTGTTTATTGGGGTCACTTGCTCCACTTCAACATTAACACTTCCATTAATAGGTTCAGATTGTAAATTAATTTTTGAGTTGATTTTGGTTACAGCACCAGCGCCGACAAAAACATTAGCAGTCATAAAGACCACTACTAAAAAAGATAAGAACTTTAGTTTCATATACACCTTTTCCTCCCTTATCTGCAGTTTTATAACATGTGATAGTATATAAAATCTTAGATATGAATATTAATCTATAAATAAAAAATTGGTTACTTCTTTTCTAAATATAGGAAGTCATGGAAAAATAAAAGAATTTATCGAAATAATGAAACACTACATATAAATACAATGTCTTGGAATATCTGTTCGAGAGGACAATAACATGAAACATTCACTTGAAACGTTTTTCAAACCAAGCAGCATCGCTGTTGTTGGTGCATCAGCAAACCCTACAAAAATAGGCCATGCGGCACTTAAAAACATTCTAATCTCAGAGTACCAGTGTAAACTTTACCCTATTAATCCTGATGATGAAGAGATACTTGGTTTAAAATGTTACAAGAAACTGACTGATGTTCCAGGTCCAATTGATCTTGTTTTAATCTCAGTTCCAGCTCCCATTGTCTCACAGATTGTAAAGGATTGTGTCACTAAGAAAGTAAAACATATTATAATCATAACATCTGGTTTCAGTGAAATAGGAAATCACCAGGGTGAAGAGGAGATTAAAAAAATAGTTAAGGGAACTGATATACGGATTCTTGGTCCAAACACTATGGGTTACAAGAATGCATCAGATGGTCTTGATGCATCATTTGCCTTTGGCATACCTAGAAAGGGCAATGTAGCACTAATCAGCCAAAGTGGCGCTCTTGGAATTGGTATGATTTATCTTGCAAACAACGAGTTTGTTGGACTATCAAAAATAATAGGCATGGGAAACAAACTTGACATTGATGATGATGATTTAATCGATTATTTTGCTAAAGATCCTGAGACAAAAGTTATTGGTTTGTATATCGAAGGGATCAAAGAAGGCAGAGCTTTTATGAATAGTACAAAAGCTTGTGACAAACCAATACTAGTTGTAAAAGCAGGAAAAAGTGTGTCTGGCGCAAGGGCAACAGCGTCACATACTGGATCAATGGCTGGTATCGACGCAATATATAGTGGTGCAATTAAACAAGCAGGCGGAATTAGATGCCGAGATTTAGTTGAACTATTTGACATGGCTCGCGCTCTTGCTGAACAACCACCGGCACAAGGAAAGCGCATAGGTATTATTACAAATGGCGGAGGGGTAGGGATTCTTTTAAGTGATGCCTGTGAGGAAAACGGCCTAGTTATACCAAAACTATCAGAAAAGACATACAAAAAAATAGAAAAGATACTACCGCCTTCTGTAAAACCAAACAATCCAGTTGATCTTGCGGGAGACGCAGGTTTTTATCGCTACTGGTCAGCAGCCCAGGCCTTAATTCAAGATCCAAATATTGATGGTCTTATCGTTGCATCAGTACATGCAGGATATGCTAGGCCAAGGGAATATACTGGTGCGATACTGAAGATGATTAACCAGCAAAAACTACATTATGAATACAAAAAACCGATACTAGGAATGTGGGTCGGTGGAAAAGAATTCGAGGATTTAGTTTTAGATCTTAAAGCCGTTGGAGTCCCAATATATCCTTCTTCTTGGAGAACGGCACGTGTTATGTGGGCTCTCTGGCAGGAAGGGGAGAGAATAAAGAGAACGCAAAAAAAGTAAGTAAAAACCAGTTTGCATTATATTTTACTACTCAGGTGTTCAAATCTTTCCACTGCACCGATTTATCAATATTTTAGGCAAAAATAAGAACGTTAATCAACCCATTCAACGCCAAGAATCTTCTCCCAATCAGGATGCTTCTCCAACCACTTATCAACAGTCTCTCTATCAACACAATTTTTACAGACACCGATCATCTTAAAATAACA
>JBFYMG010000084.1:0-27859 GCA_041305025.1 Thermoplasmatales archaeon
TGAGAACCCAGGAAGAATTGGTCGAGATGAAAGCGGTCATGGAAATCTTCATTGTAAACACCAGAATCAGAGAACTTGCTCGCGCAGTATAATTGCTTCTTCAGGTTCATTTCCTTTTAAGGTTTATTATTAGATTTTGATATTTGGTATTGATGCTTTTGATTTTTATCGAGATCTAAATGTATTTTTAACTGATTTGTCTGTCAAGAGTTCTTATCTTTATTCTAATGAAATATATTGTCATTATTACGAAAACCAAAGCGACAATTAGACCAGTTGTCAAACCTATCATCTCAAAAGATACAAGGAAATTGTAGAGTCCATGAACCAAAATCGCTAGGATAAAAAATGGAAGAATGCGCAAAAATGAGGTTTTCTTCATTATTGATTTCCCGTATCAGTATCCTGTTAGCGAAGTTGCAGATGCATGCAAAAGGCATCCTCCTACACTTCTTATCGTCATTAAAATAAAGAAAATTAACAGACTCTTAGATAAAAAACTATAACCGTACAAAAGATTTTCTGTGGCTGAAAAACCTAATCCTGCAACGGCACCATATATCAGACCGTCTTCAAGCTCATTCAGTCCTCTTTTCACCGTTTTAAGTCTTAGTACAAGGGGCTTTGTAAATTCTTCAGCAAAAGGAGCGACGATTATTACTGCTATAAGACTAAGTATATTTTTATCATCAACAGAAACACTGAGAGAAATATCCAAAATCACCTCCAAAATTAGTGAGGCTGCAATAGCGATTGTTGCTCCCCAAAGAAAACATAGGAATATCGGTTTCCATTTTTCCCGTTCATATCTTTCTGTGTTTCTGATCCATATGGCATATATTATTGGTGGTAGGAACGCCAAGGCAAACAATAAAGCAAGTTCAGTCAAATCCATAAAACAATGAAACGAAAGATGTTTTATTTAAATATTGTATCAAAAATAGCCCATGCTCTTTATTTACACAAAAGTGTAGTAGTGCCATGTGGAACAACTAGTACTTTTGCATCTTTGCCGACTATTTCAAAAGCATGCTTTAAAGCTTCATTTGCAGTGCCTGCATATTTGAATTTGAAAACATTTTCAACTTCACTCTTATCCATTGCAGAAACAAAGATAACAGGATGCTTTTCGATAGCTGCCAAATGATAGTAAGCTTTATGAGCACCCATAATGAAGTTTTTCTTAAGAGACGCCTCAACCTCTTTTGAGTTTTTGTGATTTTTTAACCAATCAACATACATCTGGCTACCATGACCATTAAAGCACTCGGCAACTAAAATAACCACGCCTTTTTCATTTAAAACATGCATTGAATTGTGCAGGGCTTTGATAGATTGGTACAAATCAATATCGTGTGGATAGCCATCAGCAGAGACAACAATGATATCTGCCTTCTCTCCAACCTGTCGTTTGTACATCTCATCCACAAGTTTAACACCTGCATCCAAAACAGATTCAGGTCGTCCAGCCCATGCACCAATTATGCGATGACTTGAATTAAGAACAACGCTTAATGCAAAATCACAGCCGACAAAATGCATGGCCTCGTTCATTTCAAGATGAATGGGGTTGTCCTTCAGTACACCGGTACGAGCATGTTCTTCAAACATGAGCTTATGATTATTCTGAATTGTATTACTTGAAGAAATGCCTGGAAGGATACTTTTTCGCGTCCCGCCATAACCTGCAAAATAATGATATTCAATATCACCAAGTAGTATCTTTATGTCAGCGTCAACGTAGTCTTTCAATACTTCTATATTGTTACCACGTTTTGACTTACCAACAGATAAAAATTCACCATTAACACTATCGTTGGAAATAACCGTATAATTCCGAAAAACCTTGTCACCAACGACGTCTTTCATCATATCAAATGAAGGCGGCGTATGCGTACCAGAAGCAACAATTACTAGCACATCAGAATCATTCACTCCGGCGAGTTTAAGTTCCTCCAGAACAGGCAGTAATAACTCTTTATTTGGACAAGGCCTTGTATAATCATCCACCACTATAGCAACTCTATCACCAGATTTTGCAATTTCAGAAAGACGATCGGTGCCCATTGGGTTTTCTAAAGCTTTTTTAATCAAAGCTTGAGGACTATCAGGGTGAACAATATCTTTTGGTAAAATAACTCCCAACAAATTTTTAGAGGGTACTTCCAAAGATAATATCCCTTTGCCATAGGGCAGTTGAATCGGCATTGTTTCTCTATCCATTCTATTTCTTAGTATAATGTTTAGTCCATTTCTCCCATCTGGGGGTACGGTGCAACTTTAAAATGTTTTTCTGGCACTTCATTTTACAAAAAAACATAACTGTGCCATCTTTTTTTACATACATCTTGCCAGTGCCTGGCTCTATTTCATTTCCACAGAATGAACAGGTTCTTCTCTCCACCATAGACTTTGCCTCTTACCTTGGTCCCCCTAGTCGCTTTGCCTCTCTCTGGGTTTCATTAAGCATCAAAATATCGCCCAATTGAACTGGCCCCATTACGTTTCTGGTAATGATCTTACCTTTATCCATACCATCTAAAACTCTCATCTTAACCTGAGAAGCCTCTCCAGCCATGCCGGTTCGCTCAATGATTTCTACTACCTCACAAGGAGTTCCTTCTATCATGTTTAACCCTGTTTTTTCAGTGTCTCTATCTTTTTAACGATATTTTCGATTCCAGCTTTGTCTTTACCAGGATTAACGATAGCCACTGCAGCTGTGCCAACGCCCAAACCTGCAGCATTGCCCAGTTCTTGTTTACTTGGGACATACGTATAGGGGATGCTTTTTTCTTCACACAAAACAGGCATATGAGCAAGGATCTCTTCAGGAGTAACATCCTCAGCCATTACAACAAGCTTTGCCTGTCCGCGTTCAACCTGTTTTGTTGCTTCATTTGCCCCTTTACTTATTTTCCCATTATCTCGAGCTTTTTCTACAAGATCATAGGCTAAATCCTGTACTTCTTTTGGTGCTTTAAATCTTACATACATAGCCATATTTTAGCCTCCTATTTTGAAGCTTTCATAGATAGCATTCCTACTGGGGAATGTAAAGCTTGGAATGTAGGTCACATATAAAAACCTTTTTCAGTGAAGCAATAGGAGATTTTAAATCGGCAATGGAGTCCTTTCAACTTCTAAACCGTCCGCAGTTGGATACTCCTCAACCATATAGCATTGTAGTCCGCGTTGTTTGAGGTGAGAAGCTATCTGTTCAAGAATCCAAATGCCTACTTCGATCCTTCTTTTTTCTTTATTTAAAAAAATGTGATTATTTGGTATACTAAATTCCCTCTTCAATAGCGGGTATAGTTTTTGCAAAGAATTCTTGCTGTAAATTACCCCTTTGATAAGAGTGCCATCATCACTAATAATTTCGTAATCCTTTGCAACATTGTTTGCTCTCCGTTTGATTCTATTAGTCAGCTGAATTCCATCTTTAAAAGACGCTGAACAGTAATGAACGCCTACCTTGAGATTTTCTTCAGCAGTCATATTGAGAACTCTTAGCGCAGATTCCTGACTTCCTTTAACTGCAGCTGAAATGTCATCTTTCACAGAATATTTTCGAAGAATTAGTGCATCACAATTTCGTTCAGAATACTCAAGTTCATTCAAATTAACCCATTTGAGTCCTAATCCATGTGCAAATTTGATCAGAGAAAACATATCTTGCTCCATTTTGGGCATCGCTGGGATTTCAAAAGCAACATCAGCACTAGTTTCCAATGCATTTTTTATAGAATTCAATATGGGGCTTCTTTCCATTTTACCCCAGTCTTTTGGCAGCGGATGAAACCTTATTTCATCAAGGCCCGCAGATACTAAATCACCCAAATGTTCTGCATTTTTGACACCTGACGTATACAAATGAATGTGAAAATTCTGCCCAAATGTGTCTTTGAGCAGTAAGATATATTTTTTTGTTCTTTTCCAAACAACTAAAGGGTCTCCGCCAGTAATACCTGCACCAGTGGCATCGATGTATTCTGCTTCTCGAACCAATTTTTTGGTATCTTTTTCATTATCAAGTTCCCACTCATCGGCAAAGATGCGATCAGACCCGCCTTTTTCAAAACTGAGAGGACAATAGAAGCATTTCGCAGGACATAAACCGGTAACCAATACTACAAGTTTTGAACCATCTGCACACATTTTGCATGCAGGTGAAAGTGGGGTAGTGTAAGTGCTTTCATTTAACCAACGAACAATCTTCTTCATTTTTTTATTCCAATCCCTTGCCAGTTATATTGAAAAAAGCTTTTTTTCCTTCTGGCTGAGATCTATGTTTTATGATTGTTACACGTCTCTTACCGGTGCTAACTCGCTCTAGTTTAAGTATAGTTTTTGCCATGTGCTCAACACCCCTTCCTGCAAAGGGTTTGACGTCATCATTTTCAATGCTATAGACCTGGCCGGCTATCAGTACATATAGATCCTTTTTCCTTGCGGCCAACTGAAGATTAGTCAGTTGTCTATTCAAAGACCTGTTTGCTCCTTCTTCATCGTCTTCTATTTTAATGCGATAAAACATGTTGAAGGTATCAACCACTATCAGTCCAACGTCATCCACCTTGATGGCATTGTATATCATCTTTTCTTGCTCTTCAAAAGAGGTAGGCGCAAAAAAAAGAATATTTGATAGCATTTTTTTACAATCGTAACCTTTGCATATTTGACCTATTCGCTCTATGGATACACTTTCGGTATCGATGTATGCTACCTTTTTACCTGATGCAACACATTCCCTGGCTGCTTGTAGACAAAGATTTGTTTTTCCACTACCGGCCTCACCATAGACTTCAGTGATGGTGTTGCTTTCAATTCCTCCACCTAGTAAATCGTCAAGAGGTTTGCATTTTAGCTGTAAACGTTTCATTTCAAAATCTGTCAGTATAATGTAGAATAAAAAGGTTTTTAACATCCATCTGACAAACAAAAATATTTTATAGAAATATTTTTTTGAATTAGCCGCTTTGGATGTTTTTCCATCGATTTTTCTTACATTTTTTCGACAAGTTTATATAGTAACTGTGACAAATATTATCATGAAAGATATTTTCTATCATAAGAGAGGTGAATGAATGTTGGTAAGTATAGGGGGTAAGACCTTTTATGGAACGGAATGGGGTAGAGCTTGAAAATAGGAGAGAGATATACAATTTTATCTCGAAAAACCCTGGTTTACACCTAAGCGAACTCTCTAGAAAGTTGAATATCTCAAAGAGTACCATAAGTTATCATCTAAATCATCTTGAAAAGCTTGGACTCATAGTAACAAAATCTGAGGGAAGATATGTCCGGTTTTATATTGCAAACAAGGTAGGTGAGATAGATAAAAAGCTGCTTAGTCTTCTAAGACAAGACGTTCCCTACAGAATTGTATTATTTTTACTAATAAATCCAGCCTCCTCACAAATCAAAATCAGCAAATATTTGAAAAGACACCCTACAACAGTATCTTTTCATTTGGACAAGTTGGCAGACTCAGATATAATCGAAACGTTCTCAAATTGCAACGAGGTAAGATACAACATAAAAAATCCGCAGTACATATATGACTTGCTTACTAAATACGAAGATAGTTTTTTTGATGGCGGAGTTAACAATATTTCAATCTTTAATCCAGAACAAGATTCTTAACTAAAATCGTAAAATTCTCTCTTTCAATATGCAGGCCCTGCAAACATTTTTAGAAGTCGGTTCGCCGCATCTAGAGCATTTATTCATGCCAATAGGCGGATATTTCTCTATCAATAGATCCTTGATATCTTCATAACTATTCAAAATACTGTGTCGCGTACCAGGATGCGCATATTCGAGATTATCTACTATATCGCGAAAACTTCCACGTAACGCACGAGTTGCATAGGGACACTCTGCATCGTGATACTCTATATTTTTTACAATTGCATAAAGCATGACTTCTTTTTCAGGAATAGTGCGAAGTGGAAAAGATCGAGGCACAAGCCCTGGTTGAATATTTTTATGTGGCCCTAGTCGTGCCAATTTTTGCACATCATCATTGACAAAATTCATCAATATTGATTGAGCCATATCATCAAGATTATGACCTGTGACAAGCTTATTTGCGCCTATTTCCTTTGATTTTGTATTCAAACAAAGTCTTCTAAAAACACCGCAGTAACTACATTCACCCATTTCATCTTTTTTAGAAGCAATATCGTCCATTGTTTTTCCGACCAACTCTTTGAACGATACAATGTGATGTTCAATTCCAAGTTTTTTACAGTTTCTACCGGCTATCTTTAGGCTTTTATCTCTGTAGCCCTTTATTCCTTCGTCAACCGTTATTGCGTAGATATCAACATTTGCTCTTTTAGAAAAAATATCGTTAGTAATATACAGTGCCACTGTGCTGTCCTTACCACCGGACAACGCAACAGCTATCTTACAATTACCTTCTGTTTTTCCTTGCTTTTTAATATCCTTTTTAATCCTTCTTTCAAAATATTCAATAAAGTGATCTCTACAAAGATGCGTTCCGTTATATCGTATAAACGTTATTGCAGGCCTCCTGCATTTGCTACAAGTCTTTGTCATTTAGAATGTGGAAGAATATTTACTATATAAAATAGTTTATTGATGGGAGAGGCCGTCAACTTTTATCTCAAAAGCTATAGCAGGATGCTCCAAGTAAAATGTGGTAATTGTCTTTGGATGAAGCTCACCAAAAAAGCCTACATCTTTGCCATCACAAACAACTGATGCACATCTGCCTTTTACAAAAGCAGGGTGGGATTTATCTTTAATGGAGTATTTTCTGCCTGAATCCCTCATAACGGCTTCAACAATAGATTTACACTCAGTGAAGTTTGCCTTTGCATCAATTTTGACTGCAGCAAGATTATGGGCATTTTTAAAATCTTCAGCTACAACTAGACCTAGTTCGAAAATCTGCTGTGGGAGGGGATGATGCCTATTTTCACCCAATGTCTTTAAAAGTGATGGGATAAGGCTGACGCGAAGGCAAGAGTATTCCTCACCTATGGGATTTTCTATCTGAACTCTATCGCCTACATCCAAACCCAAGTTTTTGAACTCATCTCGCTCATTTGAAATAGTAAATGTAGTAACCTCGTTAAAACCAAGACCAATCATGATGTGTCTAAGACTATCATATAGGACTCTTTTAGATAAAGACCTACCAAACGTCAGCGCCTTTGGAAAATCTGTTTCAAACTTATCAAAGCCATAACCAACGGCTACATCTTCAACAAGATCAATGTCATGCAGAATATCAACCCGCCACGCAGGTATTTCAACTTCGACCTTGCCATTTTTTGCATTTACTGCATCGCATCCCATTTTCTTTAGGCAATCAATAATTTCTTTTTCACCCATTTTTGTTCCAAGGATCTTATTAACGTAGTCTACCGACAAGGCTCTTTTAACAGGATTTAAATCTGGCGAGATGTAAGGTTTTCCGTCGTAGTATACTGTTGTACTGAAACTCTGCCCTCCACGTTCGGCAAGCGCAGTTGTCACAATATTTAATGCGTAGTTTATGGCTTTTTTATCAGTTCCAGTTACATCGATGAAGAGATCTGTTGTAAAGGGTGTAACTTCAGTCAGGCTACCATTAATTATGGGTGGAAACGAAAGTACGTTATTATTAGAATCAACAATCAATGGATATTTATCAAAACCCCCAAGCAAATGTGCATAGTCGACGCCTTTCTCATGCTGTTTTAATATCTCGCTCAAAGTCATTGATTCAATTTTATTCAAAGGAACGAACTCGACAGAATCTGGATCAACAGCTTTGTATGTAAACGGGGGCGTTACAGGTTCAAAATTATGAACTCCAATGGCAACTTTTTTACGATTTCTACCGATCCCAAAGTGAAGTTTCTCCTGCAAATCCATAAGCGATGTTATTAGTTCGTCAGTCATAGTTACATTTTTCACAAGAGCAGTAGTTACAAATGGTCGTACTTTCTCAACAGATGGATCGACATTTAACACAACATCTGATTTTTCAATGTGGTATTTTTTTAATCCTGTTTCAAAACCAAAAAAGGCTTTTGATGCACGAGCAATTCCTTCAACTGATGCAAGATCAGGTCTATTGGGAAAAAACTCGATACTTATCTTATCTTCTTCAATTTTGTCGAAATCGGCCCCTATCATTGGAAGTTTCTCTATCAACTCATCTTTAGAAATTTTGTAACCAAGAAGGCAAATGAAGTCGTTATAATCAAATGTCACAACTGGCATACAAGAAGGGAATATGTTTTTGGTTTATTTGATTTTGGTGAGAAAAGTTATTAAGAATTCTGTTATTCCAGATGAAAACCGAGGAACACAAATGAACAAATTCAAACTAGTGTTATTTGATATGGACGGAACACTCCTAAAAGACAAGGGAATCTTTGTAATTGCAGAAAAGAAAGGGTTCATAGATGAACTCATACGTCTATTCAAGGATGACTCCAGAGAATTTTACAAGAGGAGCATCGATATCGCAAAACTACAAAAAGGCTTTAGCAAAAAAGATTACCTGGAGATATTTAGAACTGTTCCGCTTCAAGACCATGCCAAAGATGTAATTGGCAAACTTAAAAATAAAAAAATCAAAACAGCAATTGTTACTGATAGCTACCAATTTTTAGCTGATGACCTAAAAGAAAGATTGGGAGTAGATTACGCATTTGGAAATGAGCTTGTAACAAATGGCGACAAAATAACCGGGGAACTGGTGATGCAAAATAAAGATCTTGAAGGTGAGTTTTACACAGGTAGAATCTATTCGATCTGTAAAAGTCGTATACTAAACCAACTCTGTGAAGAACTTGACATAAACGAGAAAGAGGTAATCGCTGTTGGGGATGGCAGAATCGATATTGGCATGATAAAAAAAGCAGGGCTAGGGGTTGCAATTAATGCTATGGGCGAAGTGAAAAAAAATGCAGATATTGTAACCAATGACTTGAGAATAATACTAGATTATGTTTAAAGGTGAAAAAATGAAAATACTTGCTGTCGCAGATTTCCATGGTTATCAATATAGATTAAATATTGTATTAGAAAATATCAAAAAATACTCACCCGATCTTGTTATTGTATGTGGCGATATTACGCAGTTTGGCCCTGGAGAAGTTGCAACAAGTTTTCTGAATCAAATCCCAGTTGAAACATTTGCCATTCCTGGAAATATCGATACTCCTGATATCGCAGGGGCAATTGACGAAAGTAAAGCAACAAACATCGCATTAAAAAAAGTTGAAAAAAACAAAATCTCGTTCGTCGGAATTGGTAGAGATGTCATCTCTAAATCTGACGTTCAGATCATAGAAAAACTATTGGATAAAAAGAGCGTGCTGGTCTCGCACGCACCTCCACATGGTTTTCAGGATAAAGCGTTTATTGGAATACATATAGGCAATAAAGACTTAAGAAAAATCGTTGATAAGTGTAAACCAAGATTAGTCATATGCGGGCACATACATGAGGATCCTGGATACGCAAAAACAAACAACACGATTATCGTAAATTGCAGCATGGGGAAGCGGGGAGAAGGGGCACTAATAGAAATAAACAAAAATATAACTGTAAAAATGCTTGGTTAAAAGTAGATAGCCCCGAACGGATTCGAACCGTTGTCAAGAGATCCAGAGTCTCCTATGATTGACCACTACACCACGGGGCTGAACATATAAATATTGATTGGGACTAAATTAAAGTTTTTCTAATTATTTAGAAGCAGGTTCTTTAGCTTGGAAGCCGAATCCGATACCTTCTTTATCGAAAGCTTCCTTTAACGCAAAATTAACTTTTTCGTGAACATCTAGGAACTTATTATAGTCGCCGGTGTTTATATAATAAACAACCTCGAAATTGTAACTAAATGACCCGATTTCGCGTAAATGCACCATCCCAAATTCGGTGGATTCACAATCTCGTATGATTTTTTCAATAAGCTTGGAGGTTTTTTTCAATTTCACAATAGGTGTATTTGGTGAAACTCGTACAGTAAACTCAACTCTGCGCCTAGCCATTTTTCGGAAATTACGAACACTTCCCGAGGTTATTTCTCGGTTTGAGACAATCATCTCTTCACCCTGAAGCAATTGTACCCGTGTCGATTTCATACCGATTTTAGTTACAGTACCTGAGTGTTGACCGACAACAATAAAATCTCCCACTTCAAATGGTTTATCAAAATAAATTGAAAATGCACTAAATACATCGCTAAGGATGTTTTGTAGGGCAAAAGCAATGGCAATACCACCGACTCCTACACCAATGACAACGCCCGATAAATCAATTCCAAGTGCATTTAAAATGACTAAAAATGCTAAGATATAAACGATGCCTTGAAGGAATTTTTTGAATATAATGAGAATTTTGTCACTTATCTCTCTTTTTCTTTGCTTAGCAGTTTTCTCAGCATACCATGATATAAAGACATTTATTACTCGTGTGATTATGAAAGCGGCCAACAGAATTTCGGCTATGCTAAATATTTGCGTTAAAATCGTTGAATATGTGTCTAAAGCAGTCAGTTGATCTATACCGTAATAAAATCCAATGAGGATAACTAAAAAATAGACGGGTTTCTTGACATTTTTAATGATCTCGTCATCTAATGTTGTTTTTGTATTTTTTGCCCATTTTGAAAAATAATGTTCAAAAATATGATAAACGATCCAACCCGCAATAAAGGAAAGTGCAAAGATGATAATTGCAACACCAATCTGTAAATATAACTGATCACTTAATCCGAATTTTTGTAATATCTCTTTTACGAATCCGGCTAAATCTATTTTTACACCCATCTAAACTCCAAGGGGAAAACGATTAGATGTACTTAAATTTTTTAGTTAGATGTTTTTGGTTTAAGTGCGTCGATCACCTGTTGATTTATTGGGAAACTTAATACATAATAATTTAATACAGGTCTTCAATTAGATAACAATAAGGGAGTTAATATGACAGTTATAATGAATGGTTCGGGACTAACAATTGAAAAACTTGCAAACGTTGCCAGATATGGTGAAAAAGTTGAACTTCATCCTGATGCTTTGAAACGCATTATAGCCTGTCGAGCGATGCTTGAAAAGAAAATCAAATCTCACGAAATAATGTATGGCGTAAACACAGGCATTGGTGAATTTTCAGAGGTTGTATTAAAAGATAATCAGCTTAAAGATTTTCAAAAATACCTCATATATAATCATGCTGCGGGCATAGGTGATCCTGCCCCAATCGAATATGTACGAGGAGCAATGCTGGCACGCACTAATGTGCACGCCCATGGAAACTCAGGATGCCGACCAGAAATCACACAGACATTAATTGAGATGTTAAACAAAGGCGTCACCCCGTATGTTTGTCAGAAAGGTTCAGTTGGTGCATGTGGTGATCTTGCCCCAATGGCACAAATCGCTTTGCTTATGATGGGTGAAGGTAAAGCATATTATCAAGGAGAGCTGCTTGATGGAAGAAATGCTCTAAAAAAAGCAAGCATCCCCATTCCAGATTTACAAGCACGTGATGGCCTTGCAATCATTAACGGTTCAAATCTGCTCACTGCCATGAGTGCTATTTTTTTATATGATGCAAATAATTGGCTGAAACAAGCAGAGATTGCTGCGGCGATGTCATTGGAAGCATTGAAAGCAAATATGAAACCGTACAATGTAAAAATTCAGGAAGTCCGTGGGTTTAAAGGTGCGGTACGGAGCGCAAAAGCAATTCAGAAAATAATCAAAGGTGGCGATCTAATCGATGGTAAGATGAAATGCAAAGTACAAGATGCATACTCGATGCGTTCAACGCCGCAGGTGATTGGCACTGCTCACGATGCTTTGGCATATGCTCGCTCACAGGTTGAAATTGAACTTAATGGTGTTGGTGATAATCCCATCTTTTTCCCAAATGAAAACCTTCAACTTTCCGGTGCAAACTTCCAAGGAACTCCTGTTTCTCTACCCATGGATATGGCAGGTGCTGCTATTACTATGGTAAGTGTGATGTCTGAAAGAAGAATGAATCGATTAAATAACCCTGCATTGAGTGCTGGATTGCCAGCATTTCTTGCAAAAGGTGCCGGCATGTTTTCGGGATTGATGCTAAGCCAGTATACTGCAGACATGCTAATTGTGGAACAGCGTATTCTTTCTGCACCAGCATCTATTCAATCAATTCCTGCTGCCGCGGATCAAGAAGATTTCGTTTCAATGGGGATGAATACAGCAATTAAGAATTTCCAGATACTTGACAATGCATACGGAATTTTAGGTATTGAATTTATGGCAGCGACTCAGGCTTTGGATTTCCGTGAGTATAAGTTTGGTAAAGGTGTTACAAAAGCCAAAGAAGTCATACGAAAATATGTTAAATTTTTAGATGAGGATAGACCGCTTTACCCAGATCATACTAAGATGAAAGAACTTGTAAAATCCTGTGAAATACTCAAAGAGGTAGAAAAGGCCGTAGGAAGCCTAGAATAAATTAATCGCTATTTCTTTATCATTGGAGCTTTAATGTCTGTTTTCTTTACAAGCACTATAGCTTCTTTATATCCTGCATCAGCATGACGAACAACACCCATGCCAGGATCTGTTTTGAAAACCCGCTTTATACGTTCATCAGTTTCTTTTGTTCCGTCACAAACTACGACCATTCCAGCATGCGTAGAGAGACCAATACCTACGCCGCCACCATTATGAATCTGCACGCTGTCTGCTCCGGCAGCACAATTAAGTAATGCATTCAACAAGGGCCAATCGGCAATAGCATCACTACCATCTTTCATCCCTTCAGTTTCTCTATACGGAGAAGCAACGCTACCACTATCTAAATGATCTCTTGTTATAGCAACAGGACCAATTTTCTTTTCTCTCACCATTTTGTTTATAGCCAATGCAAATCTATCTCTTTCGCCATAACCAAGCCAACAAACTCTTGCAGGCAAACCTTCCCATGGGAGATTTTTTTCAGCAAGTTTAATCCAATTGCACAACGTTTTATTTTCAGGAAACATTTCAACAACTGCTTTATCAGTCTTCAAAATATCATCAGGATTACCAGACAGTGCAAGCCATCTAAAAGGCCCCCTACCAACACACAACATAGGCCTTATGTAAGCAGGAACAAAACCTGGATAATCAAAAGCATTCTTGAGTCCAGCTTTCTTGGCCTGACCCCTAAGATTATTGCCATAGTCAAAAACTACTGCTCCTTTTTTCTTAAAATCCAAAAGAGCATTGCAGTGAATTTTCATGCCATCCATCGATTGCGCTATGTATTCTTTTGGATCTTCTTTTCTGAGTTTTAAGGCATCTTTTAAAGAATTACCATAGTAACCAGCAGGAACATATCCTTTTAACTCGTCGTGTGCGGAAGTCTGATCGGTTACAACATCTGGTTCAAAACCATCCTCAATAAGTTTAGGATAAATATCGGCGCAGTTTCCCAAAGCACCTATTGATAGAGGTTTTCTTTCCTTTTTTGCAGATTTAGCCATCTCAACTGCGTCATCTATATCTTTTACTTTTTTATCGCAAAAACCTGCGTTTATTCTTCGGTCAATTCGTTTCTCGTCACACTCAACATCAATGCAAACACCCTCATTCATTTTCACTGCTAGGGGCTGAGCACCACCCATTCCACCCATGCCGCCAGTCAGCACAATTTTTCCTTTAAGATTGCTGTTGAAATGTTTC
Organism: Thermoplasmatales archaeon; assembly: GCA_041305025.1. Classification (GTDB taxonomy): domain Archaea; phylum Thermoplasmatota; class E2; order DHVEG-1; family DHVEG-1; genus JBFYMG01. The sequence continues at coordinate 13,701 of JBFYMG010000084.1, forward strand.
CGTGCACATGCTGCAAAGGTCTCATAGGTTCCCTGAATTATGCCCTGAGTACCTATATAACACCAAGAGCCAGCGGTCATCTGGCCATACATAATCAATCCAAGTTCCTCAAGCTCGTGAAATTTTTCCCATGTACTCCAGTGAGGAACCAAGTTAGAATTAGCAATAAGCACTCGGGGTGAATTATTCCATGTTTTAAAAACCGCCACAGGTTTACCCGATTGAATAACCATTGTTTCATCATCTTCAAGATTTTCTAGCGTTTCAACGATTTTATCATAGCATTTCCAGTCGCGCGCAGCTTTGCCCGTACCACCATAAACAATTAATTCTTCAGGAATCTCGGCATTTTCTAAATTATTCTCAAGCATCCTTAGAATGGCTTCCTGTTTCCATCCCTTGCATCTAAGCGCGTTGCCTCTTTTAGCTTTGATACTTCTCCCCATAAAATCGTTTCTCAAATTGAAGGTCGGTACTTAAACTTTTTTTATTAAGACATAGAGACTTCTAGACAAAAAGGGAAGGATTGGCTGGCCTCACTAGGAGGGGATGGGATGCACTCTAACAAAACTACCAGCCCGATTCCTTCCAATACATAATATCAAATGCGAATATATATGCTTTTCGCTTACAGGAGAGATATACTTACTACGTTATTGCCTCTAAGGATAATGGTACCGAGACGTCTTTTTGCTTCGCCATTTGTTTCTTCGACATCCTCCAATACCATATTCATGTACTCATCATAGCCTGATAGCTTTCCGGCTACGAGTCGTCCGTCCTTTAAAAGGAGAGCTAATTGCTGGTTCATCGATTTTTCTAGTACTTCTAAAGGTAATGCCATGAGGGGAGTGAAACATCTTCACCTTTTTAAATTATTCCTCTAAGAATTTGCTATAAAAATGACAACAATTAAATGTTGTACGAACATTACGGAATTGTTGAATTACTTCAATTGGGAGGTTAATAACTATGGCAGATGGAAATATTGTACACGTGGTAGGTACAGGCACTATAGGAGAACCCTTGATTGGATTGCTCTGTGATGCCAAAGATGATTTAGAGATAGATGAAATAACTTTTTACAAACACAGTCCAACTTTAATAGATAGACCCAAAATTAAAGGCATGATCAACAGAGGAGCCAATCTTGCTACGAGTAAAGATAAAATAAAAGAATTCAAAGAGCTTGGCATTGATTCAATGTATGATGGCGAAGAGGCGATAAAACGGGCTTCTGTAATCATAGATTGTACACCAAAGGGCACAGGACTAATGAACAAAGAGAAGTATTATATGAAATACAAGAACAAAATAAAAGGATTCTTGGCACAAGGTTCGGAATTTGGTTTTGGGAAGATGTATGCAGTAGGCATCAACGATGAGGCCATCACTCCAAAGGATCAATTTATCCACGTTGTAAGTTGCAACACACACAATATTGCAGTAATAATAAAGACTCTTGCAATAGAAAAGAAAAAAAATCACATGAAAGAAGGAAGATTCGTCTGTATCAGAAGAGCAAACGATATCAGTCAAGTAAAAAGTTATGTACCCTCACCTGAAGTTGGTATCCATAAAGACGAAAAGATGGGGACGCATCACGCCGTCGATGTCTATCATCTCTTTAAAACATTAGGCATCGATTTGAATGTGTTTTCAAGTGCTGTAAAACTCAACACACAATATATGCATTGTATATGGTTTGATTTAAAACTTGATAAAAAGATGAAGAAAGAAGATGCCATAAAGAAATTTACAGACAATCCCCTGGTTGCAGTTACGCACAAAACCTCTGCAAATCTGGTATTTTCATTTGGTAGAGATCACGGACATTACGGCAGAATACTTGACCAAACGGTTGTTGTTATACCGACCATACATGCGATAAATGATAACGAAGTATTTGGCTTCTGCTTCACACCTCAAGACGGAAACTCGTTATTAAGTAGTATAACTGCAACAGAGAGATTTCTTTATCCTGATTCTTATAAAGAGAAGCTTAAATGTCTTGGAGCATTTTTACTGCAAGAAGTATAGACATCAAATTGATAAACTACTCAATCTTTCTATTATTAGTTTAAATATAAGAGATACTTGATAGAATGAGCGACGAACGTAAAATAATAAGAGATCCGATTCATGGTGATATAAAACTCGAGGGATTGTTTCTTGATTTATTAGAAACACCTGAGATTCAACGTTTATATAATATCAAGCAGCTGGGTCTTGCACATTTGGTTTTCCCGGGAGCGCATCATACTAGGCTTGAACATTCCCTTGGAACTTATTATATGGCCTCCAAGGCTGCAGAGATGCTCGCTCTGGATGAAAACGAAAGCAAAATTATCACTTGCGCAGCGTTGTTACATGACATAGGCCATGGTCCTTTTTCCCACACCTTGGAATCCATTCTCAAAAATGCACTTGATGTTGATCACGTAGATTTAACAGAGAAATTAATTCTGGGCAAATATGAAATTTTTGATTCCGATGAAAAGGAGTTTGTAGCATCTCCAGATGTCCACGAAATACTAGATAAAAATAGTATAAATCAAAAAGAATTAATGGAAATTATAAGAGGAACGACCCATAAAAAATCATATCTGAGTCAACTTTTGAATAGCGCCATTGATGTAGATCAATTGGATTATCTTATTAGGGATGCCTACTACACGGGCGTTGCATATGGGATGATAGATACAGAACGGTTTTTACAGACGTTAGTTGTACACAAGAATAATCTAGCTGTAAAAAGAAAAGGCGTTGGAGTTGCGGAGAATATTTTGATGGCAAGAGCTCTAATGTACTCTTCCGTTTATTTTCATAAAACAGTTCGTATCGCAGAGCTAATGCTTTCAAAAGCAATAGAGATGTTACCTGCAGCAGAGCCTTTTGAATTTTTTAAAATGACAGACTCAGAGCTTATCGAAAATTTAAAGCGAATGGGTCCATTCCAACACGAAATCGTTACGTGTCTCAAATACAGAAAGCTGTTCAAACAAGCCTATACAGTACCCTCATCCAATTTAGATAAACAGGGCATTGAGTTAGTCAAGCATCTAGAAGATGCAAAGTTTAGAATAAAAAAGGAACGGGAGCTGGAAGAAGCTTTGGGCATACCAACTGGACACATAATAATCGATGTTCCTTACCAAGAACTACGTAGGGCTGAACCACGCATAAATCAAACAGATATAACAATTATCGATGAGAATGAAACAAAAGCATTGGATGAATTTACTCCAGTGGCTGGAGCAATTAGATCCAGAATTGTTCCTGATTGGGCCATAATGATTATAACAGATGAAAAATTTAAAGATTTGATCTCCAAAAAAGCTGAAAAAGTATTATACAAAATTGTTTAAATATATTTATATTTAGGCATTATAAGGAGAGAATGGGAGAGATTGAAGGTGGTGAGGAGAGATTTTAAAAAGCTTTAATCTCCCCCATTCATGAAAATATATATTTGACGTCGGTATATAAATTTTATTATACAATTATCGTTTATCGACGAAATAATCACCTAGATAGATAATAAATTAGTTTAAAATATTAATAGTATGTAAATATAATAATATTAAATAAATAATTTTTAATTTTATGAGATTCAATCGATATTTTTAGATTTAAATTTTAAAAATTCGACGATCTGTGGTTTATTGAAGATATCTTCACCATAATTACCAATTGTAATTCTACCGTTGGCAATAACATGGTATCTCCAATATTTAATTGTAAAAATTCTAGTGTACTGAGTATCAATAGTATTCATCTTGACTTGGCAGTAGATTTTATCTTTTGTTTCATCGTTTATTTTTAAATTAAAAACTTCAGGTATTTCTCCCCTATTATTTAGTGCATAGTTATCAGTGGAAATATCAACATTTTCCGGATTAATATTATAGAAAATGTCTCCATCTTTATTTACTACAGCAATAATATCAGTTCTAGCTCTGTTTTGAATTGTTTTTGCCCAAGTAATACTGATAGTATCTGAACTTATTCTTCCCCAATACCATCCAAGATTATTCATTGCAGTAGCAGGAGAATAACTCCAATTATGGTCGTGATAACCTAAACCTTTAACTTGTAACTTTTTCCCATCAACTGTAAGCTCACCAGTTACAACTGCCTTAGGTAAAGGTACTGTCCAGCAAGTATCAGTTGTTTCTATTTTCCAGCCTTTTGTTGTACCAGTAAATAATAAATCTACCGCATTATCATTAATAGAAAAGTTTACATTATATCTCCATTCCTTATTTCTCTCATAAGCATCGTTATCAAATTTAACAACAGTTTTATCTCCCATGTTTATAGTAGGAAAATGTGGATCAACAACAAATTTAGAAAATAAATCGATTTTTAGCTCTTCAGCAATTACTTTACCATCTTTATAGATATCAATTCTTGATTGTACTATACCAAATCCTCTCACATGATATATTCTAAATCCGATGTGAACGCTGTATCCGTTTTCAAAGACTGCGTCAAAATACCACCACTCAATATCAAGCAGCTTAATGTTACCATGAAAAGAGTCGTCCATTGGTTGTATATCAACTGCCTGAAAAAATCGAAATTTGGAGGATTTACTTACTTTTTTGTTCATATTATTAATGTTAGCCATAACATTTATTTTTTAATAAGTGTTTCTAGAGACTACTTAAACAAGTTATATATTACTTCGTAAATAGGTGATATAATTAAAACATCAGGTTTCAATCCAGAACATATTACATTAAAAGACGATGCGACCCATAAGTCAAGAATTTTTGGCAATGTAGAAACCTGGTATTATGATGCAATTTTTGATAATAATTATAGTGCGGTTTGTTTGGTTAATGTAATACAATTTTTGAAAACAGGTTTAGTTTTGACAGGTTTATTTATTTATAAGGATACCAAACTAGTTAAGAATTTTAGAAGTAGAACATCTTTAAAACACTTTTATGGCTCTAAAGAGAGACCGCATATTTTGATAAGAAATAAAGAAATAATAGATGGAGAAATAAATAGAGATTCAAAGGAGTGGAAATATCATATTTTAATGGGTGACGAAAAAAATAATGTTAATCTAAGTTTTATTAAGAAAATGGAGCCTTGGGGAGGAAATCATTTTTTAGGTAATTGGCTTGTTATTCCAAGATTGAAAGTTAATGGAAGTATCTACGTCGATGGCGAGAAAATTGATGTTACGGGCCATGGATATCATGATCACAACAACTATCCGCTTTTTTCACCTTTTTTTAGTAAAGGTGCAAATTTTGGAAAAATAGCAGCCGGGCCAATAAATGTTGTATGGGCTCAAGTAATTAAGAATAAAGACAAAATCGAAAACATAGTCGTGATAAATAAAGACGAAAAGTTTCAATCAATACCATCAAAAGACATACGACTATCTGTTGAAGATTATGTAAAAGAACATGGTAAAATTGTTCCAACTAGTTATTTATTAAATGTTAAAAAAAGAGACATAGATATCAATGTAAAAATAGAATCTATGAACTACCATTATGTTACTATCCCTTCGGTTAAATATTGGAGACATCACGCAAGAAACACTGGTGAAATAAAGTTTGAGTCCACTTCAACCAAGATTCACAATATTAGCATAATTGATCAATTATCATTTTTATAACAAAAAACAAGAAGAAATTTGTTTGGCTACATTATAAGATATCGATGGGTTTTTATTTCATTATTACTTCTTGTGCGACAATGGCAATAAGAGAATATCTAAAACTTGCACGTTCGTTCAACGCCGTTTTAACTGGCATGTCGCCAGTAATGGGTGCAATCGCTATGCAGCAATACGATATATTCGTTCTTTTCATCCTGTTTTTAATAGGTTTCTTTGGTCATACATTCGGATTTGTTTTTAACGATATTTTAGATTATAAAATTGATAAATCATCCAAAGAAATTAGTGACAGACCACTCATTAGTGGCACGATTTCAATTAAAAAAGCATGGTTGTTTGCTTTTTTGTCCATGGTCATTTCTTTTGTATTGGCCCTCTGCATAGCCCTCATTAATAGAAATTTTGTCCCCATCTTGATATTAGCAGCATCAGCATTTTTCATAGCTTTATATGATCTCATTAGTAAAAAACTCCCATTCATGGATATATTTGTTGCACTTGGAGTCTTCTTCTTGATTCTCTATGGAGCTACAGCTAACACCACAGATTTGGCTAGTGTCACCAAAATAACCTGGATAGTTTGCGTACTTGGATCCTTACAGGTACTTTATATGCAATTTATTGCAGGAGGACTTAAAGACATTGAAAATGATTTTGGAAGTGGTGCAAAAACAGCTGCGATAAAACTAGGAGTTAGAATCCAAAATGGGGAACTTAAGATATCTAATAGTTTCAAAGCTTTAGCATATGGCTTACAAGTGATTGACATAATAGTTGTATTTTTACCTTTCTTTATAATATGGGGAGTATCAAATCTATCAATATTCCAATATGCTCAATGGATGGTTATTATATTGATAGGGCTGGTCATGTTTTTCTTATCATACAGACTATTGTCAATGAAAAAGTTTAAGAGAAGTAAAGCAAGAAAATATATTGGTAGCCATTATATGATAAATTTCATGATAGTTCCAATAATGCTTATGAGTTTAAACCCATGGGCAGGCATTTTAATGTTCTTCCCGGGGTTGGGATTTATCTTATCAAATCTAATTTTACATGGGACAATTGCACAACCAAAAACCATGTGATTTTTTATATTCCTGGCTGCGTAGATTTTCCATATAGAACTTTACTGAAAACAGTGTACCATGTCGGCGGGGCGGTAAGGAGAATAAGCGAGATTATTGGCCCAAGAATAGGATATAAGCATATCACAAACAATACACCAGTCCCTGTGTTTATTAAAAAATATAGTCTTTTTACTTTTGATCTGCTAAAAGGCCTAAGATTCAATATTTTGTAACAACCAATTATAGTTGCTATTATGAGTAAGATCACAAGCGAGAGCGCAAAGTAGTTTTTATCGAAGAAATTTATCTCAGGTTGATAAAGCATTAACATCAATAAAACAAAACAAAACATCAAAAGACCATACGCAAGTGTTTTGTATTTTCTAGTAGCTGCAAGGTTTCCGTCTATTACTTTTACGCCCATTACTATTGCTAGTGTTTTTGCACCGCTTAAATGATCATGATCAACGTCTTTTAATCCAGCTTCCACAATATTGGCAAACGCAACACTTACAAAGATCAATGCTCCCGCAATATAAATTAGATTTGTGTATTGTACTGCCGGAAAAGTGCTTACCCCATAGAAAAACGAAAGCGTATAAAATGTTGCCATTACTAAATCAGAGATACCAGGGATTTTTTTCCCAAACAAATTGTATATTGAACCCAGGAATATTGCTAACGTGATAAACAAAATGGTAAGTACGTACGGAAAATAAACCAAAGTGAAAATGTAGATTAGGACAATAGAGGCAACTGTAATAATGAGGGCGTGCTCTTTTGGAATCACGCCACTTACAAGAGGTTTATTTTTAAGTTCAGAAGATTGTCTATCAACCTCAATGTCGGCATAGTCATTTAAGACATGACCATAAATATGATACAAAAGACCAACAGCAAAAACAACTAATACCAAGAAAGGATCTCGCTGCCCAGCTATCAGTGCACCAAAGATGAAGAACAATGCTTCTGAGATGCCTGCATGAAATCTCATAAGCTGGAAGTACATGAGTAGTTTATCTTTCACACTCATTTTATCATATAAAGAATAATTTAATTAATATTAAAAGACAACGTATTATGGTAAATATAAAGAAAAACTAAAATATTGATACATTCTTCCTAGATTAAATGAGTAAAGTTGTAGCATATGCAAGACTGCTGCGCATTCCAGGCATTGGTGGACTTGCAATCCCACCTGTAATAGGTGCAATTTCTGTTGGAATCCTTGATTTTTATAGTTTATCGTTAGTATTTGCCACAGGTGCTCTAGCAGCACTTTATGGATTTATACTAAACGATTACGCAGATGTTGAAGTCGACAGAATGGCAAAAGAATTACACGGTAAACCACTCGTAAGCGGAGATATATCAACAAAGAGTGCTCTGATAATTTGCGTTTTTTTCATACTTCTGTCATTCTTACTAGTTGGTATACTATGGTATGGACAAACAATCGATTATCTAAAATTTGGAGCGTTACTCTGTCTTTTCCTCGCAGGAATGCTAGGAAGCATCTACGATTTCTATGGTAAAAAGATGGTTGGTTCAGATTTTCTTGTCGCAGTGTCAGTGGCTTTTGTCTTCCTATTCGGTGCCCTGTCCTTTGGCCAACCAACGATAATAACTTGGATTATTTTCATTTTAACTTTTAACCAAATCCTACACATGAATGCCGTTGAAGGTGGAATAAAAGATGCGGATCATGATCCACTCATGGGAGTAAAAAACATAGCTTTAGTTTCAGGCATAAAAATGCGAGGAGAAAACATTTCCATTCCAGTTAGTTTCAAAATATTCAGCATTGGAATAAGACTATTTTCAGCATTCCTTCTTTTTACACCGTTTGTATTATTTGGATACAAATATTACACATGGCAATTGGCACTACTAGCCTTAGGCATAATTGGAGTATTATTCTTCAGCACCAAACTTATATCGATAAAAACCTTTGAAAGAAATAAGATTAGAAGATACATAGCGATACAGTCATTTTTACGCTATTCTCTAGTACCAATAATGTTGATTCCGATAATACCACTAGCGTATTCATTAATACTGATTATTTTCCCAATTGCATGGTACATATTATTTACGCCACTCATAGGAGAAAAACTTTTTAAACCAAGGATGTAGAAATGACCGGTAAACAAAACATATGCATTATTGGGGCTGGCATTAGCGGACTTACCGCAGGTGCCCTGCTCACCAAACAAGGATGCAAGGTTACGATTTTTGAAAAAGAATCCTTAATAGGTGGACGAGCGCTCTCCTTTGATGCCTCTGAGTATACAGTTGATCAGTATTTGAAGCTACTTGCACGATTCCAGATGAACGTCCCTTTCTCAGAACCTGATCTTCCAACGATTTTTAATGAAAAGATGTTGCAAGGTTACATGTTGGATCTTGGGTACCATGCAATCGGCGGTGGCGTCATGTCCAATCTCAATAGTGTGCTTGCAACACTTGATGACCATATCGAAACGCTTGAATCAAGTGTAGGATTCATCAAAGAAAACGGTTACGACTTCCCATTTCTCTCACGCGCAGACAAACTCAAAATTCTCCCGAAAATCCTACGACTTCTCTTTGCAAGTGAAAAAACTATGAGACGACTTGATGATATCTCAATGACAAAAACAATAGAACAATATGGTCAAGGAAAAATGAAGCTAGTCCTTGAGATTTTTTCTCGTTCGATTTCCACTGTAAATAATCTTGATCGCATATCAACAGGCGAAATGTTCCGTGCACAACGCACACTTTTGAAAGGCTCAAAACCAGTTGGATACCCAAAAAACGGCCTTGGTGAGATACACCAGAAACTAGCCAAGGCCATCACAAGTCGTGGGGGAACAATTCGGACAGGAACACCAATACAAAGAATTCTATTTGACGGAACAACAGCAACCGGAGTCATGGTTGGAAACGAGGAGCATAGGTTTGATGCAATTGTCTCAACACTACTCGTACAGAATCTTTTCACCATTGCTGAAGAGAAACATTTTCCAAAGGAATATGTAAAAATGATGAAATCCCTTGAAGGAACCGGCAGCCTCTGTGCTTACTATTCTTTAAAAAATGTTGATACACAATTACTAGGAAAGACATTTCATTTCATTGAACGAGATATAGGTGTCGATGGATGCGATGCGGTCGGCATGATTGATTTTATGTCTGCTGTACCAGATGCTGGACTCTCACCAACTTCACATCATCTTGTTCAATCGTACATCATTTGTACACCGAAAGAGGCACGGGATAAAAAAACACTGGAAAAGCTCAAAATAGCTTTAGATAAAAACCTCGAACGGTTAATACCAGATTTCCATTCGCAGCTTCGCTGGGCCATATACCCAGCCGTTTGGCACTTAGATGGTGTTGCAAAAACTACAGATAACGCAAAACCAGAGATACAGACCCCGGCAGAGAACCTGTTTATCATTGGTGATTGCGTCAAAGCTCCAGGCATAGGAATTAATTGTGCATTAAATTCGGCACAAATGTTAAAAGAGCTGTTGACGCGAAAAACTTCTTAGAGAAATTAATATTAATAATGGCTCGTATTCGTATTAGCATCATGTTAAAGGAGAATCCTGGCGCAAATAATTCCGCGAGGATTCTTTCAACATATAAGTAATAAGCGGGGAGCGTAATAAATGAAAGCCAAACTTACTATAAAAGAGCCATATAGTAAAACTAGGTTTCTCTCAGTACACATCAGAGGATATATTGATTTGGTCCGTCCGTTTACATTATTTCCACCATTTGTTGTATCAATGGCCATAGCCGTTGCAAGTCTTGTATATAACAATAAAGTAGCCCAGTTTCCAAATTGGTGGATAATAGTCGGTCAATCTAGTTTCACCATAGCATTGATAAACGCAGCATCAAACTCTCTTAATCAAGCTACAGATTTTGAAGCTGATGCAATATCAAAACCATACCGCCCCATCCCAAGAAAAATTGTAAGGCCCGATGAAGCACAAAGTCTTGCATATATTTTCTATCTTTTTGCTTTGCTAAGATCGGTGACAATAAACCTATGGTTTGGCATATTTGTATTTCTAATAATGATATTTACAGTAACATACTCTCTCCCACCAAGGGTAAAGCGAGTTCTATTTCTGAATCAGGTGTGGATTGCTATACCAAGAGGATTTCTTGGCGTATTGGCATCATGGAGTGTTTTTGGGGATCCGTTCCAGGCAACACCTTTGATAATTGGTACCATTGCCACGATGTTTTTTGTCGGGGGCATGGCAACCAAGGATATAGTAGACAGCGATGCAGATAAAAGAACTGGTACACATACGATGATTAATACATTTGGAGTCAAAAAAACAGCGTTAGTATCATTCCCATTTATGTTTTTCCCTTTCGTATTAATTCCGATTCTCATAAAAGCAGATGTTTTAGAACCATATCTTTGGCCACTGACATTTTTGCTTATACCAAGTTGCCTTATTTTTTATTTCATGGTTAGAGAAAGCGAAAGTAAGACTCTCGAAAATGTACATGCGTGGTCGATCATGTATATAGAATACATATTTTTTGCAATGGGGTTTGCATTGCTAGTAATATTCTCAGGAGTTTTAAATCTTCAACAATTTTTTAGTTAAAAATTTATGATAGATTTAGAACATGTATTTTTGGTCTTTTGGTGACGACCCCGGGTTTATCTTTTTATCTTCTTTTGTGGTTTTATCGATTTCCTTGTGTGTGAAGTGACTCAGATAACTAGCTGCGATTCGGTTAAGATAATATCCGATTACCTCTATTTCCCTAGGAGTATAATCGTCTTCAGATAAATTGCAGTTGATACTGTGAGCTTTTTTACGTAGTTCATCCAGAGAACGAGATTCCAATAGGTTTTCCTCATCAGACATATAACTATGAATGTTTTGTTAGTTTAAAGTTTTATTTGTTCATAAACAAGTTAACTGAGAATATAGCGTGGAAATACCTGATTATATTGTAAAATATTTAACAATGGAACATATTCAATATCACGAAAACTATAATGGATGAGACATCGCAAACAGCACAGAAAAATACAATCCAAAAAAACCTTAATCTAAAAGATGGTGCGTTTTTTCCTAAAAAGAGTTCTTACTTTATCATATTTTTAGCATTTTTCATCATTTTTTTAGCATATATCCTTCCAACACCCGAGGGGTTATCACATAATGGGCAAATCATGATTGGCATACTTGTTATGGCTGCGATTCTCTGGATCACAGAGCCCATACCACTAGCTGTGACCGGCCTATTTATCATGGTTCTTCAACCATTGTTAGGTGTTATGCCAGCAGGCGATGTCTTTGCTTCATTTGGGAACAAAGCAGTCTTTTTTTTGATTGGTGCATTTATTCTTGCAGCGGCTATAGAAAAACATGGGTTACATCGACGAATAGCATTACGCTTCCTCCATCTTTTCGAAAACCATCCAAGATTTTTTACACTGGGCATCATGTCATCATGCGCATTTCTATCGTTTGTTATGCCTGAGCATGGTGTTGCAGCATTGTTTTTACCCATCATAGCTTCTATTCTCATCGCGACTAAAGTTGTGCCTCGGCAGAGCAATTTTGGTAAACTCAGTATGCTCTGTATCGCATATGGTTGTTCTATAGGGAGCCTGGGAACACTTGTAGGTGGTGCAAGAAACCCCTTGGCCATTGGCATTTTAGCTGATTTGAACCCTCCAATAAATGTAACATTTTTTGATTGGTGTGTTTATTCAATGCCTGTTGTTTTCATTGCTTTGCCTCTTGTGTGGCTAGTGTTACAATTTGCTTTCCCGATTGAGTTGAAAGATTTTTCGGATGCAAAAAAAGAAATAGACCGCCAAGTAACATCTGAAGGAAAAATAAAGACTCATGAGGCAATTGTACTTGGTGTCCTTATTCTCACTATTTGTTTATGGATCATCTTTTCATCACATCAATATTTTGGGTTAGCTGCCATTGCGATACTGAGCGGAGTTTTGCTGTTTTTTACTGGCTGTATATCCTGGAATGACGTTGAAAAAAGAGTACCATGGGGCATTATCTTGCTGTATGGTGGAGCGATCACTCTTGGTATTGGAATGCAAAGTACCGGGGCAGGAACATGGTTAGCTGATCTTATTATCAACACAGTTGGTACTAACATTTATGTTGTTGCTCTTATGATTATTCTTGTTACGGTTTTGTTGACCACTGTTATGTCTAACGTTGGTGCTGTCGCAATTGTGTTACCTATTGGTATTGCTGTTGCCGATAAAGTCGGTTTTAGTCCTCTGCTTTCGTCGATGATTATCGCTCTTTGTGGTGGTCTTGCTTTTATGCTTGTGATTTCTACACCCGGTAATGCGATCACGTATTCTGCAGGTTATTTTTCTACCCGTGATCTTTTCAAAGCAGGGGTTATTGCCAATGTTATATGTATCTGTATAGTATTTTGTATAGCAATATTCTATTGGATTGGAATACTTCACCTAGAGGCAATATAATGAGAAAATTCGATTATCTAAAAAGTGGGGTGAGACATCAAGGTGTTTAAAAACATATTAATACCGATTTCTTCTGAATTTTATTTGAAAGATGTTTTAGAAAAGGGAGCATTTCTTGCAGAGAAATTCCAGAGCAAAGTAACCATCTTGTATATTATCGAAGAAAAAACAATATGTCAAACTGAAAAACGTATAGATACTTTTCGAACTGTATTTGAGAAAGAAGAGACAAAAAAAGTTATTATTGATAACCAGAAGCAGACTGCCGATGTAATCATTTTTTTTGATGCAAAAAATATCTTTAAAGATAAAGGTATTATCCCGGATTTTAAAATTTTGGAAGGCGAATTTAGTACCGTTATAGAAAATGAGACTGAGACTCAAAATTTTGATTTAGTTCTTATTGGCTATGAAAAAGATTGTTTGCTGAAATATCGCATTTTAGATTATATCGATATGCCTATTTGGGTAACAGAGGAATCTGGTAATCGCACGTTGCTTGCAGTGTGTTCTAATCTTACACCGAATCAAAAAATACCTGAAATTAGCCGAGAGTTAGCACAGATTTTTAATTGGAATCTTCACCTAATTTACATCGTTGATGTGGAAGATAACACCATGTTCGATGAGAATAGCCAAAGGTTTGTTAAAAAGTCTATAAATGAGCTAATTAATACTGGCCAGAGTTTTGTTGATGAGATGCAAAAAAAGGGAATAAGTGCACGTATGATTTCAGGGAGTTTTGGGGAGAAAGTATTTCAAAATGCAAAACAACTCCATGCAGGCCTCATAGTTATAGGAAAAGGACATAAGAGAAGTGACATTTTTGGTTTTTCTGCAAAAAGCATTAATCATAAGATTGTTGAGAAATGTAAACATTCTGTTTTATTTTTAAATTAATAAGAGTTTATTTTTTTATAAGAGAAAGATGTCGGGGGCGGGA
>JBFYMG010000085.1:0-3556 GCA_041305025.1 Thermoplasmatales archaeon
CCAGGCACAACAGAGCCCTTTGAAGGTTTATCAATTGTATCTTTAAAGAAGTAGAAGTCAAAAGACCATGGCCCCGTTCCATTATCAATTGGATAGCCCATGTGATCACCATATGTAATAATTGGATCCGAATCCCTCTCAACGTTTGTTTTAAGATCTGTTGAATAAACTGTTGAAGCAATATCATTTATTTTATTTGATGTAGTTTGATTTTGTTCAAAAGTTCCTTTTTCAATACTTACAAAATTGTAGCCCAAAGCCATGTAATGCTCAACTGCATTGCCAATGTCATTCTCACTGGGATTAAGCAGCTCTACAGAAAAAGGATTACCAATACCATCAACAAAATTAATGATGATACTAGTCCAATTGTACAGAGGTTTTTCAGCAATACCTGTCAAATTTATATCCGGGCCAGTATCAACGGTTAGATTTGAATTTCCAAAATCAGATTTGACACTTTTATCTGCGATTTCGCCTGGATCGACCGACAGCTCGTCGTCGTTTTTTAGAGCGCTACTGTTCATTATATCTATTGGTTCTGTTCCATCGTCATCTGAGGTTAGAGTTTTATAGGAATGATACACGTAATCAACAATACTAGCGGGATCAACACTATTGAAAACCATTCCTTGTTCCAACAGGGTGCAACCATTCACGATAATTGCTAGATGTTTATTATCAACAACATTTCCAGGCTTCAGCTTTTGCCAATGCATCACACCTCTAATGAGAGAATAAATGTTTGAGAGGGCTGTTGTTTCAATCATTAGAGAATTAATCCCATTTGCTCTTTTTTCGTAATCAGTAACTAATTCTTGCAGCAACGGATATCTTGATGTTATGATTGTAGAAATCTCGACATTCTTTGTAAAAATTTCTCTTCGCTCTTCAAGATCTTTCACTTCGAATATAATTGGAACAGAAACTGTCCAATAATTAGAATACTCTTTGTCGTCAGCACCAACCAATGGAAGGTTAAACGTTCTAGATATTTTCATTTTTAATTCATTCACCTTGATATCAGACCAACTAGAAACGGGCTCTTTGGTATCATTGGATAGCATCACGTTGGCGGCATATCTTCCATTGTTAAAATAATCATACAAGTAGTTCGTCTTGAGATAAATATTCAACTCCTTTGTAATCATATCTCGTGCACGATCGCAATTAAACGTTTTATCATTGGTTATATCATAACCTACACTTTGATTGAAATTAGTCATAACTGGGTTTGCACCTATCTCTTTTAATGCCTTCATACCAACCAAGTTCAGCACGTTGGCAATATCTGCTTCAGCATAGTGCAAAATATTTTCCACTTCGCTAAAATCCATGGCGCTGATCATTTCCTGGGCGTTCTGTTGTTCCAGCTTTGCCACATATACTGTAGTAAAGCTGCTGCCAAGCACAAGAAAAATGCCGACAACTGAAAACGGAATACGAGCACGCTCGTCTTTTAAGAAATCGGATATCATCCTCTAGCCTCCCAAATAGTCAGCGTAACTTCCCCTTTGGAAATAGATATCCTATCAAAAAGCCAATCCGGGATATTTTTGATGGCATCGACCATCTCGCCGACATATAAACTATCAATAATCGACTCTGCAAAATCGTCAATATATGGATTCAATGTATTATGTACCAGATTGACCGTAAAATTACGCGTTTGGTTTTCCAACTCATCCAATGCAGTTGTAAGCAATGTGCCAATTGGAAGATCTAGAGCGTCAATGATCGTGGCAGTTATTTCTTCCTGAATACTCTTGACAAGAGGATTGTCCGCACCACCCAATTCACTAAAAAACGAATCAATCATTCCTATGGATTCACCCATGGCAGTCTTAATGCCTTCTTCTGTAAGATTTTTGACCATCGTTCTTATCTTGCCAAATCCATACTTAAGAGTAATATTCAGCATTCCGGGAAAAATAGTGGTTCCTGTCCCATTTTTTAAACCGTTACACAGGAATCCTTCAGCCAGTGTACTGAGATTTTCACTCAATTTATTTTTTAATTCTTCTTTTGTGAAAGATACGTATTCATCAATCAATGCAGTAATATTTTCCAGCCAAGGAATATCGTGCACAAAAGCTCTAAAAAAATCTTCCAGCCAATATCTAGAGATAATAACCTCACCTACCCCGGGCAAATTCATTTTGGGTGAATATGGCATGGTAACAAAACTTTGCGCGACATGTGAATTAACAGTAGGTGGTCTTTCCCCAACAAACATCTCACCGCCAAAATCCACTCCTTTTATGGGATGCCACTTGGCAGATAGATTGAATCTGTATTTATCGCCGAGATACGAAGACAAAAAACGACTAATATTGTCCCTGAGCTGTCTGTCGTAGTCACCTGTAAAGATATTAATTCTATTGCTACCCAAAACAGAAAAAGGCATTCTGAATTGACAGGCAAGATTCTCGGACAATAGGCTAGAATAGGTTTTATGGATCTGTTCGCGTCCAATTAACCAATCTGTTATCGACCCATAGAGCCCATTGGAAGAATTATCAATGCCGATAAGGCCTGCTACATCGTCAATGATGTCGCCGCAAACCTTGTAGCTAAACCTATCAACGCGAGTGGCAAGAAACGCGCCAAGAGCCTCATCGGCGACATGTTCTCGATGTACATCAACAGACGTCTTTACGGCTATGTTACTTTGAAGTGCAGGTAAGAGAACGACACCAGACAAGGACACCATAACTATGAAGAGAATGGCGTCATACATCAATGAGAGACCATGAGTATCTCTAAGGAAATTTTTACGTCTCATATCCTACCATCTATATTTTACTAAATTTCCTATCGTATATTCCATAAAATAATAGTCAATTTTCCAGGTGATGTCTGTGCCTCATTGAGATAAACACCAACATCCCTGGAAACGGCAATCCGATCACCTATGCCCTCTGGCAAATTTTCAGGGAAGTTCTCAAATTTTACATTGTTGTCTTCCTGCCAACTTACCCTTACTGTAAAACTTACATGGGATGCTTTGTATTCCGAACGTATAGAGTTAAGTTTGTCGCCACTTTTATCGATGCGTAGTTCTGGCAAATCAACAAGTCCACCTTCTCTGATGAAAAAACAATCAGGATTTGTTAGTTTAGTTGCTATGAAATCGGCTGTTTGGTATTTTTCAATAGATTCGACTCTAAGTCCATAAGAAGCATAAACATTGGTTAATAATACAAAAAATAATGCAAAACCAATCATTACAACCGATAGGGCAGGCAATGAAGTAAACTCCTCAGAAACTGCGTTTTCATCCAGTATAAAAATCCTGAGGGGAGTTCGTCTCATCTTTCACCCCACACTATACAAATGTATAGCTCTTTTTTATAAATTTAGAAATATGTATTAATTGCAATATTATAAATATTGTTACAAAAATTTAAAATATGTTAAAATCTAATAATAAATCTTAAAAGGAAATGAACCTGAAGAAGCAATTATACTGCGCGAGCAAGTTCTCTGATTCTGGTGTTTACAATGAAGATTTCCATGACCGCTTTCATCTCGACCAATTCTTCCTGGGTTCTCA
>JBFYMG010000086.1:0-3437 GCA_041305025.1 Thermoplasmatales archaeon
AGAGGGTCAATAATGAGATGTTCGGGGGCCCAAGCATGGAAATGGGCTTCTTCCAGAACCCTATGAAGCCATCAAAGCCAGGAATAATGTCCCTGATGTTTAAGAAAACATGAGTGGAACATATCCTGTGTAATGCAGTATATCTATATCTTTTCTTTTTTGAGTAGAGATCACATCGATTGGCATGGCGGAAGGCTATACGGAACATGTGGCATTTGCCATGATCAATTCAAGTTGGATAAAAGAAAGATGTACAGTTTATTACAATCCAAGGGGATTAGGTATAGGCGGTCATTCTCACTTTTCTGGATGCGATCTTTTTCAGTCTGATAAAAATACATTATGAAAACAACCTCTGGGCTGCGATCATTGCTCACGGAGCAAGCAACACTATCGGTTTGTTAGGATTCTTCTTTTTAGGTCCGGTGTATGGGTTGTGGTAGATTTAATTTTTTTGTGTACTCATAAAGCAAAGGATTGTATGATTTGTCCTTATCATGCACGTACATCACTTCTCCATTATTTCTAAGAACATTTAAAACTAAACTAGCTGGATGAAAGCAGTTAAATCTTAAGTGTAGCATGAAAGTTTTTCTTGGTACATATAACTCCAATGGAAATGGGCATTTTGTAGAAGGTGAATTGTATCTCGATTTAGAATTATAAAAGAGGAATTATGCAAAAAGCCGCACAAGCTAGTGGGGTGAAAGTATTCAAATAGGTGGGGTTAAATAAAATCGGTACGTAAGAATCATGTATACATGTATAGATAAGGAGTATATACTACTAGATATTATATTTAAAATTAGAATAATATCAATATTATAATAATACTTGTTATAGCTGCTGAGAGAGGTGAATTAGAATGTCGCAAGAAAAGGTGTTGTGTCGAGTATTCAAATTATTAGGTCTAGGGAAACCAGATATGAGCTCATTTGAAAATCGGCTTAAATATCAAAAGGTGGTGTATTTGTTACAGTCTTTCGGGTTATCTTTAGATTATGGATTTACTTGGTACTTGAAAGGTCCATATTCGTCCCCACTTGCACATACGTTGTTCTCAATTGAAAAGAACCCCATGATATATGATGAAAGCGAGAGTATGAAGTTCAAAAATGAAGAGGAAATCGTTGATAAACTTAATGTTTTTAAAGAGAAACTCGGTGAAGGTATTGGCGATGTGCTCTATCTAGAAGTGCTAGCATCATTGCATTATATAAATAAATCAAGATTTTCTGGAAAAGGGAACTTGAATGACTTAAAAGGGGGGCTTTTTGATGCAAAGCCGCACCTACTAGGGATAGATAATGTATCTCAAGTAATTGAAAAAGCATATAAAGATTTAAACTATTATAACTAGTCAATGACTAAAAGCTACCCTGATAAAATAGAGCTACCAAGACATATTTATGATAACGTCCATGGCTTTATTGGAATCACGGATTTAGAAAGCAAAGTTATTGACTCGCCTTTTTTTCAGAGACTCAGAAGAATCCGGCAATTGAGTTTAGTTGATTATGTTTTTCCTGGCGCATTGCACAACCGCTTCAACCATTCATTGGGTGTAATGCACATAGCAGATAAAATGGTGGTTCAACTTCAAGAAGATGGCTATTTGGAAGGAGATAGAGAATTAATAAGAATGACAGGTTTGTTGCATGATGTTGGACATTATCCTTTATCACATGTAGTAGAAAAAGTTGTTCAGAATCATGCAAAATTAAATATTAAACCAATATCTCATTCTATTCAAATTGAATCTTACGAAGACACGCAGAAAGAAGATATTCTTACTGATGAAGAACGAAAGAAAGATATTTGGGATAACCAAGTACACCTTTTAAATGATGGATATCATCAGAACCGGAATATTAAACTAGATTATGCTCACCATGAAAGAATGGCAAGCATTGTAATTAAGTATAGTCCATTGTACGAGATATTGACAGGCGAAGGAAGTTTTACTGATGAAGATGTCAAAACAATGTGCCAAATCATTGCAGGGTCTCATGTTGACAATAGTAAAAACCCAGCTTCTCTGATAATTCATTCTGAGTTAGATGCAGACAGATTTGACTACCTTCTTCGAGATTCTGGACAAACAGGTGTTATTTATGGCTTATTTGATATGGACCAAATTATAAGAAACCTCAAATATATAGAAGATGATGTAGAAGAAGATAGCGGAAAGCTTGCTGTAGGGCACAAAGCAATAAAAGCAGTTGAACATTATTTGATGAGTAGATACTTTTTCTATAATACTGTGATATCCCACAAAGCTTCAATTGGTTTTGAAATAATGGCTAAGAAAGTGTACGAAGCACTAATAGAAAGAGGCTTATTTTATTCATATTTCGATTTGGTAGATATTTTTGATAATCCTGAGGCTGTAGATTCTTATTTAGATTACGATGATGCTTATTTTTTTAATACTCTAAGAAATATCAACAAAGGACTTGTGAAGCTCCCTTACATAGATAAGTCAAAGTATTCAAATGATTTCATATTAAGCCTTATAAATAATATCTTAAACCGTATACCTTTGAAACTAGCTTTTGAAGATAAAATGTTCATAGAACAACACAGTTTAAACTATTCCCCACCAGAATTTATGGGTGAAAGGTTTCAGAAAAGTCTCAAAAAATATGCAGGAGATATAGAAGATTACTGGTATATTCCTTTTGACTCTACTTTTAGTCCAACCAACCTTAGTCCGTTTGTCAATATTGATGATGTCGAAGATAAAACTGCGAGTAAGACCGAAACAATCAGAATATTATATAAAGATGACAACAATGGGAAACCAAAACTTGGATTATTGGTTAAAGACCCAGCTTCAATTATATCTGTTCTTGGAAAATATGAACTTAAACTCTATAGGGTATACACTAAAGACGAAAAGTACAAAGAGATCATGAATGGCATTTACAACCCTTAATCAAGGAATCCTATAAATAAATCACACTATGATATTCATTCAGATTCTTTACATGCACGAGAAAACATCTGCTATGGAGCGAATAACCCAGAACACCATTGAGCATACGATTTTCCTTAACTTATCGTATAGTTCAAGCGACTTTTTAGATGGACTGTTTATTATATAATGACCCTTGTATACAAAATCTAGAACTAATTTCTTGCCTTCGATTTTTCCTTAAAGAGGTATCTTTTCCTGAGGGGATCTGAGACATTTGAGGTCTCGCCTAGTTCTTCTTTATCAAAGGTTGAATAAGGAACGTCATCTGATTCAGTGTCTGTGTATTCTAACTCATCTCACATCCCCAAATCTCCCACCCCCTAAACTCCCATTTCTACACAAGGTTTATCTAATATCTTTATAAATACACGCCCATGACAGAGGTTAAGGTAAGGCTCTTTGCAAACCTTAAAGAGATAGCAGGGACTTCCGAGTTGAAGCTCGGGGGCGATACGGT
>JBFYMG010000087.1:0-3515 GCA_041305025.1 Thermoplasmatales archaeon
CAAATATAGCTTTGGAAGTAGGTGTTATTTCAATAAATGGTAACGCAGATATTCACATAACAAAAGATTACATCGAAGCAGGTATTGGTGTTGGTGACGACACTAAAACTCAAGGTGATAAAAAAGGGTCTAAAGAATCTCAAGATGGGAGCGGAATCTTAATTGAAGACTTCATGTTCAATGCAACACTTACATCATTAGATTTCAATGCTCTAGTTGAATTCGATGTTTTAGATATAGTCAGTGGCGTGAAAATCAACATAAGCGATGGAATAATTATTGATACATCCAGTGATGTAACTTTGAACGACTTCTACTTAGTAGTTAACTCAGATTCTAGATTAATTTATATGACCGTTGATGTAGACAATTTTGAAATAACAGGTGGCGGCGGAGGAAAAGTAGTAATCGACAAAAATCTAAGCTTGATTAGTGGTTCTGCATATAATACAAATATGGTTATTCAGAACGCTTCTCTCGATGTGGCTATTAACGATATGATTCTTTTCCTTATTTTGGAGGATGCTGATGTTAGTTTCATGGGCTCTAACGTAGAGATGAATATAGATCTTACTCAAGGAATAATGTTGCATGCCGACTTAACTGGTGATGCAAAAATTACAGTTAACACACTTTGGGGATATCTTAGTACTACTTACATAGAGATTAGAATATATGATCTTGAAATTATTGGAAAAACAACTATATCTGTTGATTTTGATTTGAACGGCGATGTCCCATTAATGGTTGACATTCATGCTCCTGAGGGTTTTAAAGCAGGGGAATTTACCATGGTGGGTTACGTAAATCTCTATGGATTGGATGGAGGCCCAGATATTTCAATTGGACTCGATAATAAAGGATACTTCTTAATTGGCATCGAAGGATTGTGGACGTTCGATCAGATTTTAGTATATAACCTCGTTCTACTTGTTGATGTCGAATTTGAAGGAAATATTAACCCGTTATCCTTAGCATTTGCAGGAGATTATATTTATCTTGCAGGCAAAGTTAACGACTATAGTAAGATATTATTCAAATTACCAATCATGCTGGCATTTAGAGATAGACCTTTGCAAGTCATTTTAGAACCAGGTAATTTTGCATTAAATTTGAATATGCCTGAAGAACTTGTTATCGACAATTTGCATATAGCAGTAGTAGGATACTCTGATTCTTTAATAAAAATTAAAAGATACGATCCAATTTTATTACAAAATCTTACGTGGTTAGAATTTACTGGACAAATAGAAGCTACGATAAATGTTAACTCATTATCTACTTTATTACAAGGAGCTAACGAGCGAGATATCGATTTCGAATTAGATTTAAAAGGAAATCATGATCTAGAAATACTCAATGGATTCTTAGTAATCAATGGTTCCGGTGAGCTACATATCGACATTGAAGCAACTGGTAGTTTATTAACAGGAGATTTTTACGGATCTTTTGAAGCTACATGGAATTGTGATAGATATGTCACAATGCCTTACCTTTTACCTTACTGGGGAAGAAAATGGGCATTTGAGGGCACAGGAGAAGTTGATTATTCATTCGGAGAAGAATCAAGTTCTGAAGAATATATAGTAGAGACTAGCGAAGCGATTTTAGTATTAAATGAAAATACTCAAACATTCCAAATATACGGAGCTAATGAAAATCTTCTCTTGGAAGGTAGCGTGGTTATCGAAGAATCTGGTGAGATACTTATAATGGATCAACAAGGCCAGCCAATCTATGAAGACGGAATGGAAAATACAAATTTAATTATAAATAACATAAACATACAAGAATTCTTCCAAAACATATTTGGAAACATATATCGCTGGCATTGGTCTTTTATTTTACAAGGTTGGATTAGAATCCCAATTTTGGATACTCGCCCGGCACCAATAGTAAACGGAGCTGTAACACTTCTTAGCAAACCAGCAGGCGGTACTGGAATGTATGTCGGATATTATGAGGATTTACCAGGAACAAACATATCACTAATTGCTTGGTATAACCCTGGTCCAGAAAACGTAGGTCCATACAGCTTTGTATTTAATTTCGATAATGGCTCAGAACCTGTAACTATAAATGTTGGTGGTTCAGATGAAGCAATAGTAGTTGAGACAGATGATCTGATGTATACAGAACCGGATACCTATACGCCATCAGTCACAGTTATTGATCATGGAAATAATCAAGATACAACATCAGATACTACGACAATTGCCATAGTTGAAAAATATTTTGATGTATCTCAAGGAAGATTTGATTGGCAATTTGAAGATATAGCAGAACAATTAAACGAAGAAAATGAGCTTACAGGCTATTTCTATGTCGAGAATATTGCTAAGGAGATATATTCACCAGGATATACGATTGAATGGGATCTCACAGGCTACGAAGATATGGAATGGGGTACGGATTGGGTTTTCGCCCCAACAAATGGCGTATTAGGACCGAATAGTAGCCAGAGAGTTAACTTCTCGTTTGTACCACCAGATGTTCCCCAAGAATACGGATCAGAAAATAATACAATATCTATTAAAAAAATAAATGATCCAACGGAATCAATAGATGTTGGATTTAGTATTAACTACGGCATTATAGATTTGTTCCCAGTTACAAATCCACTTCTGTATGTTCCCAAAGACCAAGATACAACAATTGATGGTGTATTGTGGATTTGGAATCTTAGATGGGAAGTTCTTGAATGGGAACTTATCGATATGTCAACAGATCCTAACCTTGCGCTTATCGATTATTCATTTACAAAGACCCAAGGGACAATTAATCCAGGTGACCCACTACAATCTATAGGGCTAAATGTTTATTTTTCAAATGAGCAATTTGAAAATGGTAGCATAAAAGTAAAAATTCAAAGAAAAAGCGATCCGACTGACAATGTAACTAAAACAATCAATATCAGAGCAACGGTGTTCGGAGGCGGTTCCGGTCAAGGTTCAGAATGGGTCACACCAGATTGGCATGTTCAAAATTGGTGGTATTACCCGCGAAGAGCACACGACGGTAATCCCTCATCATTTTCATCATATCGTAGATTACATGGCGGATGGACTTGGGACCCGCTCATACTGACACTCGATGATCCAATAGATTGTTGCGGATTCAGAATCAACGCAAAAGCAGGAGACAACCTAGACAAATTGAATGTAACTCTATACAATGATAATGTACAAATGTTTTCAAAAGAATTCTTAGATGGTCAATGGAATGATTACGATTGGACAGAATGGAGTTCCAATACAGAAAGCAAAATTGTAAATCGAGCAGAAATAAAAATGCGTCTATCAACTGGTACATTCAAGCTTCATTGGGCAGTAATAAGAGAATTTGACTTCAAAGAATCTCAATAGAAATTCTCCCCCAAACTTTCTTTTCTTTTTTAATTGTTTGCATATATTATAATATACACGCATTAACAAGAATTTAAACTTATTTTCAAAAAATCATCTCTTACGTAAAATATATGTATAACCTTTATATATGACTATCATATACCTTTT
>JBFYMG010000088.1:0-3077 GCA_041305025.1 Thermoplasmatales archaeon
TTTTTAAAAACCTTATTGTGTTATTTTAGATTCAACTGTAACTTATTTTGATAGTTCCGCAAGTAGCTGCCCTTTTCCATAGAAATCCCATGGATCAATTGATTACGAACCACAAGATGAACATAGATAAGTGTAGATGGATTATCCACTTACCTGTGTTTATCTGCAATTTTACTACAAATGTACAGTTTCGATAGAGCCAAAATAACGGGCTGTAATCCCTCTAAAAACTTTCTCCAATACAAATGGGTATAGAATTAAGTGGAGTTTTGAGGCTTCTAATCGCTTTAGAAAATGAACTATTTGGCATAGTATCCAAAGATGTTTCTTCTATTATTCTTTAGTGAAATGAGATGCATAAGAAAACAATGCCATTTCTACATCAGCACAGTGCCAGGTTCCATTTTCCCTTAAACCAGCTTCAACAAAAGCAGAAGGATGAGGACACCTACTCTGATTATCATTAATTTTCTGGGCAATGTAGCGCAAAATATTTGTCCATACTCTGTATTCGCTTGGCCATGTTTCTTTATCTCTATTTATCGATCCACCGTTAGGTTTTGAAACGCTTAGTTTTAGAAAATCAGCTTTTTTATTCCTACTATCTCCTTTGCCAAAAACCCTAACAAGGCGAGTATCAATAGCACCAAATTCAGAAGGAAGTGCAAAACGAAGAAGTTTAGTAGAATAGGTAGGACCATATCCTGTGATGGAATTATCTAAATAGCCTAAATACATTTCCGGGCATTTCTTTACCCATTCACAAATCTTATCCGTATCGTAAAATGGTATCTTTAAACTACCATTAAAGTCTACTCGATTCGGATCTTTTAGTCTTCCCCACTGAGCGATTTGAATCAGATGGGACTTTTGTATAGAATTCTTTTTTGCAGCTTCACCTATTACTGTTTCCAGTTTCAATATATCAGGAAAGCCATTTTCCCATGTATCTCTTTTCCAGATGTACTTCTTATACCAATCTTTAATATCAATATTGTCAAGGAAGTCATCGATTTTTTTAACTAATGCAGAATCAAAGAATACTGGTTCAAATGGCATACGTTCCCTCTGGTTTAAGGTATGTGAGATAAGGCATGGAATAATTAACTTGGTTACCAGATCATGGAATCTGTCTCAAAATTCTGGTTGTTTCCTTCACTTCTTATTCTTTTTAACTATAGAGCCATAATTAAGGGTACAAATAAAACGTTCTTCTCTAGATAAGTTTTCAAATTTTTTTCTCCCATCGTCCGTCATCATCCTATTTGTGTCTCCCTGTATGGTTTTTTGTCCTCTTGTAGAATACAAAGGTTCTTTCTCAGTTCTCTTTGCCATGTACCCACCTTACTTCTATGAATCCTAGCTCTTATCAGTTTCCAATTAGATTCTTCGAAAGATTCACTATCCTGTTAAAATACATAGCATTTAAACAAACTCTGCATATTTTTAATTGAAGCCTGTAGGATATTGAGCAGTATATAGGCTCCTTATTCATACAGAAATATAGGCTCTGTAGAAATGCTCAATATTCTGGCAAAATTTGAAGTTAACAGTAATTAACAAGGTACTGTCTGTTATTGGATAGATCTGCCTGTTTCAATCTATTGATAGTTATTTTAATAGGTTTTCTACAGAGCCTAAATTACATTTGTGTCTTAAAGTAGGGGGATTCATATAGCATAAAACATAAACGTTAAAACTTTGGTTTCTTAGGCTTCCCAGATACTCCCAACAACGACTTAAAGGGGTCTTTCCTCCCATCACCAGTAACCTCCTTGCGGATTTTACCTTTAATTGTTTGTGGTTCTTTGCTCATATCATCACCTTCAATAATTTAAAAATGGCATCTGATTTATACCTTATATCAGTATTTTTGGTTAATACTACTGCACCTACATAGGCTATTGAGAAAAGTGTTGTATGTATTTTATGCAAATCTTACAACATCACTTCATCATTCACTTTTTGGGCATATCGATATGCTTCAGCTACAAAATATATCCACCATATCAATGGGAGAAAAATCCACATGAAATGATTGAAAACCATGATTATCGAATAAAATGTTATGATTGGCGTTAAAAACAATACAGCGAATCCACTTAATATCTTACCATTGTATATTTGTCCCAATCCAGGTATGAAAAAAGAAAGTGTTGCAGCGACTCCTGGGCTTTTTGTTTTTACAGTGGTCATTCGCAAAGATTCATGTAAGACAAGTGTCCGATTACTACAATATTGACATCTAGTTGCATTGTCAGCAATTTCTTTTCCACATTTTGAACAGTACATGTAAACCACCACAATAAACCAAAAAAACAACTGAACAAAGATAGATATGTTTTGCGTAAATGATTTTACCAGAAATATGTAAAGATATATAGAACCCGTATACACAGAACACACTAGAGAAAAGAAAAATTATACAGACAGTGAAATTAATAATTGAGTGTCCCTTATTCAGGATACATGTGCAGTCGTAGTTTGCAAGGTGTTAGATTCTAACCAAAATCACCTAATCACATCTTGAGTCCCGCAACCTTGCAGTTTTCTTCTAGGTGAGCTCCAAGAAACAACATTTTATTACTTTTGCTACACAAAAACTGGTTGTGAGATATATGCAGAGTCACACTGAAGCACTCATCAGCTTCTGCTGAAATATTCTCACGAATTCAGGGTCTTGCATAAGTGTCGCAGGCATATCCTTCACGATTGAATTCATCACAGTTAGGACAGCAGTTAAGCTTCCTCTTGATCTTAGAAGTCTACAAGCAAATCTTCTCAAGATGTGCTTTTTCGAGGTTTGCCGAGCCCAGATGAATGTACTTGGTAAGCATTCTACTGTTAAACGTCAAGCCCTGCTTGACCTTGTTAAGAGCTCCGCTGAAATTCTCTATCATTTTTCAAGAAGGTAATCCTATATCCTTTCCACAGGTAGCTGCCTATGGTATTTTGAAAAAAAATGCGAGGGATGGGATTTGAACCCACGAATTCCTTCGAAATCGGATCTTAAGTCCGACGCCTTTGACCAGCTGGGCAACCCTCGCACATTGGTCTGGTTTTTGTCACTGATTCTT
>JBFYMG010000089.1:0-17071 GCA_041305025.1 Thermoplasmatales archaeon
TTATATCTAGCGCTGATAAACATGGTTGAGAAAATAGGACAACATATGCATTGCCACATATGTGGAAAAGCTATACCGTTTAATGAGAGTGAAACAATTTGTTCAGATGAATGCAAACAAAAATATCAGGGGATGCTGAAAAAAAGAAAATGGCTTGTCTATGTCATGTATGCGGCAGTTATTTTCATGGTAGTAATGCTAGTATATACGTCGCTCCAACCATCTACTTAACATATATGATTCAGTGCGTTATTTGCAACAAAGAATTTGATTTTAATAAGAAGTTTATGACTCCGAAAGTTCCTCTTGAAGATCTATCACCATTTCAGTAAGAACGTCTTCAAAAACTTGATGGCGATACTCTTTGATTGAACCGTTGGCCAGATGGGCTCTTGCAACGAAGTCACGCCCATCTTTTATTATTTCAATATGACAAACCGTCTCCATGGATTCCCCTAGTTAGCTGTAACTCGAATTAATCAAGTGTATTTATATTTTTTGTGGGTAAGTTTAATGTGCCCATTGAACAATACGATTATGGGGTGAGTAAATTGAGTACAATAAGAAGAGCTTCTGTAGCTGGTCAGTTCTACGAGAATGACAAAATAGATTTGGAAAAAAACCTAAGAAAATGTTTTTTAGATGAGAGGGGGCCGGGAGTGTTACCAAAGGTTAATCAGGTAAAAAATGGCTTTAAAGGAGTTGTTGTGCCCCATGCAGGACATGTTTATTCCGGAGCTATAGCTGCTCATTCCTATTATTATCTTTCAAACAGCGGCTTTGCTGACACTTTTATCGTTCTTGGTCCGAATCACACAGGACATGGCTCTGGAGTAGCTATGATGACTGAAGGAGCATGGGAGACGCCACTGGGCACGGTTCCAATAGATGAATCTCTAGCAAAACAACTATTGAGCGGCATAATAGATAAGGATGAAAGCGCGCACAAATATGAACATAGTATAGAGGTGCAATTGCCGTTTTTACAGTTTTGTGTTGGAAACAAAAAATTTGATTTTGTACCAATTTGTATGGCCATGCAAGATTTTCAAACTTCTGATGAAGTTGGAAAGATTCTGGCAGATGCAATTAAAAAATCAAAGAAGGCTGTTGCCATCATTGCAAGTAGTGATTTTTCTCACGCTGGTTTTAATTATATGAGTATGCCGCCAGCAGGCATAAGAGTTGACAAATATGCGGAAAGGCAGGATAAACTTGCCATAAGTAAGATTCTTAAAATGGACCCTAAAGGACTAATTGAAACGGTTGAAAAAAACAACATTACCATGTGTGGCTATGGCCCTATTGCAGCGATGCTTACAGCATCTAAAATACTTGGTGCAAATCAAGTGGAATTACTTAAATATGGGACCTCCTATGAGGTGCAACCAAGCAGTTCCTGTGTGGGATACGGTGCATTGGCTGTGTATTAAGGTGAAAATCTTATGAAAGAAAAACCGGTCAGAGACATTCAACTGAAAAAAGGTATGAATTCAAACGAGCTAATAAAAGAGCTTTATGATTCTGGTGGGTTTTCTGCAAAAAAAGTGGCGGTTGGCGTTGACATCATTGAAAAAATGATCAAAGAGAAAGATTGCATAAAATTTCTCTCATTTCCAGCCTGCATTTGTTCCACAGGCACAAGAGGAGTTATAAAGGAACTGCTGAAAAGAAAGCTTTTTGACGTTGTTATCACGACCACTGGTACGTTGGATCATGATCTAGCACGAGTTTGGAAGGATTATTACCATGGTTCTTTTATGGCAGATGATGGAGAACTACGCAAAAAGGGGATTAATAGACTGGGAAACATTTTCATTCCAAACGAATGCTACGGAAAAATACTTGAAGAAAAAATGCAGCCCGTTTTAAGTGAGCTCTATAAAATAAAACCAAAATGGTCAACAAAAGAGCTTGTTTGGGAGTTCGGGAAACGTCTTGAAAAAGAAAAAAACGGTAAAGATTCCATAATCTATTGGGCATGGAAAAATAAGATACCGGTTTTTGTACCAGGAATTACGGATGGTGCATTTGGTTCTCATTTATGGATGTATTATCAGGAACATAGAGATTTTACAATTGATCTATTAAAAGACGAGCAAGAAATCTCGGACATCATATTTGATGCGAAAAAGAGTGGTGCGCTTATTATAGGTGGAGGTATTTCAAAGCACCATGTCATTTGGTGGAATCAGTACAAGGATGGATTGGACCATGTTGTATACATTACGACCGCCGTGGAATATGATGGAAGTTTATCTGGTGCACAAACAAGAGAAGCAATATCTTGGGGCAAACTTAAAGAAAAAGCAGATAATGTGACGATAGAGGGAGATGCTACGGTTCTTTTGCCCATTATGATCAATGCACTAATAGAAAGATTGTAATTGATAAAAATTGGATCTAATCTGAAAAAATGCCATCCTACTGCGAGTTTTCCAATCTGTACTTATGAATGGCCAACCACTTGTTAACGAAACAAAAATACATAAGAAAAATTAAGGAAGCAATCTGTAATAAATTACAATTTTGCATTTCATAATAAATATCAAATCATCTGGTAAAAAACGATACTCTTCTCTTTCTTTTATTTTTAAAGGATTGAGAAACAAAAAATATGAATTTTTGGTTTAAAAGAAAAAAGCAATATGATTATATTCGCCTTATGATTTACTACAAAGAAGTTATATGCCGTGGAAAAGGTATTCTAAAATCGTTAGAGATAAAGACCTGCTGGCATCTATTTTTAAAAGTGGTTTGAATATAGCATTGATTCTTCTAGCACTAAACCTAATCGTCGTTAATCTTGCGATAGTTGATTCTTCAATAATGCTGGTAGCAACAATCTATGTATTGTTAGGCGCAATAGCATTTAATATCCCATTCAGAAAAGTATACAATGCAATCATAGGAAAAAATAAGGATAAAAGAGTCACCTATAAATTAATTACTGGGTTGCTTCTTATTCTGTTCTCGTTTGTATTACTGCTTTCTACAAAGATGCAGATGCTATGGCTAATAAGTGTACCAATACTTTTATCTGGACTGGATTTAACACTGCGCGGAGTAAAAATAAAACGTAAAGAACTACATTTGCTATCAGTTGTCTCGTTCGTCTACGCAATATTCTATATTCTTGTGCAGACGATACCAACGGCATGGTTTTCAATTCAGCAGTTATCGCTATTATTTTCCGGAGCAATTGCATCTGTTTTCAGTAAATCTCTTTTACTTGGTCAATCAACCAGTGGGCTGTGGACAGTAGTAATCTTTATTATATTTTCTTGTTGTATATTTTTCTTATCGAAAGGAAGGAAAAGATATTTCTTGTTTAATATAATCGGATTGTCTATTTGTTGGATAGTTTATCTAATAATTTTAAGTTTTGTTGATTTCGAATCTAAAAGCGATGTTTTGAACTTACACTACCTTCTTTTTATCTTTTGTCTCATACCAACGTTTATTTATCTAACAAAAAGTAAACTAAAAGATGAACCATTAGACATGCTTGAATTTAAGAATTTGAAATTTAAACGCATCGTAAGAAATGGGGCAGTATGGGCATTGGTTTTATTGTTTATTTCTAGCATTGTTATAACAGTTCTACCTGGTGCAAACAGTACAAATACCGATGGAACAAAAAAGAATGTTTTATTCTACGGTCATAACATGCTTGGAAGTTGGGATGCACCAGAGTATGGGAAATATGGTAAAGCAGCCTCAGGAATGTTCGGTCTTTTACCATATTACATTAACAATTCTGGTTACAATACTGGAATAGTTGTAGATAATAGAATAGAATTCCTAAATGAAACGCTTCCAATATATGAGAATGTTACAAGATATGTAAATCTAACAGATTATGCAACAATTATCGAATCAGACAGCATAAATAAGGATATTCTAAACAACGTTGATATCTTTGTAATTATAAATCTAAACGCATCGTTTTCCACAAGTGAATATGATGCGATATGGAATTTTGTTGAAGGAGGAGGCTCACTTCTGGTTCTTGGTGATCACACAGACATATGTGGCATGATGAGTCCTTTAAACCAACTATTAAAACCAATTGGTATAAGTTATAGGTTTGATGACGCTTTACCAATAGACCCAGACTTCAATTGGATACCATGCTATCAACTAATGCACCACCCGATAACATACAAGATAGATAGCTTGGATGAAATAGAAATCAGCGTTGGCGCTTCTCTGGATGTAAACGCAGGTTCATTTCCAGTCATTATAGGCAGATACGGTCTTTCTGATGAGGGAGATCGTTTGAATGTTAACAGAGCGTATCTAGGAGATTATGAATACAATAAAGGAGAGCATATTGGCGACATCATTTTAGTTGCCGGTGCTTACTATGGAAACGGCAAGGTACTTGTTTTTGGGGATACATCCTCATTTCAAAACACTGCGATAGTTAATTCACTACCGTTTTTAAACAGTGTTTTTAGCTGGCTAAGCAGTCAGAGAACAGCCACGATTGAATACGCACAAGTAGGCATATCATTGGTTCTATTGTTATGCGCATTCGTGCTATATATAATATCCAGAAACAACAGAATCCATTTTGTTTTATTCCCATTAGTACTCTGCATTGCTCTCATAATATCCTCAGTGGTAAACCCCATGATAATTGGGAAAGAAGAAATAAAAAATAACATAGTTTATTTGGACACTTCTCACGTGGAAAAATTCAATTTAGAATCTCATAACGAAAAATCACTTACAGGTACGATATTAAATCTGATGAGAAACGGTTATCTACCACTTATACTCAGAGACTTTTCAAAAGATGAAATTCAAAACAGCGACATCTTGATTTTTAATGCGCCAACAAAAACGTTCAGCGGAGACGAAGTAAACATAATAAAACAATATATCTACAACGGTGGTTTGGTAATTCTAAGCACAGGCTATCAAGAAAAAGATGCATCTATGCCTTTGCTGAGAGAATTTGGGTTAGACTTATACGACATACCATTAGGACCTATACCATATGTGGAAGAAAAACCGGAGGAATACCAGAAGGAGCCACGGTTTGTAGATAGCTGGCCCATAGGATTCGAAGAAAACAGCGATACAGAAATATTCTACGGCATAAACATAAGTGAAGAAACATATGTCCTTATGACATTCACAGGGTATGGAAATGGAGGATTGCTTTTCATAGGTGATAGTGAATTCCTGACGGATAAAAACATCGAATCGTTAGATGATTATTGGCCTGGAAACATACAATTCCTGAAAAATATTATAGATGAGATGAAAACAAGGGGGGTGCTAAAATGAAGAGATTACTGTGGCTAGGTATAATCTTCTTAGCAATCAGTTGGTTGTTTTTTATACCGATATTCGCACCCTCAGAATACAGCTTAGGTCTAATCTTCTTATTAATCGGCGTTATATGCAATATTCTTAGTTTATGGGGAAATGATTTCAAGAGATATGACAAAAAATATCTTATTATTCTAATGCCGCTTTTAATTTCTCTATTTATTATTCCTCTGCCATATAGTATAGGACCTGCTGTTTTGACTATTGGAATAATCTTATATGCATTCAAAAATTATATTTTGAAAAAAGAAGAAGGTAACTGGGTTTTAATTGGAATATCACTGAGCGGCGTTATATTAACTATTCAAACACTGTTTCTCCCAGTCTATGTTGTTTTTTCAGCGCATTATCATCGGATTGATATATTATCGCCTTTTGTATCATCGATAAGTAATTTGTTTGGTTTAAAAACCTCTTTGAATAATGGAATCGTCTTTGTTCAAACATTACAGGAGACTTATCCGTTTACAACAACATGGGAAAAATTAGGATTCTATCCATGGTTTAACATACTGATAGGTGCTTTGATAATATTCTTTTTCTTATCTAAACCTAAGAAAATTGGGAAGTATATTCTAGGGTTCTTACTATTTAGTGGCATATATCTTATACTAAGATATATTCTTATTATATTTATTTTCACGCAAACAAAAGACGTGACTTTGTTTTGGGATCCAATGGTTCTATTTTTGAGTTTTATACCTTTTGCATTGTTGCTTATGAGATTAGCGTCTTTGAAGAGTTTAGAATTTAATTTAGATTGCTTCAAAGGTTTTAATGTAAATAAAAATCGAATCTTAGCAATGATACTATTGTTCGTATTTGTTTTTTCTTTGGTTGGAGCATTTGTGTTTCAGGACCCTGGAACTGAAAAACAAGGTAGAATACTGATAGATGAATTGCACAGTGATTGGGAGGATTCATCAAGAGCATTGGATAAAGAATGGTATGGCATGCTTTCCACATACAATTATTATTGTTGGTCTGAATGGCTTGACAAATATTACAATGTAGATAGAAACATAAACGACACTTTAAGTTCTGGACTTTTAAGTAATTATGACATCTTGATTATAAAATGCCCAACGAATAGTTATTCTGATGAAGAGATCTCAGCGATTGTAGGTTTTGTTGAGAACGGCGGCGGCCTTTACATGATAGGTGATCATACAAATGTTTTTGGTATGAACTATTATCTTAACCAGGTTTCAAAAAACTTTGGTATAACATTTAACACAGATGCAACATATGAGCTAGGAACAGGAGCATTATCAACATACAGACCAGATGTGATGTTTCCACATACAGTTGTTCAAAACATGGAAGAATTTAATTTCCTGACGTCTTGTACACTTAGCACGCCCATAACATCTGAAAACGTGATTATAGGAAATCAATTGATGGGCGAACCCGGAACATACTCCACAGAGAATTTCTTCAGGGAGTCTATTAGATCACCTGATTTGGAACACGGGCTGATACTGCAGGTAGGGGCATTAAAATATGGTAAAGGAAGGGTTTTAGCGTTCACAGATAGCACTTGTTTCTCAAATTTCTGTGTTTTCATGGATGGGTACAAATCTTTTAACCTTGGTACTATAGAGTATCTGAACAGAACCAACACATATTCTTATCTTAACACGCTTTTCATTGGGATCTCAGTTGTTTCTTTGGCTCTGACCATATACCTGCTAAGAAAAGAAAATAAAACTATGATTATCTTTTTGTTTTTGTTGATTGGTTTGTTAGCGTTTTCCGTAGCTGGTCCTGTATTTTCAAATATTAATGAAATGAATTATCCGTTACCATCTGCCCGTTCCGATTATACAAAAGTATGTTTTGATCAAGACCACTCTGATGTTGTCATTTCACATAGTCCTTCGCTAAGTATGTATGGTTCACATAAGTCTTTTGATACATTTTTTGTATGGACTCAGAGAGTTGGCTGCGTTCCATCATTGGAAAAGACATTGTATGACGCAATAGATAATGGTGATGTTGTTGTAATAATTAATCCCGTAGGATCATTTGGAGAAGAAGAGATAAATGCTGTAAAGGATTATGTAAATGGTGGAGGAATGGTTCTTCTCATGGATAGTGCACTTAACGCAGATTCATCTGCTAACGAATTATTAGAAACTTTTGACATAACTTTAAGCTATGAAACATCAAATTATAGTTTACATAGATTAAATGATACAATAAGTAACTCGACCATTGGCAATGTATCTGCACCGCATTTGACGATAATTGGCGGGGAAGACATGTTTATCATCGAGATCAATAGAACATCTATAGCTGTTGCCGAAATGGGTGAAGGTAAGATCGTTGTTATGGTTGATTCCTATACATTTAGCAATAGCGTTATGGGTGGAACATTTACAGAACCTGATGAGTCTTTGAGACAAATATACAATACAGAATATTACATCTTTGAAGAATTGCTGTTAAAATAATTAATAAGAAATAGTTATATACTACAAAATGTATTAAAATTTGATAGGGAGGTAGAATAAGATGAATAAAAAACTAATAACAATTAGTATTTTAGCTGTTCTAACACTTGTGGGAATATCGCTCACATCAGCTGTAACCACGACAAAAGACAATGAAAGAAAAGAATCACCACTATATGGAATAAGAACGAAGTTAGCAATAGGAGAAAAGTTGGAAAATCTGAGAGCAAATATAGAAGCAAAATTTACTGTTGGGCGAGTATTTTGGATACCATTACAATGGCAAAGAAATGATCTTTTAGTAAGGGAGAGACTTCAAATTAAAACAATAGGTCATACAGAATGCGAGTACCCATTTTGTAGTTTTGTTCCTTGCATGAATCAATAATTTAAATAATACATAAGATATAAATTAAATGAAGATGCGGACAACACAAACACAACATCTACTGAAAAAAGAAAAAGAGAATCACCACTATACCAAATAAGAACAAGGCTAGCAATATGGAAAGGAATACAGACTCTGAAAGCAAAATTTTTTGGAGAAAGATTATTCTTCCTGCCACCTCTATTGTTTAAAAATCAGCCTAATCGATTATCAACAACACACCAATGGACAGATTGTTCAACAATAGGTTGTAAATTCGGCTGTGGCAATTCCCGATAATTCAAGGATAAAAAGCCAACATCCACTACACTAAGTATAATTTTATTATTTTTTAAGTTGTTATGAATGTAAAACAAAAACTTTGAACCAATTACAACAAATTTTTTGTTTTTTATATTTTAAGTGTCAATGAATAAAAAATCAGACCCATCACAAACACAATTGCCATACTCATCATAGGCACGAAGTTCAAGTCTATGCACACCATCCAAGTTTTTATCTAAATTCCATGTAAAAGGCTGGTTTGAATCAGTATATTCAAGCACATCATCAACATAAAACTCAACGATACCACTATTCTCAGCATAGGCTTCAACCGTAATGTTGCCCTCTATTATAGTCATACCTGCCGCATCAACCCTTTTTTTAGCAGCCCTAGAGGCATCAATCTGATTATTTACATATAACTTATGCTCAAATCTGAACTGAGGTTTATCCATAAAAACCATTAGTTCATTACAAGGCGGAAGATTCTCATCAGGAACGCCAGCCATCCAAGCAGCGGCTCGACGGTGAATCCAAAAGTTATGGCTTATATTTAGAGGAGTGCCAACCCAAGAATAAACAGCACGACGTATAAGATTTAATGGGCCAAAACCAAAACCACTGGGTTTACCAACACTCTCCGTTATAGTTCCATTTACTATCACGCGAATCTCAGGATGACCAGTAAAAATAACGACCTTCCCCTTACCGTATGATGTAGCTATACCGCCATATTGTCCAAGAATATCAGTTTCAACTTTTTTAACCTTAACCCGGCCAGGCAATATCCCTTTTCTATACCAATATATAGGTTTTGTTTCCATTAGTTCTTCATTAATAACTAGTAAAGGTGTAAAATTTCCAAAAAGCGGATTGCTCAAATTCGCATGGATAAAACCTGGGCCGCCACCATATGTGATATTAATTAAATCATCTTTATAAGAATTAAAAATCGGGTTTGAATTATTTCTTACAACTTTAAATTCGAGAGGAGGTAAGCTTGAATTTGGTCTATACAAACTACTTAGTTTAAACTCATATTGCGCTTCACCATATCTATCTTCGTTAAGATACACATCTGCTATTCCAAGAACACGTTTGTTAACATATTTTTCATAAAGCTTCTTTGGGTTTTCATAACCTTGAGTTGAAAAAACTGCACCAGAACATACTCCGATATATCCGCCGCCATTTGATATAAACGTTCTAATGCCATCCAGAATTTCTTGATTTGAACCATGTTTATAAAAGCTATCAAAAGAAGCACCTACGACGATAAGATCAAAGTTTTCATTTGTTAAAGGATGTTTTCCACCACCTGTTATTTCTTCCAGAGTCAACTCTGTTATATTGAATTTATACTTTCTCCCATTTGCCTCCCAAGAATAATCGAATATTAAATCAAAAGTATGGTCGCAACCTGCATAGCGGGGATACTGTGCAACATTAATAATTGTTATATCTTGATTACCAGAGGATCTAACATTTTCAGAAAAAAATTGTACAGGATGTAACAATGAAATAAATACCAGGGCAATGACTATTTTGCTAGTTAATCTCATAATATTAAAATAGATATGACATATATTTAATTGTTTCTATAATATTACCTAATTGACGTTGTGTCTTCTGGAATACTCCAAATCGGAAATGCAACAGCAACATTTATATAATTGTATATGCATAATATTACTAAGTAGGGTGAAAAAATGGACAAGAAGATATTAATTCTTGGCGTTTTAGTCGTCCTGATGCTGGTGACAATCTCTTTTGCATCTGCAGTAACCACAAATACACAGACCACAAGAAAAGAATCACCTCTATTTAGTATAAGACAAGGTAGAGTCAGAAATATTGTTACAAATTATCTTAATAGAGACAGGATTTTTTATATTCCTGGTCTATTATTAGGATCATTATCACCAGAAACCCCCCCTCATCTTTCTACTATTTATAAAAGAGATGTTAATGCATGTGATGGTACTCCCACAGTAATGTGGTGTCCAACCAACTACGCTTATTCTCGTACCTGTAATAACTTCTGTAAGTAAAGACAATTATACCTGCCAATGTAAAATAGCATAGAAGATACCTAATTATAAGTTAAGGAAAAGATAATTTCGGGCAATAATTTTAAAAATATTGTTAAATAGGATGTTTGTCATATAAACTTCATATGATAGAAACTCAGAGTTATGTACATTGTTCGGTTGGACGTAAAGTAATATGGATAAAAAGGAATGAATAAAAAGATACTAATTGGGGTTTTAGCCGCACTAATACTAGTAACAATATCATTTGCATCTGCAGTAACCGCAAACACAAGAATCGCACAAAAAAAGAATCACAACTACGAGATAAGAACTAAGCTAGCAACTGGAGAAAGACTGTAGGATTTAAAAGCAAGGTTTTTTGATGAGCGAGTGTTTTCCATTCCACTTTTAAACAAGCTATCCTAGAGAGATGAAAGTTTTTCAGTTGCTCATACCATATTAACTTGCCCTGCATTTTGTTGTAAGTAATTGTAATGTCAATTGATAGGGGATAACACTCTTACAGCTAAAATATAACACTGTAGGACCACATAACATACCAATACACCGTCTATCAAAATTATGCTGACTTAAAAATCAAGAAAAACATATTATCTCTCAACTCTCCAGATATGATAGATGTTTACTGCCAAAATAGTGATCTCATCATCAGTTTTATTGATTTAGGCAGATCAGGCAGTTCTTTTCCTTCATACAAATCAACCGCTGACATAGCATATACTTCCACGGTTTCATTGAAAAACCATCTACCATAGTCTGCATCAGCTCTGGCGGGACTACCTACGTAACCATCTTTTAATCCTAGTTGTTTGAATGTTTTTCCAAGAACAAGCGGAGAATTAAGATCTCTGTATACACTCTGTAGTTGTTTATATGATTCATCAACAAGATATGGGTACTGATATTTCATGAGAGATGTTTCTCTAAAGTCTGCATGTACCTCCTTGCTTGTATCAAAACCAAGTTTTGGCTCGCGTTTTTCCACTTCTTTACTATAAAAATATGGACCCCATGGTTCGCATATCTTCATATCATACTTAGCCTTTAATTTATTCATAGCAGAGTAAATGCCCTTAAGATGACCTATGGCCATATGATAGCTGCATATTATCATATGTTTGAATCCATGTGCTGCAAGGGATGACCCGAAACTGTAAACGACATCTCTAACTACTTTACTGCTAACTGACACAGTGCCTGGAAAATCAATTGCAAATTTACAATACCCTAGTGGAATTGTTGGCAGAAGAACATAGGTTAACTCAGGATTTTTTTTATTTAAAATTTTAATAGCTTCCGTTGCTGCATCCCGTGCAGTTAAAAAATCTGTACCGACAGGCAGATGAGGGCCATGCTCCTCCATTGGATTAATCGGCAAAAAGAAAATCGTTTTGTTTCTATCAAGTCCATCTATCTGTTTCCAACTAAGCTCTTCGAATTTAATGATCTTTGCATCCTTTTCACCATTTGTTTTCTTCTTCAAGTTGTTACCTCGCATCCATCCTCACGTATTATTACAGTATGCTCTGCTTGCGTTACAATTCCTTTATTTGCATCGATAAGTTGAGGATATTGCTTTATGTAACCTGTCAATAAAAGTTTCCTAAGTGAAATTGCAACATCGGTGTTTGTAAGAACGTTTATACACCATCGTTCTGCAAAGGGCAACGAATTGAAGTTTTTATTTATTTTCATAGCTAAAAACCTTGTCTTTGGATCTCTGATGAATCTAGATTTAACAGATCCGGTGTACCTGTAAATATTACTACCATCCCCAGATATCACATGTCCTGCACCATTGGTTGCAAATGGTTCAACTGCCAGAACATCTCCTGATTTGAGTTTATCACGATTGAATTTTTCTGAAACGTTAGGAACAGATAAACCTGAGTGCAGATTATATCTCTTCAAACTATGTCCTGTGAGATTATCTATGGATTTGTAACCATGGGACACGATAGTTTCTTCTATAGTTTCACCGACATTCGAAAGATCGGCATTGGCTTTCATCAAACCAATTGCATTTTCCAACGCCTTTCGTGAAGCTCTAATCATCTCTGCATGAGTATTTGTTTCAACTTCCACAGTCAACGCGGTATCAGCAATGTATCCATCAACATGTGCCCCCACGTCCAATTTAACAATATCTCCTTTTTTAAAAACCAAATTTTTGTCATCATGACGTGGACTGAAATGAGCGGCAATCTCATTTATGGAAACATTAACAGGAAACGCAAGACCGCCCCCACTCTCAATAATTTTTGATTCAATTTTAGTTACCACGTCTAGATAGCTTGCTCCTTTTTTCACTAGTTTTGCCCCGTAATCTCTGGCATCGGCTGCAATCTTTCCTGCACGCCGATAACTTTCGTAAATTGTGTCATCCATGCCTGATCGCATCCAATATGTTTTTCTTGGTTATTATGCCTTCACGTATTATCTTTGGCGTCTTGGTAGTGATATCAACAATGGTAGATGGCAAAGCATTCAATTTACCGCAATCCAGATAAACGGCCACATCACCGTCTTTAAACTGCTTCTTAATGCCTTCTGCATCTTTAGGTGTTTCCATGTCATGAATATTTGCACTTGTTGCAGTAAGTGGACCAAATTTGAATAACAATTCTAAAGCAATTTCATTATCAGGTATTCTTACAGCAACCTTATCAAGACCTCCAGTAACAGTACTGGAAATTGTACTTTTTTTATTCAAAACTAGAGTCAAAGAACCAGGTAAAAACTGTTCTGCCAAACGCTTAGCAATATCATTAACGAAAGCGATACTCTCAATACTATCAAAACTTGCTACAGCAACAGACAAAGGAATGTCAAATGGTCTATTTTTGATCTCAAAAATCCGCCTCACGGCATCTTCATTAAAAACATCGGCACCGAGAGCATACAAAGTATCAGTAGGATATACCACTAATTCCCCACATTTTAACGCTGCGATAGCTTGAGATAAATCGATTTTACTCATAATTATTTATCTTCATCTTCTGTTTTAAAAAAATCACCAAGAGTAAGACCTTGAGATCTTGAGTCAGTCGAAACAGTACTAACGCTTTTAACCTCTTCAATAAGATTTATCCCTAACTCCTTCTCGAGTTTCTTAACAACTTCGTCCGAAGGGCGCAAATCACCATTCTCGATCTTAGAAATTGTAACCGTCCGCTCACCTATCTTAAAACCCAATTCCTCTCGGCTCAATCCTTTTTTCGCCCTCGCACTTTTTATCAGCTCATTCCAACCGGTAACAAGCTCTTTGTTCATGCCTTCATAAACGTCTTTAACCTTGGGTTTTCTAATCCTATCTAAAGGCGGTTTATGTAAGATAGTCGAAGGCCTAACAGTCTCTTTTACGCCCTCACCATATTTCATACAGCCAGGGCATAACATCATACGAACGCCGTCAACGGCAGAAGGTTTACAATCAAAACAATCTTTACCACAAAGTTCGCATTGCATACCTATCATCCCTACAAATAAAGCTTATATCAAACCGGCTTTCTGTAAAGCCATTAAGTCTTCAGTACTTAGTTTTTCTCCACGCTTAAATCTCTCAAATATTTCGGTTGCTTCTTTTTGAGCAATTGTAGCATCTGCATCTTTCTTCTTTTTCCGCTTCGTCTCATGAACAGATGATATCTGTCTTTCCATATCGTGGATTTTATCGACATGTTCTATAAACTCTCGGTGAACATTATCTGCCTCAATCTTAGTCAACACTATTGTCTCCTGAATCTCGTTAACCTTTTTTACCAGGTTGTCCAACTGTTTAATCAAGGTTATCATGTTCTCGTGTTCTTCTTGCGCCCGCTCGGCCAATTTCTCTACTTGATCGTGCTGCTTTTCTGCTTTCTGTTTTACAATTTTCTCCTCTTCAACAGCCTTCTTAAGCCGTGGATCCTTGTTTAAAATCTCTTCTTGCTCTTTAATTTTTGAATGCAGTCCAGATATGGTCTCAATCAATTTTTTCTCCTTTTGCGGAGACATAGGTTGTGTCATATGTTCGTCTTCTAGATTCCTCAGTTGTCTCTTGAGTTCGTTTAAATTTGCACCAGTAGCAGAATATCGAGTTTTTTCGAGTTCATCAATTTGTTTTTTGATTTCGCCATAGCTTTTGTTTAGTTTGTTTCTCTGCTCTTTAGCATGTTTAACTCTTTCGTTTAATTCGTCTCTCTTTGCTTTGTGTTCAGATATTTTATTTCGTATATCACGTATGGTAGAATTCAACAAATCTCGCTCGTCAGCTAATTTTTTTGATTTCGAATGTAGTTGGTTTCTCTTTTCCTTTAACTCATTCGCTTTTTTTTGGAATTCGTCTTTTTTCTGTGCTAGTTCGTCCGTTGATTCGCCCATTTATAGCCTCATTAATTATATATATTAACCCTCTAGGGTAAATATAATGTGTTTATTAAGTTTAAGTATTTCGAAAGATGATTTAGAAATCAATCAGGAGTGCTTCTCCTTTGATTTTTTATGATGCACAAGTATCCCGTCAACAATAACCGCAAGCAATCCTGTGATAAAAATCATATCAAAAACATCTGCACCACCTATTACTGCAGGTGTCAGTTCTTTTATAGGGTGGCTTAGTAGCTCTGGTAAATGCAAAAAATCAGCACCTATCAAAACTCCAATAGCTCCAGAGATGTAAGCCAAGGGAGCTGCCTGTCTGAAATTTTTCCATGACAAAAATATTGAAGCGAAACTTGCAAAAATAGCAGGAAGAATCCAATACGGAAAAACAGATACAATTCCTTTTTCAGGAATAGGCGTGGTAACAAAAAAAGCAATTATCGCAACAATTATTACCCCGAGAAAAACAAGGGATAGCTTTATTTTATTTTTTATTATGAGATATACGCTAAGAATAATTGGAATTACGGCACCACCTAAATTTATTCCTACTGCCCAGTATCCGTGTGAGAAAAGGTGCATATTAGAAAAACTAAAACCAACGTAAGCATCTAATAGTCCTTCTCCGAGCACATACGACACAAAAACAATAATGATTGCTTCTATTGACGAGAAACCCATATCTTCAAATGCTTTTGTAATGATTAAATACACAATGTACAGAGCCAGGACAGGCAGCATAATATAGACTAGATACAAGCCAATCTGAGTCAAATCAAACATACAAGACACGATTAAATCATAAGATAAGGATACCTTTTATAAAGCTTGTTTATATTTCGGTAAAAGAATGTGATACAATATGGATTCGTTTCTCCAAAAGGAATGTGATTTACAATTCTTCCGCGACAATGGATTCATACGCAAAAAATGTCAATCGTGCGGAGACTATTTTTGGTCTTTGGATGGCAATGCAAAACTTTGTGGCGATAGATCTTGCGTAGATTTTGGATTTATTGGCAATCCGCTTGGCAAGAAACGGTTTTCTATATCTGAGGTGCGCAAGAGTTTTTTAGATTTTTTTGAAGAAAAAGGTCATTCAAGGCTTCATTATCCTGAAACAGGAGAACGTTGCCCGGTTGTTGCAAGGTGGCGTTCAGATATTTATCTTACAATAGCATCCATTGCTGATTTCCAACCACATGTAACATCTGGTGAAGTACCGCCACCAGCAAATCCTTTGGTTATTTCACAGCCGTGTATACGGCTAAATGATCTTGAAGAAATAGGCATTAGCGGTCGACATCTAAGCATGTTTGAGATGATGGGACATCATGCCTTTAATAAAAACACAGATGAAATCTACTGGAAAGATCAAACCGTTGCATATTGTGATGAATTTTTTGCAAATCGCATAGGAATTCCCAGGGAGGGCATTAACTATAAGGAGCAACTATGGGACGGTGGTGGAAATGCGGGTCCATGTCTTGAAGTACTTGCCAGTGGGCTAGAAATTGCAACTCTTGTTTTTATGAATATGAAAGAGGATGAAGGCGGAAAGTTCACTATCAAAGGAAAAAAATATACACAGAATCCTTTAAACATAGTTGACACAGGATATGGTTTGGAACGAATAGCATGGTTTACTCATGGCACTCCTACAGTATACGAAACCGTTTTTCCTGAAGTTATAAACTGGTTGAAGGACAATGTAAAGAACTCTTCCGACATGGTCAGTATTTATTCGCTAGCTGATCATTCAAAGTGTCTTGCTTTCATGCTTGGTGATTGCATTGTACCATCTAATGTCAAGGCAGGTTATCTTGCTAGGCTAATCATCAGGCGATCTTTGCGATTCATTGAGAAATTGAGATTAAATGCGCCTTTAAGAGAACTTGTAGAAATGCAATTGAATTTACTTGAGAAAGATTTTCCGTCGCTGAAAAAACGGAAAGGCCAAATTGATGAAATCCTTGATATTGAAACCAAAAAATTTTTAGATACTCTGTCTAAAGGAGAAAATCTTATAAAACGTATAATTAAAGAAGAAGGCAACATCGGCAATAATGCACTTATAAAATTGTATGATACCCATGGCATGCCTCCTGACGTTGTAAAGAAAATCGCTGAAAGCGAGGGAATAAACATTGTCGTTCCTGAGAACTTTGACTCCATGATTGCAGAATTGCATTCGCATGAGG